>JABFXN010000074.1 GCA_013361705.1 Acidobacteriaceae bacterium
GCGGTCGAAGCTGGAAATCTCGCGCTCCAGGTGAAGCAAACCGTTCTTGGTGATCTGGTAGACGCGCACGCGACGGTTGGTCGAAGGCGATACGGTCCACTCCGCCTTGACGAGCTTACCTTTGAGCAGGCGCTGCAGGGCAGGATACAGCGAGCCCTCTTCCACCTGAAGCAGGTTGTTGGAACGCTGCTGGATGTGCTGGACCAGGGCGTATCCGTGCGCAGGTTGGCGGCGGAGGGATTCCAGGATCATCATCTCCAGCGCACCGGGAAAGAGATCGCGGGATTCGTTCTTGCTGTTTTCCATAAGGCCTTATCGAAACATGCCTAGAGTAAAACAGTAACAACGGGACGTCAAATGGAATTCGTCGCAAGGAGGCTCGGCGACGCGTTCGCGCAACGCGCGATGTTTTGCTTAAGGGCACGGCTTTTAGCCGTGCCGTACGGCTCTCCACTGAGGTGCGGCTTTAGCCGCTGAGGGCATAGCCTCGGTACCTCAGCGGCTAAAGCCGCGTGTATTTCAGTGCGGGACGGGACGGCTTAAAGCCGTCCCCTTAAGCACGACGTTCGCACCTTTGGTGCGAATGCTTGCGCTATGCGCAACAAAAATAATCAGCTTACATCCGTCGGTGCCCGACAACACTAGATAGAGGACCGGCAAGGCATCCCCCATTGCCCGGCACAGGTCGAATCCGCGCCCGGGAGGCAACTCCTGGAGGGTAGCCACCCATCTTAGGGGGCGTTTGGCTTCTCCCTTTTGAAGGACCTGAAACACGCACGCTGACACACAAAAGAAGCGTCATGAAAATCTCCTCCAGCATCCGCCGTCTGATAGACGCGTTTTGTCTGTTCTTCCTGGCCATTGCCGCACAAGCCTTTGCCACAGTTACTGTGAGCAGCCCTGCGAATAACACCACGACTTCCAGCACGACCGTCCAGTATGTCGCCAGCGGTTCGTCTTCAACCTGCTCGGCAGGCGTCTCCGCGATGGGCATCTATGTGGACAATGCTCTCGTTTATCAGGTCGCCGGCAACACCATCAACCAGGCCATCACCTTACAGCCTGGCACGCACTATACCGTCGTCGAAGAGTGGGATTACTGCGGGGGCGCATCCACCACGCCTATCAACATCACAGTCACCAGCGGATCGAACCTGAACGGCGTCTCCGTTTCCTCACCCACCAACGGAAGCACCGTGGCATCGCCCGTTCCTTACGTCGCCACCGCTGGTTCCACGAGCTGCGCCGCGGGTATCGCCGCAATGGGCATCTATGTTAACAACTCCCTCGCCTATGAAGTCTCCGGCAGTTCCTTGAACACCCGGCTCACACTGCAACCCGGCTTCTACAACACTGTCGTGCAAGCATGGGACTATTGCGGCGGAGCCTACACCAGCGTTGTGAACATCAACGTCACAGCCTCGAACGGCAGCGTTAATGTCACCTCGCCCACCAATGGAAGCACGGTCTCTTCTCCGGTTCAGTATGTCGCCACAGCTACGGCCGCCGGTAGCTGCTCCCAGGGAGTCGCCGCCATGGGGGTCTACGCCAACAATTCCCTCGTCTACCAGGTGAACGGCAGCTCGCTCAATACCTCCATCGCACTCAAACCCGGCATCAACAACACCGTCGTCCAGGAGTGGGACTACTGCGGTGGAGCAGCCACCACGCCCATCAACATCACCGTCTCCAGCGGATCGACCCTGAACGGTATCTCCGTCACCTCGCCCGCCGCCGGAGGCACCGTTACTTCTCCTGTGAAGTTTGTCGCCACTGCCGGTAGCACCACCTGCGCAGAAGGCATTGCTGCCATGGGTATCTACATCAACAGCACCCTTGTGTACCAGACCAACGGGAGCTCGCTGGACACATCACTCACGCTCGCCGTCGGTTCCTATAATGCCGTCGTCGAGGCGTGGGACTACTGCGGCGGCGCTTTGACAGCACCTCTTGCGCTGAAGGTAAGCAACATCGCCATCACGCCCAGTCCCGCCACATTGCCCATGGGAGCCACGCAACAGTTCACCGCCATTCAAACCCTGGCGAACGGCACAACGCAGGACATCACCTCGCAGGCGACCTGGACTGCCGGGAACACCTCAGTTGCGTCCATCTCTTCCTCCGGTCTCGCTACGGCACTCGCTGCGGGTTCTACTACGCTGACCGCCAGCTACAACGGATCTGCCGGTATCGTTCCCCTCAGTGTCTCCGTTGCGCCGGGCACCGGGGTCAACATCCCCACGTGGCACATGGATGCGAATCGCAGCGGCCTCAACGACCAGGAAGCCTCGCTCACGCCCGCCAACGTCAACCCGCAGACCTTCGGCAAAGTCTTCTCCTATCTGCTCGACGGCTATGTGTATGGCGAGCCGCTGCTCATCTCTGACCTCACCATACAAGACGCCAAACATAACGTCCTCTTTGCCGCGACGGAGAATGACTCCGTCTACGCGCTCGATGCCGACACCAATGTGGCGCCGCTCTGGAAGGTCTCGTTGCTCAAGCCTGGTGAACGTCCGTTGACGGGAGGGGCCATCGCACCCTATCTCGGTGTCACCTCAACGCCGGTGATTGATCCTTCTACCAACACGCTCTATGTCGTATCAACGCAGGTTTCAGACACGGGCGCGAGCTACCGCCTCAACGCACTTGATATCACCACGGGCGAACAGAAATTAGGCGGCCCCGTCACCCTCCAGGCCTCGGTGCCGGGAACCAGTCAGGAAGCCGTCAATGGAGTTGTTAGCCTCAACACGACGTGTGTTCAGCGCGCCGCACTGCTGCTGGCCAACGGCAATATCTACATCGGCCTCGGCGGCTGCAAGAGCGGCTGGCTGCTTGCCTACAACGCCACAAGCCTTGCGCAGGTAGGCGTCTTCAACTCCAGCCCGAACCTCAATGGCGAAGGCACCTACGCTGCCGCGGGCGGCGTCTGGATGGGCGGTGGCGGCCCCGTGGCCGACAGCTCCGGCAACATCTACATTGGCACTGGGAATGGTCCATGGGACGGCCAGACCGCCTATGGCGACTCCGTACTGAAGTTCAGCAGCGACCTCAAGCTCGAAGACTACTTCACACCTGCTGGCTATCGGTACATGAACTGCCGCGATGCCGACCTTGCCTCCGGCGGCCTGCTGCTCATTCCCAGCACCGGCCATCTCCTTATAGCTGGAAAGACCGGGAAGCTCTACCTGCTCGACTCCGGCAACCTTGGGCGGCAGCAGGCAAGCGATGCCGGCGCAACCCAGACCTTCTTCTTCAGCAGCGGCCTGGTGTCGCCATACACCGATAGCTGCACCGATAGCACAGGCACCCACTCGGCCAGCATCATCTCTTACGAGGACTTCGGCACTGCGGCTTACTACAATAACTCCGCCTACGTCGGTGTTACACCGACTGTCTCTGGCATTCCAGCCGGTATCCGGCAGTTCAACTACGCAGGAACACTTACACCGAGTTCGATCACCACACCCAATGTCTCACTGAACAGCAACGGGGCCACACCTTTCATCTCCGCTAACGGAAGCCAGAATGGTATCGTCTGGGTGCTCGATCAAGGCCAACCTCTGCAGAACCGCGGCAAGGTGACGCCCACCAACGCTACCCTCTTCGCCTTCGACGCCAGCAACCTCGCGAACACACTCTACAGCAGTTCAATGAACGCCGCCGACGTTCCCGGCTACGGTATCAAGTTCACCTCGCCTGTTGTTGGCAACGGCAAGGTTTACATCTCCACCGGCCACGACCTTACTACCGTCACTAATCCGATGGGCGAGATCGATGTCTACGCGCTTCATTAGGGTGGCGAGTCTGAAGTTCGCAAAATAGATCCTGAAGAGCTCTAGTGTTTCAGCGAGCGCTCTTCGCACCGCAGGTGCGAATGTCTTGCTCCGGGGTCCCCGGCCAGCTCTGCTGACTGGGGTGGTTAAGGGGACGGCTTTTAAAGCCGTGTCCTTAAGCAAACCAAAGCTCAAATCGAATTTGTCGACATGTCCTGGAAGAATCCCCAGCCCGAGTAGGGCGATTATCCTTGACCATCCGAATACAGAATGCTACATAGGGGTGGCGAGGATTTAGTGTGCGCTAGCTGTGGAACCAGGGAGGCGTCCGAGAATGAACTGGAAGAGATGTGTCCTGCTATGCGGGCTATGCGGACAAATGTGGGCGCAACAGGCAACTACTATGCCGGAGTGGCAGAAGGCTGCCGGCGGAAGCATGAACTTTGAGGTGGCGTCGATAAAACCCGACGATGGGCCGTTTAAGCCGCCGTCTTTTGCATTGAGTGCCGATGACTGGTTTTCCGACCCGAATGGCCGGTTTCATGCGGATTTTGGATTGGCGACGTATATCCGGTTTGCGTACAAATTGTGGCTTACACCGGAAGAAGAGCGCGCCATGCTGGCCAGGCTTCCGGACTGGGTGAAGAGCGGACAGCGATACGAGATACAGGCCAATGCTCCGCCGCATCTCACAAAGGATCAGTATCGGTTGATGATGCAATCACTGCTAGCGGAACGGTTCGGACTGAAGATTCACTTTGAGCAAAAAGAAGTGCCGGTACTGGCGATGAGTTTGGCAAAGCCGGGAAGGCCTGGGCCTCGACTGGTGCCGCATGAGCGTGGCGTTCCATGCGGAAACGAATCGCAGGGCACATATCCGCCCCTGTGCTATGGATATATGGCCAGGCCGGCGGAAGGTGGGATGTGGTTGAACGCGTCGCGCGGAACAACCATGGAGATGTTCGCAAACTTCGTTGGAATGACCGGGCAGATGCGAGGTGAGATTGATCGCCGGGTTGTGGATCAAACGGGGCTTACAGGACAATGGGACTTCACGATGGAGATGCCGCCTCCACAGCAGATGCGTAAACCGGATGATCCGGCCGGGCCTTCCATGCTGGAAGCGTTACGCGACCAACTTGGAATTACGTTGAAACCGTCGCGGGCAACCGTCTCTCTGCCAGTGATCGACGCCGTCACACCGCTGAACGCGAATTGAAAGCTGGTTAGAGCATTTCTCCCGCTGCTGGTATCCCGGAACGAGCGTGCAGCGGCGTTTTCATTGCGGAAAACGCCCCTACATGCAGAAACCCCGCACTGCACCTGCAGGAGAAATGCTCCAGCCTTCACCGTTCAGACGCGGAACGCCGGTGCTCCGAAGGGTGCGCCCGTTAATCCTCCATCCACCACCAGTTCGATCGCGTTGATATAAGACGAGTCGTCAGATGCAAGAAAGAGTGCAGCCTTGGCCTGTTCTTCTGCTTCGCCCCATCGGCCCAGCGGGGTCGCGGAAGAGACGAAGTTCGTAAGTTTTGCGGTTTCCTCCGTGGTTGCAGATGCGCGGGCGCCGCGTTTCCAGATCGGAGTCTTCGTCGCGCCGGGTGCGACTACATTCACGCGAATGTTTCGCGGCGCGAGATCGGCTGCAATGGCGCGAGCCATAGAGACAAGGCCGCCTTTGGTAGCAGCATAGGCGGCGTAGCCCGGCTGGCCAAGGTAATTGTGTACAGAGCCGTTGAAGATGATGCTGGCGCCATCATTGAGCAACGGAACGGCTGAGTTAACCGTGAAGAAAGCGCCATTGAGATTGGTGTGAATGATGTTCTCGAAGGTGGATTCTTCCGTCGCGCCAACAGGAGTTCTGCCGCTGATGCCCGCATTGGCAAAGACGATATCGAGCTTGCCGAAGTCTTGAGCAAGAGCTGTAAACAACCGCCTGCGGTCCTTGGCGACGGTGACGTCTGCGCGGTAGCCACGGGCGCTGGGACCGAGCTCCGCAACCGCTTCATCCAGTGTCTGCCTGTCACGGCCGGTAATGGCGACCTCAGCGCCTTCAGCGATGAAAAGGCGGGCTGTTGCAAGTCCAATTCCGCTGTTGCCCCCGGTGATGATGGCCTTTTTCCCTGCGAGCTTCATAGTTTCTCCTGTAGAGGGCCATGCATGATGGCCGTCATATATGTGATATGATGATCATCATAGTTGGAGGTTGCGAAATAATTTGCGCTATCCCGCCGAAGAGACCGCCGCCAAACATGAGCGGATTGTGAAAGAGGCTTCACGATTGTTCCGGGAACGGGGATTTGAGAACGTAACCGTGAGCGAAGTCATGAAGGCCGCAGGCCTGACCCACGGCGCGTTTTATGCGCACTTCAACTCAAAAGAAGAGCTTCAGGAAGCCGCGGTTGCGTACGGGCAAGCAATCTCAGCGGGTCGTGTGCGGAGCCACGGCGCGACGAAGAAGGGCCTGAAAGCGTTTGCCGCTCGTTACCTGAGCGCGCGGCATCGGGACAATCCTGGCGATGGCTGCACGATGGTCTCCCTCGCTCAGGAGGTGGCTCATTCCACGCCTGAAATCAAAGCAGCATTCGAGCAGGGACTGGAAGAAATTCTTTCTGCAAACAGCGTGGACCGAAAAGAAGCGATCTTTCAAACTGCAGCTTTACTTGGCGGCGTCGTACTGGCGAGGGCTGTCAAGGATCCGCGGTTTTCGGACGAGATTCTTGAAAGCGTTCGTCAGAAGATCTCGCAGCGATAACACAGGTTTCAACTCAGCCGACATTTTGTTTATTTGCCCTTCGCTTCAGAACGAGTTACGAGATCGCTAATGTAAGCCTGCAGGCTGGTTTGCCCTTTGTGCGGTGACTGCGGTCTATCGGGACCTTCGTCGAGCGTTGCCGCCGTCATTCGGCAATAGGACATCGCCGCTTCTGGGGAGAATCCAATTCCAAGGTATGTCTGCTCCCATTTATCACGTGGGATCACATCCACTTCGACGCTACGCTGGAGTGCTGCGCTGAAAGCGTTCGCTACGTCGGATGGTGTGTACTCGTTCGGTCCCTCGACGTAGTGAACGGCAAATGGTTCCGGTGGCGCAGTTAGCAATTCCGCTGCGATGACCGCGATGTCATGTGGAGCCACCATGGGAAGACGAAAATCAGCAGGAAACATCGTCGGCAGCTTTCCCTGTTTCGCAGACGTGAGCATCTGATCCCAGTTACTCATGTAGTACGCGGCTCGCAGTATTGAGGTCGGCGTCGATTGGCCCCGGACCCCCTGTTCGAGTTCGAATAATACGCTCAAGTCTCCGATGTGATCTCCGGCCTGCGCGCCATAGGTAGATTGAAGAACGATCTTCTCAAGTGAGCTCGCCCGAAGCGCTTCGAGAATTGCTCCTGCAGTTCGGCGTTCCTCTTTATCAGTGTCAGTTGAGATGGGGGCGGGAGGGTTAAGGACAAAGGCCCTCTTACCTCTGCGTAGAACAGAACGCAATCCGTCTGTATCTTGAACGTCAACAATCCCCGCTTCCGCTCCCCGCTTCAGGAACTGCTCTGCCTTCTGCGGGTCGCGAGTAAGAGCGAGAACCTGTTGGCCTTGGTCTAACAGGCGCGTGACTAATGCATTACCGATGTGACCTGATGCTCCGAAAACGATCAACATGTGGCTTCCTCAGCTTCTGAGATGCCCACTGCAACACCAGGGCTGTTTTGCGAGGGCGTGTCGTTTGCACTGGATCGTGCGGCTGACGGCACGGTCAATCGATGATCTCGGCTCCTTCCGCCTTGAGGCGTGCGAGGCCATCCTTCATATGTTGCAATTGCTCGGGCGAGTGGCCCTGCCAGTTCGTTACCTCCGCCACAACGCGCAGCGCCTCGCGCGAGCGGTAAGAGAGAGTTGGATTGCCGGGAAACCTCTTGTTGGTTAAGTTAGGGTCGTCTTCGATAGGTCCCGTCGGCTCGACCAGGTAAATTCTCTCCGGCCCATCGCCGACGGCGAGTTCAGCACCCCACATAGCCGCATCGAGCGTGCCCGTACAGTACACCCACGATAGCGGCTTTCCTTCGCCGAAGTTGGACGAATACCCAGGCACAATCAGATCGCCGTGCGAGAGATCGGCCCGGGTACCGTGGAGGTACTGCTTGCGAAACATGCTTTCGTTGGTTGACATAGTCTGATGCTTCCTCCTGCGAACAGATATGACTCGCATGATATTGAGGAAAAACAGGCGCTTGCGGCAAGCCCCCACCCCTCTGATACTTTAAGAATGGGAAGAGGAATTATTTCCCTTTCTGTCCAACCCAAGTTCACTCAATCTCCCAATTACCTTTTGCTACGGCGCATATGACTTCGCGTCTATCCTGAGCTATCGGGAAGTGTCACAGGTTCACCCGCTTCGATATGCGCCCAAAGTGGCTTCATCCCATATTGATGCCGACCGCCGTTTCGGAAGCGCGGCATCTGGCCGGTACGAGGCCCCGCTCAATTCTTTGACATTTCCATAGGAGTTCGAGTGGTGTATGCTTCTTTCCCATAGAAGTTCGAGTGGAGAGACCATGCGGAAAAGCTTCTTGTCTTGCAGAAAATGCATATTCCCGTTAGTGGCGCTTGTCGTAATTGCTTTGCCGCTGTCCGGAGCACAACGGCTCGCGCCTTCTGCCGACACTCCGGCTCGAATCGCACACATTGAAAACGGTCTTTTGCCGTCCGTCGTGATCGAAGGCCAACCGGTGCCCGCCATGAAGCTTGCGGACAGGATGCAGTACTATCACGTACCCGGTGTCAGCATCGCCTTCTTCGACCATGGTCACGTCGTGTGGACACGCGCCTATGGAATGGCCGATGTGCAGACGGGACGTCCGGTTACGCCCGAGACTCTTTTCCAGGCCGGCTCCATCAGTAAACCTATCGCCGCCCTCGGCGCTCTCGCTCTCGTGGAGAAGGGCAAACTCAAGCTCGACCAGAACGTTAATGATGAGCTCATCACGTGGAAGCTTCCTGAGAATGAATTCACGAAGGATCAAAAGGTCACTCTGCGCAGAATTCTCAGTCACTCCGCAGGAACGAATGTCCACGGATTTAGCGGCTATGAGTCCACGCAGCCAATCCCATCCATCGTCCAGATTCTGAGCGGAGCTAAGCCGGCAAGGTCGGCAGCCGTTCAGGTTACGTCCGTTCCAGGATCGGTTTACAGTTACTCCGGCGGCGGCATCATGGTTATGCAGCTGATGATGATGGACGTTACCGGCAAGAGCTTCCCGGTTCTCATGCACGATCTCGTGCTTAAGCCAATCGGAATGTCGCACAGCACCTATGAAGAACCGCTGCCGCCCGATCTCCGCGATGGGGCGGCGCATGGATATAAGGCCAACGGCGAGCCTGTGCCCGGCGGCTATCACGTTATTCCGGAGATGGCGGCGGGCGGCTTGTGGACGACGCCTTCCGATCTCGCGCTTGCAGCCATCGAAGTGCAGAACGAATACACCGGCAGTGCGCACAAACTCCTCTCGCAATCTATGGCACATGAGATGCTGAGCCGACAGAAAGACAACTGGGGGCTCGGCTTCGAGATAGAGAAGCCAGGCGCTACACCGCGATTCGACCACTTCGGCGTGAATGTCGGGTTCGTTTCCGTGTTGCAGGCATATCGCGATACAGGGCAAGGCATCGTCATCATGACTAACGGACAGGAAGGCGAGAAGCTCATCACTGAGATTCTCAGATCTGTGGCCCGAGAATACACGTGGCCGGACTTCCATCCCGCCCGGCATACGCTTGTCGAGCTATCGCCCGAAGCACTCGATCACCTCGAAGGGACCTACGCCGAGTCCGATCCGGAGCCGGATAAGCTGACGGTCACCGTCAGGGATGGCCATCTTTACCTCGCAGGAAGCTACAGCGTGGGTTCGACCTACCATTTCACGCTTTCGGAACCCGTAGAACTTTTCCCGGAGACACGGCAGCAATACTTCACATTGCTGACTGGAGACACGAGTTTCCGCTTTGAGAAGAACGAGAAGGGTATCGTGGACCGCTGCATCATCGTATCCGGGATGAAGGAACGTGAGGCGAAGAAGATCGTCCCGTAATGAAACGTTCTAGCGATCCTCGCACCACAGGTGATCATTCGGTGCGGAGCGCCTGGAGCGGGTCGATGCTTGCTGCCCTCCGCGCGGGGATCACAGCGGCGACCAACGTCGCCAAACCAAGGAGGACAGTCGCAGTTGCTAAGAGCAGCGGATTCCAGGGCGAGACTCCGAAAAGTTGGCTGGTCATGAGATATCCCGCTCCAATGGCCGCCGGAATCCCGATTCCCAATCCGATGCCGACCTGCCAGAATGCTCCGCGCAGCACCATCGCGACCACTGAGCCGCGATCGGCCCCGAGCGCCATGCGCACGCCAATCTCGCTTGTACGTTGTTCCACGCCGTATGTGGTGACGCCGTAGAGTCCAATCATCGCCAGCAACAGGCCAACCGCGCCAAAGAGCCAGGTGAGGCTGACGATCATATTCTGCTGGTCGAAGGTCCCCTGAATGACTTTTGAATACCGCTGAATGTCATTGATCACGATATCCGGATCGACTTCGGCCAGCGCCGTCTTCACCTGCATGAAGATGTTCGCGGGATGTCTGGGCGCCCAAATCACGATGTTGCTGAGGTTGTGTGACCGGAGCTCATCACTCTGGAGATCCGGCTGATCGAAGTGGACGGTCTGCGCTTCGGGGATGTAGTACATGGCCCGGGCTGGATCTCCGAAGCCCCACCTCACGTAATGGATGTTCTGGACGACACCGACAATCTCATACGTTCCCGCATTTTTGATGGGACCGGGACCGAATTGCCGGCCGATGGGATTCTGGTTTCCAAAAAACTTCTTGGCAAAAGCCTCGTTGATCACAGCCACGTGCCGCGTATTTCCGTTGTCATCTTCGTCGATGGTGCGGCCAGCCAGCATTCGGGCGCCGATCGTATCGAAGAACCCCGGCGTGATGCGGGTCCAGTCGGCGGATACATCGTCTTTCGAGTCGGGCTCCGGTTTGCCCTGGATCCGAATGTCGTTGCCCACCTGGTTGCCAGACATCGGCGCATACGTTGCGGAACTGACGGCGCGCACGCCGGGAATTGCGCTGAGCCGGTTTTGAATCTCACGAAAGAGCGGAACCAGCTGCTCCTGCTTATATTTCGACATCAGCGTGCTGTTGATGGAGACCAGATAGCGGTCATCCGGATTGAATCCGAAGTCCTGGTGCCCCAGATTGCGCAGGCTGCCGCCCAGCATCGCGGCCGCGCTGAGCAGCACCACCGATATCGCAGCCTGCGCGATGACCAGCGCTTTCTGTGCCCAATGGCGGCCACCTGCCACCGCACGGTTGGCGCCCCGCATCGCCTCTACCGGCTCGGCGTGCGAGGTCATCCACGCGGGCGCGATGCCGAAGATCACTCCGGTGAGTAAGGAGACTCCAAGCGCGAAAAGCAGAATCAGCGTTGAGGGCGTGGCATGCACCGGAATCCAGGTGCTTTGCTCCAGCGTATGGAAAGCGAGATACAGAATCAGCCGCGCGCCCGACCAGGCCACAGCCACGCCGGCCGCGCCGCCGATCAGAGATAATGTGACGCTTTCAATCAGCGCATTTCTCATCAGGCGCCCGCGCGATGCGCCCAGCGCTACACGTACCGCGGTTTGTTGCCGGTTTCTGAGAGCGCGCGCGAGCAGCAGGTTGGCAATGTTGGCGTAGGCAACCAATAGTACGCAGCAGGCCGTGATCATCAGAAGCTGCAGTCCCTTGCCGTAATCCTTCTCCAATCTGGAAAAGCCTGCGCCGCCAGGCGTCAAGCGGAGCGTCTGCTTCTGCCACACAGCTCTTTCCTGCGGACTCATATCC
>JABFXN010000071.1 GCA_013361705.1 Acidobacteriaceae bacterium
TCGCTTAGGCGGAGACGAATTCGCCTGCATCGCTCGCCGCCTCAATAAAAAGGATCAGGCAGAAAAACTGGCGCAACGCATTATCGCCGCTCTCAGTAAGCCGTTTCATGTCGATGGTCACGTCGTCCTGATAGGCGCCAGCGTGGGGATCGACTTCATTACGAAGGGGAAAAACAATCCGGAAGAGCTGATCCGCAACGCAGATCTGGCTCTCTACGACGCCAAGAACAACGGTCGGGGCATGTTCAGCGTCTATCACTCGGAATTACATGAGACTCTGACGCACAGGCGCCGGCTCGAGGCCGAACTGCGCGAGGCACTGGCCAATGAAGAATTTGAACTTCACTATCAGCCGCAGTACGATCTCCGCAATCGGACACTCTATGGCTTTGAGGCACTGGTACGCTGGAGTTCGCCGCGTCGAGGCCTGGTACCGCCGAACGAGTTCATTGCGATATGCGAGGAAAGCGGGCTGATCAACGAGCTGAGTAAGTGGGTACTGCGGCGCGCCTGCCGTGACGCGATGACTTGGCCTCAACCGGTTAGTGTCGCCGTCAACCTATCGCCAACCGAGTTCCGTAATAAGCAACTTGTCTCCGCCGTCCGGGAGATCCTCAGCGAAACCGGGCTTGCACCCGCCCGGCTGGATATCGAGATAACGGAAGGCGTAATGATTTCCGACGTTGCGAATACATTGAGCGTGATGAGCGGGCTGCGGACCCTGGGCGTGTCAATTTCGCTGGACGTCTTCGGTACTGGATATTCGTCACTCAGCTATATCCGGCAGTTTCCAGTCAACAAGATCAAGATAGACAAGTGCTTCATAAGCGACCTTGAGGAGAGCAACTACAGCCTGGCGATCATTCGCGCGGTGTCTGGTCTGTGTAGCTCCCTTGGAATTACGTCGGCTGCCGAAGGTGTGGAGACCAAGGCGCAATATGACATCCTGGACGCTGAGCGCTGTGACATCGTACAGGGATACCTGACCGGACGGCCTATCCCGCTCGCTGAGACCTTCTCGCTCTTTGAGGGAGAGACGACGCCCCGTTCCACCTGAATGGTTTCAGGCTGCCGGGGAAACGCTCGCGAGCCATGCCGAAAGCAGCAGAATGACCAGCATCAGGGCAGCCTCCGCACGCAGAGTAACGCTGAGCCGGCGCATGGTTTGCTCCGTAGGCTGCTGTTGAAGGGTACGCCGGTTTGTTGCTCCAAGAGCGAGTGCCGCCAGAACAAACGACAGCTTGATACCGAGCAGCAGTACCCATCGCGTATGCAGGGTACCTTGAATGTCGCCGTCGACTCCTACCCAGGTATTCCAGGTACCGCTCAGAACGATGAGCACGATCGCTGTCGTCGACTGCAGGGAGAGTCGCTCGCCGTTGGCATGCTGCAGCCTTGTATCCCGCAACGAAGCAAGAAGTCTGGCCGACACGAGGACGCCGCCCGCCCACACAGCGGTGGCGACCAGATGTATCCACTGTGCCAGTTCTCGCAGAGAGTAGTTTCCGTCAGACGCTGCGTGGCCGGATGCCGACCGGAAGACGGAGAGTGCCAGGAGAGACACGGCGACCAGTGTCAATCGCAACCGTCTTGGAGAGGGAATCAGCGCAGCCGTAGCTGCTAACGCAGCAGCAAGGGCCTGTGGCAACAGAATCCATCCGGCGTGGGTCGAGAGCACATCGCGGAACTGGGGCGTGAGTTCGGCAACGCTGGCAGCTCCGGTCATACCGGCCGTCAGTACAACCAGTTGTACCGGTTGCGCGGCTGCTATCAGCAAGGCAGCCAGGCCGATTAAAAGAAAGAGCTTCCTGTCATACGCGGCAGGAAGCGTCTTCCAGGTAAATGCGGCGAGAGCCCCCAGGCTAAGGCTGAAGGCTACATCGGCTACACCGTTTGCCAGCACATGCAACGCCAGCAGTTGTCCTTCAGAAAGCACGTCTACTTCACCGTGAACTTGTACTCACCTTGCATTTTATGTCCATCCGGAGCAACGGAGACCCAATGCACCAGGTAATCGCCAGGTGTCAGCTTGGGCACAGCAAGCGTCAGTGTCTTGGGATCTCCCGCAACACCTGCCGACTTCTCTGTACCGACCGTCGTGCCCTTCTCGTCCGTCAGCGCCAGCGAGCTGAACTTCGCTTCGACAGGCTCCGAGAAAGTAACAACGACCTTCGCAGGAGCGGGGCCCGCCGAGTCGGCTGCGGGCAACATCACCTTAGGATGGGCATGGGCCATCGCCATGGGCACGTAGGCAGTCACCGTCATTGCGAGACCAAGAACACACGTTTTCAGATTCACGACTGATTTCTCTCCTGTTAACTGGCAAGCATAGTGAATTCGGCGATGTAGAGCTGGTTGCCCGCGCCGCGGAACTGTAGCCAGAGCTTATAGGTTCCGGCTTCCTTAATGGCGACGTGCAGCATCATCTCACCTGGAGATGATGCGGAGCCCGGCATCTCCGGCGTCGGTTTAGACATATCCATGTCGCCGTCCATCGCCATTGGATGAACATGAACATAACTCAGATCCCTGTCACTCAGAAAGACCGCATGCGCCGGAACTCCGAGGTAGGGATGAAGGTCCTTCGCTGGCTTACCATCTTTCAGAATCTCGACGTCGATCATTTCCATCCGCCCGGCATGTAGCCGTACCGTGGAAAGGTCTACCTCGTATGGACCCACCTGGACTCCCATACCTGTCGACGGAAGCTTGCGAGAGGCTGGTGCTGTCTGGCCGATGGGCAACTCAAACCGAAAGACCTGGTGATTCAGCTTATTGGGCTCTCCATCGGCATAGACATGATAGAGCGCGGCACGCGGAAACTTCTGCGTAATCAGGAAGTGACCGGTAGGTGAGATCTGCGGATGAATGTGCAGAAAGGTCTTAAAGTCGTCGCTGACGAGGACGACATGGAGCTTCTGCGTCATCTCAACCTGATATTGCTTGATCGGCGTTGGCGACTTCGGCAATGTCATCCAGAAGTCGAGCTTCTGCTCAAGTGGGCTGCCGGCGGAGGTCGCTTTCAGATATCCATCCATCTGTGCGGCTTCGCCCTGCAGGGCTGAAACGCCCTTCAGCGTCTCGGCTCGCGACCAAGCGGTACAGACTGCCAGGCTAAGAAGAAATGCGACAACAGTGACTCTCATACAAACCCCGGAAAGGATGAATGGATCGGCGCTGCAATGTAAATCTATTGCCCGGGCTGGGCGTTGTGAGCGAGGTTCACGGGAGAACTTATCGTGATTTTGCTGTGACTATAGCGCAGAAACCATCTGCTTACAAATTGGCGCCGCGACTCATCGAGTGATTGAAAAACCTACTCTCTTGATAGAAGAACTTTCCTTGACACGATTTCTCCTCTGACCATAGGCTTGCTTCATCAAGAACAGCTCTGCTGCTGCTTATTTTTCCATGCCATCTTTACCGTCATGGCAGGCACAGGTGTCAGTCGTTCGGGTCTTTCAAGAAGAATCCCAGGCTTAGATAGCCGGATCAACACTTTAGAAGTCCGTAGTTCCGTCGTACACGCTCCAGAACAATAGAGCGTTTTCCTCGTGGGTGTAGTGTAGGGGCTTCCGCATCCTATGGGCGTTTTCCGCAATGAAAACGCCGTTGTGCGCTCTTCAGGGATACCCAGCAACGGGGAAAATGTTCTAAACGATTTTCACTTGCGTCGCCGCGAGGCAGGCGCACCTCTATTTGCTTCCAGGGAGTTTTCGAAGATCATGCGATCCAGGTTGATGGCTGTGTGTTTGATCGGTCTGCTTGCAGGACCGATAGCGTGCAACAAGAAGGAAACCAAGACGTCGTCGGCGACCGGCAAGCCAAAGCTGGGAATCAATCCGAATGGAACTAGTAACTCGGCGCCTGATGAGAGCAAAGCTCCGCCCGAACTGAAGAAAGTATTCGACTATATCGACGCCCATATCGACGATCACGTCGAGAACCTGCAGAAATGGATTCAGCAGCCTTCCATCTCAAACTCTGGCGAAGGTATTCCCGAATCAGCTGAAATGGTGAAGGGCTTCTTCGATAAGCTCGGCTGCCAGACGACTCGAGTGATCGATGTCGGCATCACCGAGTACGGCTCTCCGGGAAACCCGGTCGTCTATGCCAAGTGCGACGAGGGCGCGCCGAAGACGGTCGCGATCTACTGGCAGTACGACACCATGCCTGTGACGCAGCCCGATCTGTGGGTCGCGCCTCCGTTTGAGGGCCGTATCATCCCTGGCAAAGACGCCGGTCTGCCGAATATTCCACGTGTCATGATCGGCCGCGGAGCCACTAATTCCAAAGGGCCGGAGATGGCGCAGCTGAACGCTCTGATGGCGTACAAGCAGGTAAATGGCAAGCTTCCCGTGAACCTGATCTTTATCGCCGAGGGTGATGAAGAGCGCATGGATATCGGTCTGCGCAAGTTCTTCCAGGATCACTCCGATCTGCTGAAGGAAGCGGATGCACTGTATGCCGGCGGCCCCTCTGAGGGTTGCGTCTATGTGGAACTCACCACCAGCGGCACCAAGTGGGGCCGAGGCCCGACAGTCAGCGACGTGCACGGCGTGATGAAGCGTACAACCGACTCACCGGCCTGGCGTCACATCCACATGCTGGCCTCACTCACCTCGCTCGATGGCAATACGCCTCTGATCCAGGGCTTCTTCGACAACATGGAGAAGCCGACCCCGGCGCAGATGGACGAGCTCAAGAAGCGCGCCGCCAACATGAACCTGGAGCAGATGGCGAAGAATCAGGGGGTTGCCCGCTATATGTCTGACGATCCGGTCGAAGTTCTGAAGGATGGCCGCTTCGGCACCAGCTTCAACCTCGACGGTATCTGGGGCGGCAATATGTATGCCGGCGGTGCCGGCGCCATTCTTCCTAACAAGATCACCTCGAAGCATAACTTCCGTTATGTGCCGAAGATGAACGGCCCGGATCTGATCAAGAAGCTCCGCGCCCAGTTGGATAAGAATGGCTACAAGGATGTAGAGATCAAACTGATCGGCGATGTACCGTGGTCACGCGGATCCTCGCCCGACACCGATATCTCCAACGCGCATAAGAAGGCGGGCGAATTGCTCGGTGTCACCGCCGACCGCAATGGCCCGTTCATGATGGCATCGCACTATAACTTCCTCGGTGAAGACAAACCGCTGGGTGTTTCGCAGGCGGAAGCGACCGGCGGCTACTGGCCCTCGTACCTCTTCGCCGATGGCGAGGTCGGTCAGAAGGTCGGCAGCATCTCGATCCCGATGGGCATGGGCGCTCGCGGTGGACAGGGCGGACGCGCTCACGCAGCCAACGAGTACTATGCGGTGGAAGGTTCCAAGTGGGATAACGGTATGGCTGGAGCCGAGAAACTGGTCGCGGCCAGCATGTACTACTACTCTCAGATCACGACGGTTCCACCGAAGCCAAAGACCTCCGCGGCATCGAAGTAAGTCTCAACCAACGCAACGACCTCCAGCAGCGTCTTTTACGGCGCTGCTGGAGGCCCATACACAGAAAGAGACATCGTCATGAATCCTGTGATTTCCGTTCGTAGCCTGACGAAGACCTATCACGTCGGCGAGCATCAGGTCCATGCTTTGCGCTCGATCTCGCTGGATGTCTATCCGGGTGAGTTCGTTTCCGTCATTGGCCCGTCCGGTTCCGGCAAATCGACACTGATGCATATCCTCGGCTGTCTCGATCAGCCGACCAGCGGGCAATATTTTCTCGATGGCCGCGATGTCTCCCGTCTGAGCGATGACGAGATCTCACTCGTCCGGAATAAGCAGATTGGTTTTGTCTTTCAGGGATTCAATCTGCTTACCCGCACGTCGGCGTTGGAAAATGTAGAGCTCCCACTGCTGTACGGTACCGGGAACGTTTCCGCGGCAGAACGCCGAAAGCGAGCCATGGCGGCACTGAAGTCTGTCGGACTGGAATCGCGTTGGGACCACCATACCAATCAGCTTTCAGGCGGTCAGCAGCAGCGTGTTGCTATTGCGCGCGCGCTCCTCAACAATCCATCCATCCTGCTGGCGGACGAGCCCACCGGGAACCTAGACAGCAAAACATCGATCGAAGTGATGGAGATCTTCCAGTCGTTACAGCGTGAGCGCGGCATCACCATCGTGCTCATCACCCACGAGTTGGACGTAGCCGCCTACGGCTCACGCATCATGACCTTCAAGGATGGCAACATCCTTTCCGACGTAGCGAACGACAGCCGGCGTCACGCCAGCGGAGAACTGGAGAGCCTGCCGGTTCCTGCAGAAGGAGTGCTGTAGTGGTTGTCCCCAACGCGCTCGTGATTGCGTGGAAGGCGCTGCGCCGTAACCGGATGCAGACCGCCTTGACCATGTTGGGTATGACCATCGGTGTGGCCACGGTGCTGACCATGATCGCGCTTGGCAGTGGAGCGCAAAAGGCGATTCAGGATCAGGTCAAGGCAGCCGGTATGAATATGCTGCTGGTCACCGCAGGGAACTATCAGGCCCAGCGGGAGCGTCCGCCGGACGATGCTATCGAGATGGGGCGTCTCCACAATCCGGAGGTTGAGATGCAGCCACATCTGCAGCTCGCAATGTTCCATCCCGAAGACGATCCGTTCGCAGTTCATGATCACCCAACCTCCCGCCAGCGTCTTGGCGACGCTGAGGCCGGTCTGGGTGCGGCGGCAACGCTGACTCTCGATGACGCGGAAGCCGTCCGCAAGATCAAAGGCGTACAGTATGCGGTCGAGGGTGTCCACGAAAACGTGCATGTCGCAAGCGGCGATACGCGCTGGTTCACACGAGTACATGGCGATGGCAGTGCACTGCCGGAGATCCGCAGGTCCTGGAAGTTCACGCATGGCGGATTCTTCAGCGCAAGACAGCAGCGGAATAAGGACCAGGTCGTAGTGCTGGGGAGCATCGTTGCGGAAAAGCTCTTTGGAGATAAAAGTCCAGTCGGAGAGACCGTTACCTTATGGAAGCAGCCGTTCAAGGTCGTAGGCGTAGTCACCAGCGCGAACTGGATGGTGACACCCGAAGCCGGGGATGACCAGTTTGACGCGGTCTATCTCCCGGTAACGACCATGCAAAGTCTGCTCAACCTCTCCAAGCTCAACGACATTACCGTGACCACCGAGTCGACAGGAGATGTAACCCGCGTCGCCAAGACAATCACAACCGTGTTGCGCTCGCGCCACGGTATCGATAGCAATCATCCCGACGACTTCACTGTGACCAGCCAGGCAAGTAAGGCGCTCCTCAAAGGCGGTCTTCGTCCGGACGTCGCGCAGGCGGTCACCGGGAATGTCGGTGGTCTGGAAAAGGTTACGCTCGATCAGCTCGGCAAGACGCTCGACAAATCCAGCAAGACGATGACCGCTCTACTGGCCAGCATCGCGACCGTGTCGTTGATTGTTGGCGGCATCGGCATCATGAACATCATGATGCTCTCGGTCACGGAGCGCACCCGCGAGATAGGCATCCGCCGCGCAGTCGGTGCGCGCGAAAAGGAAGTTCTGATGCAGTTCATCTACGAGTCAGTCACGCTCAGTGTCGTTGGCGGTCTGCTGGGTATTCTGATTGGGACCGTAGCGGCAATCTCCATCTCGCATGTCGTGCAGTGGTCTACCAGCATCTCGCCGCTATCAATCCTGCTGTCGTTCGGTATCTCCGCGGCTGTCGGCATCTTCTTCGGCTACTACCCCGCGCGGGAAGCATCGCGTGTCGCACCGTTAACGTCGTTGAGGTTTGAGTAATGGTGATCAGAAAAAGCTTCAAGATTGCGGTCAAGGCTCTCAAAACCAACAAGCTGCGTACCGGCCTTGCCATGCTGGGCATGACCATCGGCGTCGCCGCTGTGTTGACGATGTTCGCTCTTGGCACCGGCGCCCAGCAGTCCGTCTCCAAGGATGTAAAGTCCGCTGGCACGACCCTCATCAATGTACGTGCGGGCAACTTTACGCGCGGTGGAGAAGAGTCCAAAATCGCAACCGGCCTGGGCTCAGCGACTACGCTGATCGCTGACGACGCAGAGGCTATCCGCTCGCAGGTGCAGGGCGTCGGCTATGTCTCTCCCCTGACACGTATGCGCGGGTGGGTTGCATACGGCAGCGACAAGACCTATACCCAGGTCTATGGCGTCGGTGTGGACTACGCCGAGATGTACGACTGGAATTTTGAAAAAGGAAAGTTCTTCAAGAAGGGCGCCGTGGAAGATGCCGAGAATGTAGTTGTCATTGGCACCACCTTACGGGATAACCTCTTTGCCGATGCCAATCCCATTGGAGAAGAGATCGAGATCCACGGTGAAAAATTCAAGGTGAAGGGTGTTTTCTCTACCAGCGACGAAGAGCAATCGCAGATGGCTGTCATCCCTTACACCAAGCTGCAGAAGATGCTTGGCATCAACTATCTGTCGAACATCATGGTCTCAGCGGAAGAGGCTGGTAAGGCCTCCGATGTCGCCAAAGACATCGTTCCAGTGCTGCGATCGCGGCACAAGCTCGAATCGGCACCCAAGCCCTCAACCGCTGCCGGCCTGGGTCTGGGTGGTCTGCAGGGCGCTACCATGAGCGGCGGAACGCCGGATGACTTCACCGTCAAGACACAGGCCTCGGAAGCCCTGACCAAGGGGCTGAATACTTCGGTTGCCGCCTTCATCCTCGCCAACATGCCGCAAATGGACCAGGTGAACATGCAGGAGATGTCCGGCACCCTGAACCGTGCCGGGCAGACGATGACAGCCCTGCTGGCTGCGATCGCCACCATCTCACTGATTGTCGGCGGCATTGGCATCATGAACATCATGCTTGTCTCGGTCACGGAACGGACACGGGAGATTGGCATCCGCCGCGCTGTTGGGGCGCGCTCCTACGACGTGCTGATGCAGTTCCTCGTAGAAGCCGTGACTCTCGGCTTGGCGGGAGGCGTCCTTGGAATCATCCTTGGATTTCTTGCCTCATTCACTATCACGCGCACGCTGCAGTGGGATGCCACGGTCTCCCCAACCGCCGTTGCCCTGGCGTTTGGGATTGCCGCGGCCACTGGCGTCTTTTTCGGCTTCTACCCGGCCCGCCGTGCGTCGAAGCTGAACCCCATCGACGCCCTACGCTTCGAGTAAGACGGCATGACAGACCTCACCTCGCTCCGCAAGAGCACGGCCATCGCCTGGCGGGCGCTGCAGCGGAATAAGCTGCAGACGATTCTTACGATGGTCGGCATGACGATCGGTGTAGCCACCGTGCTGACCATGATCGCCCTGGGCAGCGGAGCGCAGGCTGCAATTCAAGACCAGGTTCGTGCCGCAGGTATGAACGTGATCGTCGTCAGCTCCGGCAATTACAAGATGCAGCAGCAGTGGACGAGCCAAGGCGAAGCGGAGGAACCAGCCGCCTATGTTCCAGACCGCTATCGTGCCCACTTTCGCACGATGACGTGGCAGTCATCGTCTCCTGCAATCCTGATGAGGGTCTACCAGCCGGGAACGAATCCGCAGCAGGATATCGCTCACGGTGGCGAAAACGCAGCAGGGCTCGGAGCTTCTGATAAGCTCAACCTCTCCGATGCGGATGCGATCGCCGATCTGAGTGGTGTTCAGTTTGTTTCGCCCGGAATTACAGAGAACGCTACCGTGAAAGCCGGTGATGCTACCTGGTACACACGCACCCATGGAGAAGGGAAGGATCTGCCTTCGATTCGGAGGGCATGGACCTTTCCGGCGGGACGATTCTTCTCAAAGAGTGAGATCGCAAATGCTGCCAACGCAATCGTGCTGGGAAATATTGTGGCGGAGAAGCTCTTCGGGAGCGTGGATCCAGTAGGTAAGGATGTCACGATCCGGGGAGGAAGTTTCCATGTTGTCGGAGTCGTTGGCAGCAGTAACTGGATGGTGCCGGCAGCGGTTGGTGACGATCAGTTCGATGCCGTCTATACGCCGGTAACAACAGGGCAGAATCTGCTTGGCAAGCGGGGACTCGACTCGATCACGGTATCCACGATCTCTACTGGCGACGTCACACGAGTAACGAAAAATATTGCCGCTCTCCTTCGTCAGCGTCATGGGTTGGCGCACGAAGATCCGGATGACTTCGTTGTCTCCAGCCAGGCCCGCAAATCACTGGCGCGTGGAGGCATGCGAACCGATATCGCGCGTGCCATCACTGGAAATGTCACCAACCTCGACAAGGTGACGTTGGAACAGTTGGGTAAGACCCTCGACCGGGCCAGCCGTACCATGACGGCGTTGCTGGCCAGCATCGCATCGGTCTCGCTGATCGTCGGCGGCATCGGCATCATGAACATCATGCTGCTCTCCGTAACCGAACGGACGAAGGAGATCGGTATCCGGCGCGCGGTGGGTGCACGATCCAATGAGGTAATGCTGCAGTTCTTGATGGAAGCGGTGACACTGAGCCTTACGGGAGGAGCGCTCGGCATTCTGTTTGGAGTGCTTGCCTCCGGTTCCATCACCAGGATGGTTGCCTGGTCGACCAGTATCTCTCCGCTCGCGATTCTGGTCTCATTTGGCGTCTCTGCGGCCGTGGGAATCCTGTTCGGATACTACCCGGCGCGAGAAGCCTCACGGGTGACACCAATGACATCGCTTCGTTATGAATAAAGCCCCGCGAAATAACTTCCGCAGGGCTTGGTCGTTCCGGCTTATTTGCCTGTGGGCTTTGTAAGGGTTGGGTACTTGATGCCAAGCTGATCGAGGTAGGTGGAATACTTCGACGCATCGTAATAATACTTCTGCATTTCTGCCCGACACTTTTCCATGGTGGCTTTGTTCATAAAAGTTGCGGGCTTATCCTCTGGCCGAACAAGAGACTTATACTTTACCGTCTTGGTCTGGACGTTGGTGAAGTAGTCTTTTGCCGCAGCTATAAGCTCAGGTTTGGTCATCAGGTCATAGAGCGTCATCGCCTGCACCTTGGCGCCGGCCACGACGCCTTTGTGCGCGATGGGTGTTGCCATAGCGATGGCATTGGCCCAGTTATGTCCGGGAAGGCCGGGGATATTGGCCGGATACGAGAGAACGATTGTCGGCACGTTCCATGAGATATCACCGATATCGTCGGACGGTCCGCTCTCTGAACTCGCCGTTGGCGACGGTGGGCGCGGTGTACGCAGCTCTGTATCCAGGCCGCTCTCCTGAGCTCCGATTTCGTGCTGTAACGCTTTCGCCAGTGCCTGGTCATCGGCAGACCATACTGGTAATCCGATCTGTGTCGCATTTGCATTCAGATCTTCGGCGATGGGTTTGTTGTAGTGTCCTGGCCATGCAGAACCCAGGATGGTCTCGTCCCATGTGGTCTGTGTCATCAGAGCTGCGCCTTTGGCCATGCGGTCACCATCTTCCCAGAGACCCTTGATGTGCTCATAGTCGAGCTCGCGGAAGTAATACCAGACGGCAGCCGACTGCGGAACAACATTCGGCTGATCGCCGCCGTTGGTGATGACGTAGTGCGAACGCTGCTGAGGGCGCAGATGCTCACGGTGGAAGTTCCAGCCGGCATCCATTAGCTCGACCGCGTCAAGAGCCGACTTGCCCCGCCATGGAGCGGCCGCCGCATGAGCCGACTCT
>JABFXN010000345.1 GCA_013361705.1 Acidobacteriaceae bacterium
AAATTCTACCGTAATTTTGGCGTCATCCCCCTCACCTACACGCCGAACCAGGATTCCTTCCCCGTATTTGGGGTGCCGGACCCGGGTTCCGCGGGCCATGCCGTTCTTGCCGGTGGGCTCGGGCAGGTCCATTTTCGGGCGGGAGACCTTCTGGCCCCTCTGCGAGAAGAAGCTGGCAATGTTGTCCATGGAGGAGCCGGAACGGCCGCCGCCCCCACTGCTGCCGCCGCCATAGCGTTGCTGCGGACGTCCACGGCTGCCGGACTGGTCTTCGTCCTCGTAAGAGTAATGCCGTTCGCCCTCTTCGTAGGGATCGCGCCGCTGCTGGCCATACCGGCCGCCGCCGCTTGACCACGACGGGGTAGGACGTGGACTGCCGAGGTCTTCCATCAGGCGGGAAGGTATCTCCTCCAGGAAGCGTGAGGGCATACTGGCCTCTGGCATGTCATTGCCGTAGCGGCGACGGTATCGTGCCCGGGTGATGATGAGCGTGTCCATGGCGCGGGTGATACCCACGTAGCAGAGGCGGCGCTCTTCTTCCAGACCGGTGGGGTCTTGCAGGACACGCGAGTGCGGGAAGAGACCCTCTTCCATGCCGCAGAGAAAGACCAGTGGGAATTCGAGGCCCTTGGCCGCATGCAGGGTCATCAGCGTGACCTTGGCGTCGGCCTGGTACTGATCTACGTCGGAGACCAGGGCGGCATGGTCCAGGAAGTCGGCCAGGGTCTCTCCGCGCTCCTGAGCATCCTGGGCGGCATTGGCGAGTTCCTTCAGGTTTTCGATGCGGGAGAAGGCTTCGGGCGTGCCTTCGTCCTCAAGCGCACGGATGTAGCCTGAGCGGTCGTTGAGGAACTTGATCAGCTCAGGAAGCGTCGCCGGATCGCCGGGCGCGCGGAAGCCGTCGACCCGGGTGCTGGTCTCAAGCTTTTCCGTCGAGGCATCTTCCTTGGAAGCATCAGCTTTGGACGCAGGAGAGGACTTCTCCACCACCGGAGCGAAGGGATTGAACGAAACGTCTTCGGTGCCGTGCGCATTTTCCGGGGCGATGGAAGATTGTTCCTCCGTCGGGCCGAAGTCGAAGTTGAAGTTGAAATTGAAACTAGTGTCGAAGGAGGCATCGGCTTCTTCGTTTTCGACCTCTGCCTCTGCTTCTGCGAAGGAAAACGATACGTCTTCGTCTGTTGCGGCCGTGTCTTCGGCGAGCTTCTCTGCAAAGCCAGGACCAAGCATGGCACGCGCATCTTCGATCAGACGCTTGAAGCCTTCGAGCGCGGTGAGGGCGCGTTGTGGCAACAAACGTTGTTTGATGGCCTGGCCAATGGCGTCCCATGTGGACATGCCAGTCTCGAGTGCCAGGCGTTCGAGCGTCTCCATCGTAGTCTTGCCGATGCCACGTGCGGGCGCGTTGATGACGCGTGCCAGGCCGACGGAATCATGCGGATTCTGGACCAGCTTCAGGTAGCTGATCATGTCCTTGATCTCGGAGCGTTCGTAGAACGAGAAGCCGCCAACCATCGTGTACTTAATCTGATAACGGCGTAGCGCCTCTTCTACCAGACGCGACTGCGAGTTGGTGCGGTAGAGGATGGCGCAGCGCGCTTCTCCTTCCCCTTCGGAAGCAGTCCTTAGATAACTTTTCAGGCGATCGGCGATGAAAAGAGCTTCGTTTTCTCCGTCGGGAGCTTCGTAGTAGCCGATCAGCGATCCGCCATCGCGCGTGGTGAAGAGATTCTTGCCTTTGCGCTGCGTGTTGTTGGAAACGACCGCGCCTGCGGCTTCAAGAATGACCTGGGTGGAACGGTAGTTCTGTTCCAGTCGGATGGTCTGCACCTCGGGAAAGTCTTTTTCGAACTCGAGGATGTTGCGGATGTCGGCGCCACGCCAGCTATAGATCGACTGATCTTCATCGCCGACGACGCAGACGTTGTGATGATCACCGGCGAGCATCTTCATCAGCTCGTACTGCGGACGATTGGTGTCCTGGTACTCGTCGATAAGGATGTAGCGATAGCGACGGTTGTAGCGCTCGCGTGTTTCTGAGGAGGACTTGAACAGCCGCACGGTCTCGAGCAGAAGATCGTCGAAGTCCAGCGCGTTGGCTTTGGCCAGCTCCTGTTTATAGATCTTGAAGATGTGCGCGATCCGCTCTTCCAGGGGATTGGTGGAGTTGAGGAAGTACTCCTGCGGATCGATCATGTGATTCTTCGCCCACGAGATGCGCCCGAGAGCAACACGCGGCTTCAACTGCTTGTCATCGATACCCAGGCGCTTCAGCGCCTGCTTGACGACGGCCTGCTGATCGGTTTCGTCATAGATGGCGAAGGTCTTGGTGAGACCGACGTTATTCACACGCAGCGCTTCGATATCGCGACGCAGTGTGCGCACACAGAACGAGTGAAATGTGGAGATCGAGGGCTTGGAGAGCGATCCGTGACCCAGCAGTGCGAGGACGCGCTCCTCCATCTCCTTCGCGGCCTTGTTGGTAAAGGTCACGGCGAGGATGGAATCCGGAGAGACACCCCGTTGATCAATCAGGTACGCGATGCGGTGCGTGATGACGCGGGTCTTACCGGAACCGGCGCCGGCAAGCAGCAACACAGGACCATCGACGGTCTCTACACCGGCTCTTTGCTGCGGATTCAATTTGTCGAGAAGATGCTGCAAGACGAGAAAACTACTCCTGCATCAAGTTTACCGCCGCAGCGCACAAGAGCATATAAGACAGCCGCGGCATGTGGAGGTTAGCAAGGAAAGTGCAGAAAATTACTCGAAATTAATTTCGAAAAAAGTTGGAACAAAGTGGGAACGGGCCGCGTAATGCCTCCTGCGTGACGAAATCACCTGAACCTAGGCCAGATGAGATTCGATCAGCCACCGCAAAGGAGAGAACTCACATGAACCGTCAGACTGTTACGCGCGCCGCATTCGCAATCGCCTTCACCGCCATGACTTTGGCCCCTACCGCGCACGCCGCATCGTTCTTCAAGAAAGGCACCCCGGATACACAGACCTCCATGAAGAAGGCCGGCAAGACCATCAAGTTCACCGTTCGTAACGATTCCAATGAGGCACGCGAGCTTCGTGTGGGCGATGACGTTGTGACGATCGCCGCAAAGAGCAGCAAGCAGCTCGAAGCCGCTGACGGTACCCGCGTTTACAGCAACACTGCCACCGACAAGGTCGCCGCCGGCACCCTGATGGTGCAGCTCTCCAAGGATATGAACAACGCTACCCTGGCGTTGAACTAAGATTCACAATTCTCAATCCGCTCCCCTACTGGATGGCTGGCGGTGAAGGCGTACTCTAATGGAGTATGTCTTCGCCGGCAGCCATCTCGCCTTCCCGCAATATCTGTGTCTTTTGTGCCTCTGCCAATGGAGCTCGGCCCGAATACCGCGCCGATGCAGAGGATCTGGGACGACAGCTTGCCCTGCAGAATATCGGCCTGATCTATGGCGGCGCTCGTGTTGGCCTGATGGGGGCAGTTGCTGATGCCACGTTGGCTGCAGGCGGACGTGTGACTGGTGTTATCCCGCATGTACTGGTCGATATGGAAGTAGCGCATCACGAGATCACTGAGCTTCATATCGTGAAGACGATGCACGACCGCAAAGCCCTGATGGGAGAGAAGGCAGATGCGTTTCTGATTCTTCCTGGTGGCTTCGGCACGCTGGAAGAACTCTTCGAGGTGCTGGCCTGGTCGACCCTGAAACTTCATTCCAAACCGATTGTGCTGTTGAATACGGAGAAGTTCTGGGATGGCATGCTTGCTTTTCTGGACTACTGTATTGCGGAAGGCGTGTTGACACAGCCGAGACGAGAGCTGCTGCTGGTGGCCGACACGGTGGATGAAGCGATCCGGCTTTGTCTCGGATAGGGCGCTTCGTGCCAGGCAGCCCGATCTGTTGAATCTTTCACGTTCATCGAACCATCCAAGCGTAGGTATGCCTACTCTGTTTGATCCCATTCGCGTCGGTGATCTCGATCTTCCCAACCGTATCTTCATGTCGCCGCTGACGCGGCTGCGCGGCACGCCAGACCATGTGCCCACACCGATTCAGGCGGAGTATTACCGTCAGCGGGCAAGCGCCGGGCTGATCATCAGTGAAGGAACTCCCGTGGCTCCCTTGGGTGTTGGCTATCCGCAGGTCCCCGGGATCTGGAGTGATGAGCAGGTTGAAGCGTGGAAGCCGATTACGCAGGCGGTGCATGAGGCCGGCGGCCGCATCTTCGCGCAGATCTGGCATGTTGGCCGCATCTCGCATTCGAAGCTGCTCAATGGTCAATTGCCGGTAGCGCCGAGCGCGATCGCCGTGCAGGGAACGGTAAATGTCCTGCGGCCGCAGGTTTCGTTCGAGACGCCGCGAGCGTTGACGGTTCCAGAGATCAAAGAGATCGTGGAGCAGTTTCGTCGCGGAGCACAGAATGCGCAGCGCGCCGGCTTCGATGGTGTGGAGCTGCATGGAGCGAATGGATATCTACTCGACCAGTTCCTCCAGGATGGCGCCAATCATCGGGATGATGAGTACGGCGGCAGCCTGGAGAATCGCGCACGGCTGATGCTGGAGTGTGCGGATGCTGCAATCAGTGTGTGGGGACCCGATCGGGTTGGTATGCATCTGGCTCCCCGTCCTGGAGCGCATGGCATTCAGGATTCAAACCCGGCTGCGACGTTCGGATATGTTGTGACGGAATTGGGTAAGCGGAAGATTGCTTTCATCTGTGCCCGCGAACGTGTTGCGGAAGACAGCCTGGGGCCTGAGCTGAAGAAGAAGTTTGGCGGCGTCTATGTGGCGAATGAAGCATTCACCTTCGAGCAGGCGGGTAATGCGTTGAATGATGGTTGGGCCGATGCAGTGGCGTTCGGGAAGTTGTTCATCGCCAATCCCGATCTGCCGCGGCGGTTTGCCGAAGGGTTGACGTTGAATCAGCCGAATCCGGAAACGTTCTATACGCATAATCCGGAAGGCTATGTGGATTACCCCACGCTGCCGGAAGATTGAGGATGAGGAGAGGGTGGGACAAAGAAGTCGGGCTTATACCTGACCTTCTTTTTTGTTTGTCATCCCGAAGGGATCTGCTTTTCGACTAAACCTAAATCCCTGTTCAAAGGTGGAGTAGAAAAGCAGATTCCTCCGCTTGCGCTACGGAATGACAAACAAAAATGGTTACTCACCTAATCTGTCGATAGATTCCTAAATCTTCTCCACAACCACGGCGGTGCCATAGGCAAGCACTTCGGTAACGCCCTGCATGATTTCAGTGGCATCGTACTTGGCTGCAATGACGGCGTTCGCTCCGCTTTGCTCGGCGTGCAGCAGCATCATCTGGAAGGCGTCGTTGCGTGTCTTCTCGCAGAGATCACTGAGGATGGTGATGTTGCCACCGATCAGAGTCTGCAGACCGGCTCCGATAGAACCGAAGATCGAGCGCGAGCGTACCAGAATGCCGCGCACGACACCTACATTACGTACGATGCGATAACCAGGCAGCTCAAACGCGGTGGTGACCATAGACGGATCGATAGGCATGGAATTCTCCTTGCGGGGAATTGTACGAGGAGAGGGTTTACGGAGTTCCATTTCCCTCGTAAACAGCCAGTTTCTCTAGCTGCGAAGCTTTTCCAGCAGAGCGGTCACTGCGCCACAGTCGATGGTTGATTGTGCCAGCGCGACACCCTCTTTCAGCGTCTTTGCTTTGCCGGCGACGACAAGCACGGCGGCGGCATTCAACACCACGATATCCCGGCGTGGACCTTGTTCCCCCGCAAAGATAGCAGTGAGGATGGCTGCGTTCTCCGTTGCATCGCCGCCACGGATCTCGGAGATCGGAGCGCTCTTTAGGCCGAGATCTTCCGGCTTTATCGTCATCAGCGAGACAACGCGTCCCTTCACTTCGGCGATCTGCGTGGCGCCTTCGAGCGTGATCTCGTCCAGGCCATTTCCATGCACGATAAACGCGTGCCGCGTGTTGAGCATGGCCATGGCTTCGGCGACGACCGGCACCAGATGCGGAGCATAGACGCCCATCACCTGGGATGGGGCTCCCGCGGGGTTTGCCATCGGGCCAAGGATATTGAAGACGGTACGGACGCCGAGAGCGCGGCGTACCGGCATAACGGCCTTCATCCCGGGATGCAGTTCAGGCGCGTGAAGAAAAAGAAAGCCATCCCGACGCAGGATCTCGGCGCCGGTCTCTGGAGACTGCGAGATGGGAATTCCGAGCGCTTCCAACACGTCAGCCGAGCCGCACATGGAAGTGACGGAGCGGTTGCCATGCTTGGCGACTCGGGCTCCGGCGGCGGTTGCGACCAGGGCCGCGGCGGTAGAGATATTGAAGGTGCCGCTCAGGTCTCCTCCGCTGCCGCAGGTGTCGACCAGCATCTCTCGTTCGCCGGCATTCAGAGGAAGTTGCAGGGCGGCCAAACGCATGGCTTCGGCAAAACCTGCGATCTCGGCGGCGGTCTCGCCGCGGGTAGCCAGGGCGGTGAGCAGGCCCGCGAGCGTGATTTCGGTAAAGTCGCCGGCGAGAATCTCGGCCATCAGGGCACGGGACTCCTCACGCGTGAGCACGGCTTTCTGTTCGACGATGCGCTTGAGAGTGAGTGAGAGACCCATATCCGTTTTTTGAGGGTAGCATTTAGATGCGAATTAGCCGGGAATGTCATCTAATGTCCGTATGCGCTGGATGGCACTCGTGGCACTGTTCGTGACGCTCACCGCGGCTGCGCAGGACCCGCAGCGGACGGCGAAGTCTGGCGATGACAACAATAGAATCCGCAGCGTCCCGACGAACGACAACTATTCGGTTCCAATCGACTCAATCGATTACGACAACCCTATGGGACATCCGGAGAACCGTCCGGCCGCGCCGATCTGTGACCCGGAACAGATTGAGGTAAAGATAGGCACGGACAACGCTTCCAACGGCCAGCACGGCATTCCTGTCAGCTTCCATAACGGCAGCAATCTGACTTGTTCCTTTTCATCTGTAATGGTGATGCAGCTCGAGAACAGCTCCGTCGTCCAGGAGCGGGTGCGGCAGGGAACTACATGGGTAATGAAGACGGTCACGCGGTACCGACCGGTGCCGATCACTACTTGTCAGAACTGCGGTGGATTCCATTTCAACTCCAGCATTGGGCAGGAGATGGTTGTCGAGCCCGACGCCGTGGTCTATGCGATTATCGGCTTCAGTTCGCTCAATTCCGCTCCTTGTGCCGATCCGGACACGTTCAGTTGGCTAACGCGTCCAGGCAGCCAAATGCAGCATGTTCCTCTCTCACTGCATGTCTGTGCGCCGCTACGATTCTCCGGAATTATTAAAAGTTTGCCCGATGGCTTCCTGATACCGTAGGCGCCCCTAATGGTGCGAACATCGCACGAAAGTGCGATCTCCGGTTGCGCCTCGTTCTGCGGCTCGACTACGATCATTTGCGGATAGCTCCGCAACCATGAAAATTCACGAGTATCAGGCAAAAGAGATCCTGCGGAAGTATGGCGTCACCGTGCCTAGCGGTGAGATGGCCACTACGCTGGAAGAGGCCGACAAGGCCGCCAAGCAGCTCTTCTCCAACGGCGCTCCCGCCGTGGTCGTCAAGGCGCAGATCCATGCCGGCGGCCGTGGCAAGGGCGGTGGTGTGAAGGTTGCCAAAACAATCGATGACGCGAATGCTGCGTCGAAGGCGATCCTCGGTATGCAGCTGGTCACGCATCAGACCGGACCGCAGGGCCAGAAGGTTCAGCGTCTGCTGGTCGAAGAGGCGTCAGCCATCGACCGCGAGCTGTATCTCGGTATCGTGCTCGACCGCGCTTCGGCCAAGCTGGTGTTTATGGCCTCACAGGCCGGCGGTATGGAGATCGAAGAGGTTGCCGCGAAGGATCCTGACGCGATCTACAAGGAGTACATCGATCCGGGTATCGGCCTGCAGCCGTACCAGGCGCGCAAGCTCGCCTTCAAGCTGCGCCTGAAGCCCACGCAGGTGGGTCAGGCCGTGCAGTTCATGATGGGCCTGTATAAGGCGTTCGTCGAGACCGACTGCTCGCTGCTCGAGATCAATCCCTTCATCACGACGAAGGACGACAAGCTCGCTGCGCTCGATTGCAAAATCAATTTCGATGACAACGGCATGTTCCGTCACAAGGACCTGAAGGAGCTGCGCGACATCACCGAAGAAGATCCGCTCGAGGTTGAAGCCAGCAAGTTCAACCTGAACTACATTCGCCTGGAAGGCAACATCGCCTGCATGGTGAACGGCGCCGGTCTTGCGATGGCGACGATGGACATCATCAAGTACGCCGGCGGAGCTCCCGCGAACTTCCTGGACGTGGGCGGCGGCGCCAGCCAGGAGCAGATTGAGCAAGCCTTCGGCATCCTGTTGAAGGATCCAAATGTGAAGGCGATCTTCATCAACATCTTCGGCGGCATTCTGCGCGTGGATGTGCTGGCGACCGCTGTTGTGGCCGCTGCCAGGAACCTGGGCGTCAACATTCCGATCGTCCTTCGCCTGGAAGGCACGAACGTGGAAGAGGGTCGTAAGATCCTGAAGGAAAGCGGTCTGAAGTTCGAAGTAGGCGCAACGATGAAGGAAGCCGCTGACCTGGCTGTCGCGGCAGCCAAGGGGGTGGCGTAATGGCAGTACTGGTCGATAAGAACACGCGACTGATCGTTCAGGGCATCACCGGCCGCGAGGGTACGTTCCACGCCAAGGCCTGCGCCGAGTACGGCACTAAGGTTGTGGGCGGCGTAACGCCGGGTAAGGGCGGCACCATTCACGAGGGCTGGCCTGTCTTCAACACGGTGGAAGAAGCCGTGCGCGAGACCGGCGCCAACGCCAGTGTGATCTTCGTTCCTCCGCCGGCGGCTGCTGACGGCATTCTGGAAGCAGTCGACGCCAAGCTCCCGCTCGTGATCTGCATCACCGAAGGCATTCCCGCGCTGGATATGGCGAAGGCCTGGCCGGTTGTGAAGGGTTCGCAGTCGCGCCTGATCGGGCCGAACTGCCCGGGTGTGATCTCGCCCGGTAAGGCAAAGATCGGTATCATGCCGGGTCGCATTCATAAGGAAGGCAGCGTTGGTATTGTCTCCAAGTCGGGCACGCTGACTTACGAGGCGGTCTACCAGCTCACGACCCGCGGGATCGGCCAGTCGACCGCGATCGGTATCGGCGGCGACCCGATCATCGGAACGACGCACATCGACGCGCTGAAGCTGCTGCAGGACGATCCGGAGACCGAGGCGATCATCATGATCGGCGAGATCGGTGGATCGGCCGAAGAGGCAGCCGCAGCCTTCATCAAGGAGCATGTCACCAAGCCCGTAGTCGGCTTCATCGCCGGTCAGACGGCGCCTCCGGGACGCCGCATGGGCCATGCCGGTGCGATCATCTCCGGTGGAGAAGGCACGGCGCAGAGCAAGATGGAAGCCATGCGCGCGGCCGGTATCCATGTGGTGCAGTCGCCCGCAGAGATGGGCGAGATGATGGCCAAGGTGCTGGGCAAGGCCTAGGTTCCGGTAACAGAATCAGGCAAGGGCGGCTTCGGCCGCCCTTTGTCGTTCCGTGACGCAGTCGATACGGCAACGCTGACGTGATTCAGCGGCATCTTGAACTTTCGATGGCCTGTTTGGACTACACTTCCGTCGGCACGGTTACTAACGGGCCGACTTCGCTTTGGAGAGAACGAGATGACAACGTCAAACCGCATTGCACGGTTTTTCTTCCCCCTGCTCCTCGTACTGCCTCTGACCGCAACGACTGGTACGCAGGCACAGCAGTCGCGGTGGTCTGATAAGGACGCTTCGCGGATTGCAGGTGAAGTGCAGAAGCAGCTTCTGCGATTGACCAATTACAGCGTCTTCGACAGCCTGCACTTCGGCCTGCGCGGCGGCGTGGTGACGCTGGGCGGTTATGCCAGCCGGCCCACGTTGAAAGACGATGCGGCACGTGTGGTGAAGAAGATCGAAGGCGTGACCGAGGTCGATAACCAGATCGAGGTTCTGCCGAACTCCCCCAATGACGATCGCATTCGTATGGCCGTCTATACCAACATCTACAGGCAGCCGGCGCTTCGGAAGTACACGTCGAACTTCCCGAACGCCGCGCTGACGCCATCGATTCCGCGTGCCGCCGGCGGCATCACCTGGGATCCGCCGCTCGGTTATCATGCGATCCACATCATCGTGAAGAACGGCAATGTGATCCTGGCCGGAGTGGTGAACAGCGAGAGCGATTCCATCATCGCGCAGATGCAGGCGAACTCCACGCCGGGTGTCTTTGGTGTCGAGAACCAGTTGATTGTGCCTGCGCCACAGAAGAAAAAGGAGAAGTAACGTTACAGGAAATTTCTGGCCCCGAACGGGGTGGAATGCCATACTTATGGCATTCCACCCCAATGGGTTTCTTCATGTTTCGAGCTGTAGCCCTTGTGGCACTTCTACTGCCTTCTGTCCTTTCCTCGCAAACCTCACCCAAACTCCCTAATTCCAACGCTTCGTATCTCGCACTTCGAGGTACTTTGCCTGCGGGTAATGGCGTTAGCGTTCAGCACTTCGACTTGAAGCGCGAAGTCGGATTATTTCATTTCAAATCGGGTACTTTTTATTTTTTTGCACCAGTCGCTGGACGGACAACAGGGGCGATCTTCGTCGGTATTGGAAGCTTCGAGATGGCGCCCGACGACCCCGCAGAAAAGCACAGTCTTAGCCTCATCCTCAAGGGAGATTCCTTTCAGCGCGATTTCACGACGCTGGCGTTGCGTTTTACTGACGATACAGAGGCGTTGATCCGCAAGGCATCGATAGGGGAGGCGCTTACTACGCCGGCCGCGATCTCCTCCGGCCAAGAATTGCAGCGGCTCTTCCGGAATGAGTTGCTTTATAACGTCGAAGCTCGTCTGCTGCAGGATATCGACGGCCCCGGAGGGTTCTTTTTCGCGACGTTCAAAGGGCAGGGGGCGTTCTCCAAGCGCTATCTCTACGTGATTGACCCGTATGGAGTCTACTGGTCACAGCCAGACGAGATCGCTCTCCTCAGCTCAGGTGACGAAGATTATGACGTCACTGTCGGTCTGCGGCTTCAAGGCAGCAAGGGCCACGAAGCGTTTTCGGTCAAACAGCAGGACATCGATACCAGGATCGAAAAGAACGGCAAAATTGCGGCTCAAACTACCACTCAGTTGACGATTACAAAAGATGGAGTCCATGTTCTTCCATTTCGTCTCCATCCCACGCTGCGTGTCTCCGCTGTGACGGCATCTTCCGGGGAAGCGCTCGATTTTATTCAGGAAAATAAGGATCACGACTCTCAATTTGCTGTCGTGCTTCCCAAGGCCTCTAACCAAGGCGATACGCTCTCCATCAAGCTGAGCTATGCAGGGTCAGATGTCGTCGAAAACCTGGGGAACGGCAATTACTATCCATCCGCCCGGACCTCATGGTATCCCTCGGGAACATCGTCACTGGGCAGTTACGTGAACTACCACCTAACCTTCACCGTGCCGAAGGGGATGAAGGTTGTTGCTACTGGTAAGCAGGTGCGTGAAGTTACCGAAGGGAATACGGTTATTTCAGAATGGAAGACCGATGTTCCTATTGCAGTCGCGGGTTTCAACCTCGGCGACTTCAAACAACTCTCCGGTGAATTGCCGGATAAGTCTTTGAAGATCGACACCTTCGCCAATAAGGAACTCCCCGATTATCTCCAGCCCCTTCGCAACGGTGCGGGAATGGGAACGCTGAATGCCCTCAGTATGCAACCGGGGCAGCTCGCGGATGGAGCAGCCGCGCTGCAGGTCTACACGGACTACTTCGGTAAACTCCCTTACGATCATGTCTCCCTCACGCAGCAGGGAGCCTGTACTTATGGCCAGGCCTGGCCTATGCTCGTCTTTCTGCCCATTTGTGGCTTCTTTGATAGCCAACAATTGCATATGCTCGGCCTTGATCGGAGCGATCCCGGCTTCTGGAATGAAGTTACTGCCCATGAGGTTGCCCATCAGTGGTGGGGACAGATGGTCGGCTTTGACAGCTATCGTGATCAATGGATGAGTGAAGGCTTTGCTGACTTCTCCACCAGCCTGTTTTTGCTGCACGCCCGCAGAGACATGAAGGGATACCAGAACTTTTGGGAGACAGAGCGCCGCCGAGTCCTCGAAAAGGTCGCGAATGGAAAGCGTGCCGTCGACGTAGGCCCGGTCACGATGGGAGTTCGCCTGAATAGTTCAGCGATCAAAAACGACATCTACCAGCGCCTTGTCTACGGCAAAGGTGCGTACATTCTGCACATGCTGGAGATGCTGTACTACGACAGCCAGTATGGTGAAACGCCATTCAAGCAGGCGCTCCAGGACTTCTGCGCTACCTATCGCAACAAGCCGGCGACGACGGAAGATTTCAAGGCCGCCATGGAGAAAAACCTTCCACCCTGGATGGACCTCGATGGCAACAAAAAACTCGACTGGTTTTTCGACGCCTATGTCTATGGCACTACCGTTCCCCATTACACGATCGAGTCTTCTCTCCAGGAGAAAAACGGAAGCAAGGTCTTGCACTTCAAACTCACCCAGAGCGGTGTTCCCGATACCTTCCGCATGTTGGTCCCGCTCTATATCGATCTGGGAGAGGGTAAACAAAGCCGCCTGGGCGTTGCCCATCTTCACGGTAATACGTCTACGGAAAAGGATATTCCCGTTCCAGCGAACGTAACCCCCAAGCGGGTCTTCCTCAACGCATTTCACGATCTGCTGAGCGATTAGACATGTTTACCTGTAGGTGTCGTGTAGGGCTTCTGTATGCATGGTCGTTTTTCGCAATGAAAACGCCGCTGCACTCCCAGCAACAGGGCAAAACGCTCTATGCTTGCAAACATGATGCAAGCTGACGAGTCTCGCCGCCGCTTTCTTGGCGTGTGCGCCAAAGCCGGTGTGGGCGCCACATTGTTTCCTGGTGCGCTGTATACGCTGGCCGCTCAGGCGCAGCAGCGTGCGACGCCTGGAGCCGGGCTTGGAGCGGGGGTTGGAGCAGATCCGGGCGCCTTTGCGAAGATCACGCCGGAGATGATCGATCAGGCAGCCGCGATGGCAGGGCTGACGATCACCGATGAGCAGAAGAAGCAGTTGCTCGATGGTGTTGTCGAACAGCGGGATTCCATTCGCCAGCTTCGCGACCTGCATCTGCCGAATCGAGTTGCGCCTGCGTTCTCATTCGACCCCGTGCCTTCCGGGATGAAGCTTGAAACGGCGAAGAAGCCCGCGGTGCTGTCCGCTGCGCCCGATGTTAGCGGACTCGCCCTGAGCAATGAAGAGAAGCTCGCTTTTGCCACAGCGCGCGAGTTGGGCGAGCTGGTGCGGACCCGGAAGATTTCGAGTGTCGAGCTGACCAAGCTGTATCTGTCGCGCCTCAGGCGCTTCGATCCGCAGCTGCACTGCGTTATTACCTTCACTGAAGAACGTGCGTTGCAGCAGGCGGCGGAGGCGGATCGCCAGATCGCGGCGGGCAAACATCTGGGACCGCTGCATGGTGTTCCGTGGGGTGCGAAGGATCTGCTCAGCGTAAAGGGATATCGCACGACCTGGGGAGCTGCAGGCTTCGAAGAGCAGCAGTTCGAAACCACGGCGACAGTTGTTGAACGGCTCGATAAAGCCGGAGCCGTGCTGGTCGCCAAGCTGAGTATGGGAGCCCTGGCACAGGGCGATCTGTGGTTCGGTGCACGTACGCGGAATCCGTGGAATACAAAGCAAGGTTCAAGTGGGTCGTCGGCCGGTTCGGGCTCGGCGGTGAGTGCAGGTCTGGTGGGCTTTGCCATCGGGACAGAGACACTGGGCTCGATCTCTTCGCCTGCAACGCGCTGCGGTGTCACCGGGCTGCGTCCGACCTTCGGTTTTGTGCCGCGAACCGGAGCGATGGCGCTGAGCTGGACGATGGATAAGATCGGGCCTATCTGCCGCAGCGTAGAAGACTGTGCGCTGGTGATGGATGCCATCCACGGCCCTGATGGACAGGACCGCATGGTCAAAGATGCCGCCTTCTCCTGGGATGCCCGCTTTGACTGGAAGAAACTCCGTGTCGGTGTGTTCTCAGCGGCGTTTGAGGCGCCGAAGTTCGAAGAACCGAAGCGCAAAGATGGCGAGGTCGATGCGGCGTTCGAAGAGCGTGTTGCCATGGCGAAGCGGAACTATGAGCGCTCTGTCTATGACAACCGTTACGACCGCGCATCGCTGGACGCGTTGAACAAGATGGGCGTGACCTTGATTCCAGTGGAGCTGCCGAAGCTTCCCTGGGGTGCAATCACTCCAGTGCTTGAGGTCGAGGCGGCGGCCGCGTTCGATGAACTTACCTTGAGCGGTCGCGATCGCCTGCTTACCGGGCAAAGCTCCGGCGACTGGCCCAACACCTTCCGCATCGCTCGCTTCTACTCCGCGGTGGATTATGTGCAGGCGATGCGTGCACGCACTCTCGGCATCGAACAGATGGCAGAGCTCTTTGCGAAGGTGGATGTGATCGTGACTCCCTCCGGCGGCTCACAGCTTCGCGCCACCAATCTGACGGGGCATCCGGCAGTAATCGTTCCCAACGGTCTACGCGGTGATGATGCGCCGCTGCCGTGGAAGACTGGCGATGGTGACCCGGGGAACAACGGTGGACCGGGTACGATGACGAGTATTACGTTTCTCGGTCAGCTTTACTCTGACGCACGGCTGGCCGCATTGGCGCGCGCGTACCAGGAAGCGACAGGCTTCCATAAACTCCATCCGAAGCTTGCCTGATATGTCTTTTGTCGTCGCTCAGAATCTGGTGAAGGAGTACCCGGCAAAGAACGCCTCCGGCAAGGTGCGCGTTGTGGATGATGTCTCGCTGACCATCGAGCGTGGCGAGACCCTTGGGCTGGTGGGTGAGTCGGGCTCCGGCAAGAGCACGGTCGCCCGCATGCTACTGCGGCTGGTGGAACCCACAGCGGGGTCTGTGCAGGTAGATGGCGTCGATGTGCTGGCGGCGGGCCGTGCAGGCATGCACGCCCTGCGGCGCCGTATGCAGGTGGTCTTTCAGGACCCTTACTCGGCACTGAATCCGCGGATGCGTGTGCGGCAGATCCTGCTGGAGCCGTGCGCGATTCATGGCGTACCGGAGGGCATGCGGCCAGAGGAGAGGGTGCGGCAACTGTTGCATGAGGTCGGGCTTGATGCGTCGGCGCTGGAGCGCTATCCGCATGAGTTCTCCGGAGGACAACGGCAGCGCATCAACATCGCTCGGGCGTTGATGTTAAGACCGGAGTTCCTCGTGCTGGATGAGACAGTCAGCGCGTTGGACGTTACGGTGGCAGCACAGGTAGTAAACCTGCTGCGCGAGCTGCAGCGGAGCTATGGGCTGACGTATCTGTTCATCTCGCACTCCATGCCGCTGGTGCGGTATCTCTGCGACCGTGTGGCGGTGATGCAGCATGGAAAGCTGGTGGAGATCGGGGAGGCGCTGGAAGTCTGCGATCATCCACGGGAAGCGTATACGCAGCAGTTGATTGCGGCTACACCTGAGTTGCCGGTGTGATCTCGCTTTCTTCCCGTATTTCGTCAGCAGGGAAGCAGATTTCTCCGTTGCGCTACCAAAAGACAAAACAAAAAAGACAGGTACTAGCTCTAAAATCGGCCCGGTTTTGCACACCCTTTGCAGCAGTACCATTCCGGAATGACCCAGCATCACGTTGGCCGGTTGGAGGTGATCACCGGCCCTATGTTCTCCGGAAAGAGCGAGGAACTGATCCGCCGTTTGAAGCGCGCCAAGATCGCGAAACAGCGAGTCGCCTGCTTCAAACCTGACATTGATCTGCGGTATCACCGTACGGCAATCGCATCGCACTCTGAGCAGACGCATGACGCTGCGGTGGTTACGCCGACTTCGGAGCGCCTGAAGGCAACGCTCTTCGAGAACGATCACATTCATGAGGTCGATGTCATCGGCATCGACGAGGTGCAGTTCTTCGATGAGGCTGTGATTCCTCTGGTAATGGAGTTGGTGCATCTCGGCAAGCGGGTAATTCTGGGGGGTCTGGATACGACCTTTGCCAACGAGCCCTTTGGGCCGGTGCCAAATCTGATGGCGCTTGCCGATGAGGTGACGAAGCTGTCGGCCGTGTGCATGGTCTGCGGGAATCCTGCGATTCACACGCAGCGGCTGGGACAGAGCCAGGAGCTGGTGGTGGTGGGAGCGGCCGGGATGTATGAGGCTCGCTGCCGTGAGCACTTCCAGCCCTTTATCGACGAGAACCACAGCGAGCAGATGGAGCTTCCAGCGGTCGCCCCGTAGAGCATTTCCCTGTAGGTGTAAAGTAGGGCTTTTGCATTTATGGGCGTTTTCCGCAATGAAAACGCCGCTCCACGCTCCTTCCGGAATACCCAGCAACAGGGAAATGCTCTAGGCCACGTTTTGCATAGCGATGCATCCTATACGTATCCTGCGGGATACAAGGAGATTCACTATGCGTCTTGCATCCGTTGCTGCGGCCGCCCTTCTGGCTGCCGTTCCCGTTTTTGCTGCCGCACCCAAGCCCGTCAAGGTTATGTTGAAGGACGCGAACGGCAAGGACGCCGGTTACGTCACCTTCTCACCAGCTAAGAGCGGTGTGAAGGTCATGGTCATGCTTGCGAACCTGCCCGCCGGTGAGCATGCCGTGCATGTGCACGCTGGCGCGACCTGTGAGGCTCCGAGCTTCCAGTCCGCGGGCGGTCATTTCAACCCTGACAACAAGCATCACGGCTTCAAGAACCCCGAGGGACATCACAGTGGCGACTTCCCCGAGTCGGTGACGATGACCGGAAACATGGGCCACAAGACCTTCGACGCGGACTACCTGTCACTGGATCCGGCGGCGCCGAACTCCATCTACGGCCACACGGTGGTCGTGCACGAGAAGGCCGACGACCAGATGACCGACCCGGCTGGAAATGCCGGCAGCCGGCTGGCCTGCGGTGTGATCGAAAAGCCCGCGATGTAGATCGGCAATAGGGCAGAAAAAGTAAAGGGGCTGGAGACGTCGTGTCTCCAGCCCCTGTTGTTTTTGTGGGTCACTTTTTGTTTGTCATCCGAAGGGATCTGCTTTTCGTTTGTCTGAATCTGAAGCCGCTGTAGAAAAGCAGATTTCTCCGCTCCCTACGCTCGCTACGAAATGACAAAACAAAAGAAGGACTATCGTGGGGTCGTTGGAGGCGGCGTAGGCCTGCGTACGGCGCCTTCCGGTAACGGCTTGCCCTCGGCCAGCAGCTTCATGTTTTCGAGCATCTGGGTAAACCGTGTGCGGCGGTTTTCAATGTCCTTCTGCTTTGCGGCATCGTCCGGCAGTGCGGAGTTGTCATAGAGCAGGGTGTAGTGCAGGCGGGTGGTGGTAGCGGTCAGGGGCTCGGCTTCCAGGTCACCGTGGTACATGTTGTAGCTGCTGCCAACCCGTTTGGGCTGAGTGTAGATGTAGCTGTACTTCGTCTTACCCACCAGCACCTCATTACCGATAGAGCGGATGGTGCCCAGCTCACCGTCTTTGCCGGAGGTGATGGTGCAGCCCGGGATGCCCCACTCGCCGATGTCGCAGTACTTGCCGATGCGGGCCCACACTTTATCTGCCGGAGCGTTGACGTCGACGCTCATCGGGATGGTGATGTAGTGTGGCTCAGGCACAAGCCATGGCGCGGTGGAGAGCACCGGAGGTGGCGCGGTCGGCTTTTCTACTTTGCCGCCCTCAGACAATGTCTTCATCGTCTTCAGGAAGCCGGTAAAGCGCATCTTGCGGGTAGCAATCTCGGTATTGCGAGCGGCATCGTCCGTCAGCATGGAGTTGTCGTAGAGGAAGCTGTACTCCAGCCGGGATGTCTTTGCCGTCACCGGAACCACCTCCAGGGTGGCGTGGTAGAGGTTGTAGGTCACTCCCTGTCGCGGAGCCTGGGCGTAGGTATAGCTGTATTTGGTTTTTCCGACCATCACCTCGTTCTGGATCGACCGAACGGAGCCGATCTCATTTCCTGGTCCCTGGAGGATGGTGCAGGGAAACCCCCACTCGCCGATGTCGCAATATTTCCCCACCCGAGCCCAGACCGTGTCGGCTGACGCGTTGACATCCTGGGTCAGCACGAACGAAACGTAGTGCGGGTTGGGGCTTTCCAGCGGCGGCGGAGCCGGACGTGCGGCCGGGGCGGCGGCCGGCGCCTGGGCAAGGGCAATGGCCGAGCAGGCCAGCAGAGCACAGGCAGACAGGGAGAGATGGACCTTAGACATGGATCTCCTTGAAACGGTGGATGAAACGGTGGAAATGAGTGGGTTTCTGCTGCAGGAGCATCAGACTCCGGAGAACCGACCACTGTCAACGCGCGTCCCTCTTTTGGGTCAGATTTTCCGGGGCATCCCTGGGAACTGCGCAGTTACGTTTTTCGTATAGAAACATATGGGCGTTTTACACATGGCGATTCCCGCGCACGGCTTGCCGGTCATACCGGTAAAGCGGGCCATGCTGCTGGGACCGGATCCTCGAAAGGGCCAGGTTCCACCCTCCGCGCCTGTGCCGCAAGTTACACTCGATCAGACACATAAGCAGGCTGAGGAACGTATTGTGGAGCGCACGCCCGAGCAGGAGGCCATGGAGAAGCTGGTTCGCCAGTGTATGGCGGGGGACTCCCACGCCTGGCAGCAGCTCGTCGCCTCGCAACACCGGCGGATTTACGCCATCTGCTACCGCTTTACGGGATCGCCTACAGACGCCGAAGATCTGACGCAGGACGTTTTTCTGAAGCTGTACCGGAACCTGGACAGCTTCGACGCCTTCAAGGGCAGCTTCCAGACCTGGATTACGACGCTGGCGCGCAATTTGCTGGTGGATCACTTCCGCCGCACGCGCATGGACCGGGTCTCGGATTCGATGGACGCAAGTTTTGACGGGGAAGACGACGGACCGACCTTCGCCGACCGGCTGGCCGATACACGCAAGACCCAGCATGAGCATGTCGCCGGCCTGGAGCTGAAGACTCGTATCCAGACGGCGCTGAAACAGCTGTCGCCAGAGTTGCGTGAAGCAGTTATTCTGCGCGATCTGGAAGACATGGATTACAAAGAGATTGCGGCCGTACTCAAGGTGCCCGAGGGTACCGTCAAAAGCCGCATCAACCGCGGACGCGGTGAGTTGGCAAGAATCCTAGGAAAGACCGAAAGGCAGGTGGTGTAAGTGGCGGAGATGAACCAATTCGGAGCGCAGAACCCGGGAAGCCGTGCCGGAGGGATGGGGTGCGCCGAGTGTGAGGCTATGCTGACGGACGCGATCGACGGCCTGCTTACACCAGAGCAGCGGGCTCGGTTCGATCTTCATCTGCTGGGTTGCGAAGACTGTGCGATGGCGTACGAAGACGCCCAGCGGGGTGCAGCCTGGCTGGAGATGCTCAAAAGCGATCGTCCGCAGCCAACGGCAGACCTGATGGCCCGCATTCTGGCTCAGACCTCTGGTGCCCACATGGCTCAACCAGCCTATGTGGCAGCTGTGGAGCCGGTGATGGCGCCGCCGATCGCGGCGCGGTGGTCGACCCGCGTACGGGCCTGGTTCAACCTGAAGAATCTTGGGCAGTCGCTTCTGCAGCCGAGGCTGGCAATGACGGCGGCGATGGCTTTCTTCTCGATTGCCCTTACGATGAACCTGGTTGGTATCCGTATTACGGATATCAAGGCAAGCGATCTGAAGCCCAGCAGCCTGAAGCGGACCCTCTACCAGACCAACGCGCGTGTCGTGCGCTATTACGACAACCTGCGGGTCGTCTACGAGTTGGAATCGCGCTTAGGTGAGTTGCGGCGTAACGACGATGCACCGGCGGGTAACAACAATAACCAGAACCAGAACAATGCTCAGCCGAAGAATCAGCAGCAGAATCCCCAACAGAATCAGCAGCAGAAGAACGAAGAGAAGCGGCCGCGTAATGGATCGAGCCGGAAGGAAAATATCCGTCCGAGTTATGTGCTGACGGCGCAGGTCGAGCTCAACCTGATTGAGCCGAACCAGATCAATCCAAAAGTTTTGCAGTACCACTCCCATGGTGTAGTAGCCAACGCCGTCCGCGCGGACGGTAAAACGGAAAGAGGCACGGTATGATGTGCGCCAACCATAATGATCGTGAAAACGTGGCGTTTTGCCAGAACTGCGGCAAACCGCTCTGCCAGGAGTGCACACGTACCGTCGGCTCGGCCGTCTTCTGTGAGCCCTGCCTGGCGGCCAAGCTGAGCGGCGCTGTTCCCCCGCCACCTGTGGGTGCGGGCTGGCAGCCAGTCTCAGGCGGCACGGCCTATACCGCCGTTCCGCCGGTTTCCAGCGGGCCGAATCCCGGTCTTGCGGGTCTGCTGGGTGTGATTCCAGGCGTTGGCGCCATGTACAACGGTCAGTTTGCCAAGGGCATCGTTCACCTCGCCATCTTTGCCGTTCTCGCCTCGATGAGTGACCACGTCAGCGGTTTCTTCGGGATCTTCGTTGCAGGTTGGATCTTCTACATGGTCTTCGATGCCTACCAGACAGCGAAGGCCCGCCGTGAGGGCACACCGCTACCCGATCCCTTCGGTCTGAACGACGTGGGTGAGAAGTTTGGTTTTGGAAAGGCCTGGCCTTCGAACAATGCCACCGGCCCTGTCGGCTCTGTTCCCCCAGTGCCTTCTGCGGAACCGGTAGCGCCACCGCCGCCCCCTTCCGGTTGGAGCAGCTCCCCCTACACACCGCCTGCCGCGAACTACAGCGTGCCCCCGGTGCCTCCTATGCCTCCTGCCACCCCCGCGTATGACCCGAACTGGCAGCCTGCCCCGGTCAACCGTTTCCCCACCGGAGCGATCTGGCTGATCGGCCTGGGTGTCATCTTCCTGATCGGTAGCTCTGGGATTCTCGGCGAGATGAGCATGAACTATTTCTGGCCATTCCTCATCATCGGGTTCGGTGTGTGGATCTTCCTCCGCAAGATGACGGAGAGCGGCCTGACCTTGGGTGACGACGGCAGCCTGGGATACCGCCTGCGGGTGCTGCGTGCGCTCCGCGGCTCGGTATGGATCATTCTGGTGGGCGTGCTGTTCTTCCTGAACCAGGTGCACGTGCTTACCTGGGGACATAGCTGGCCGATCTTCCTCATCGTCGTCGGTCTGCTGGCGATTGCCGAACGTGCCGCCTACTCTGACGCTGCGGCGGCCCAGTACTACACACAGCCTGCTGCCCCGGGTACGTCAGCAGCGGCTCCGGCTGGGACCCCCATCGTGCCTTCTTCGGGTACGGACTCTGTGGATCACGAAGGAGAGGCCAGGTAAGAACAATGGCTACGATTCCTCCAATCGATCCTCGTTTTCAGCGTGAGCAGTGGCGTCAGCAGCAGCGTATTGCCCGCGATCAGGCAAAGGCGCAGCGGGATGCATGGCGGGCCCAGGCCCGGTTGCAGCGCGAACAGATGCGCTGGCAGATGCGGCAGTATCGCCGGGGCTCCATCGTTGGTCCTCTGCTTCTGGTGGCCATCGGCATTGTTTTTCTACTGATCCAGACGGGACGCATTGCCGCGAACCAGTTCTGGAACTGGTATGGACACTTCTGGCCGCTGGTGCTGATTGCAATCGGCGTGCTGATGCTGGCCGAGTGGGCTGTTGACCGCTACTTGCGGGCCGGCGATGCTCCGCCGGTGCGGCGCAGTGTAGGCGGCGTGGTCTTTCTGGTGATCCTTCTGGCGTTTGTCAGTCTCGCCTATACGGACTCGCGCCGCGTCAACGGATGGGTTGCCCGCAGCTTCCATGTCAGTAGTGATAATTGGGATGAGTTTACGGGTGACAAGCATGAGAGCGATTTGACGCCGGTGGAGCAGGCATTCCCCGAGGGTGGAACGCTTACCGTGGACAATCCGCGGGGCGACCTGACGATTGCCGGCACCAGTGACGACGGCAAGCTGCACATTACCGGTCACAAAGAGGTTTACTCCGACAGCGACTCCGAGGCTGAGCGCAAGGCGAAGGCGATCGATCCCAATATTTCCGCCAGCGGCAACAGCGTGGTGGTGAATATCGCGGCAGAGAAGGGATGCAAGCTCGACCTCGATATTACGGTTCCGGCCACGGCCCTTGTGACCGCAACCGCGAATCATGGTGAGCTGCATGTCCGCAATCTAAAGGCTCCGGTGAATCTGACGGCCAATCATGGCAACGTCGATATCTCGGCCATTACCGGAACCTCGAACGTGCATATCAACAACAACGATTCGTCGCTGAATGCACACTCTCTGACGGGTTCGCTCAATATTGAAGGCAAGATCGACGAGCTTAGCATCTCCGATGTAAATGGGCCGGTGCAGATGAATGGAGACTTCTTCGGTGCAGGGCGCATCGAGCGTGTCCAGGGGCCGTTTCAACTACGCACCAGCCGCACCGAGTTCCGCTTTGTCCGCCTGGACGGTCACGTCGATATCGACCCGGACCACGATATGACGGTGGAAGATGTGTTGGGACCCGTCGTTCTGAATACACGCAGCCGTGACATCGTCATGAACCGCGTTGCCGGTGACGTGACGGTAACCAACAAGAATGGCACCGTCGAGATCGGTGTTGCGCAACCGGTTGGCAACGTTACGGTGACCAATCGCAGCGGCGATGTGAAGCTTACGGTGCCGGAGAAGGCTGGCTACACGATCTCCGCGGAGACGAAGAACGGATCGACCGATACTGATCTTCCGCTGGACCGGAACTCGAGCGGCGATCGCCACATGCTCTCAGGCTCTATCAATGGCGGTGGCAAGCAGATCCGCATCCTCAACTCTGAGAGCGATATCTCCATCAATCGCAATACACTGCCGCCGATTCCGGCTACACCGCCGGCGCCGCCGAAGATCACGATGGAAAAGCCCGGAGCGCCGCCTGCACCTCCGGATTCTCCCGCGGGGATAGATATCAGAGACGCGAACGGCACGCGTGTCATCATTAACAAGAACGGTGTGATCGTGCGCGATGGCAAGGCAGCCTCGAAGCAGAAAAATAAAGATAAGAACAAAGACAACGACACCGATTTTTAGAGCATTTTCCCTGTTGATGGGTAGCCCGGAAGAGGAGTGCAGCGGCGTTTTCATTGCGGAAAACGCCCATAGATGCGGAAGCCCTACACTATACCGACAGGGAAAATACTCCAAGGAAACGAGTCCGGATCGATGCGATTCGAATCAGTCGTCTGCCGTAGTTTTCTCGGGGCTGCAATTCTTGCAGCCCCGTTGGCATCTCCAGCGCAGAGCGCCATCCATCGCCTGGATGGTACGACACTCACCACAACGCAGGCGGAGACCATGGTGCGTACTACGCTTGCCACAGGGAATATTCCCGGCGCGCAGATCGCCATTCTGAACCATGGCAGGCCCGTATGGGTGGAGAGCTTCGGTCTGCGAAACGTGACTCAGAAGCAGGCCATGGACAACGATACGGTGATGTGGGCGGCCTCCATCACCAAGAGTGTCTTTGCGACCTTCGTCATGCAGATGGTGCAGGCGCACGAGATCGATCTGGATACGCCGATCGCAACCTATCTCCCGAAGCCGTTGCCCGAGTACGAGAAGTACAAGGATCTCGCAGACGATCCTCGCTGGCAGAAGATCACACCCAGGCATCTGCTATCGCATACGGCCGGATTTGCTAACTTTACCGCGCTGGAACCGGATCATAAACTGCATATCCACCACAACCCGGGGACGCGCTTTGCCTATTCGGGTGAAGGCTTGAACCTGTTGCAGTTCACCATCGAGCAAAAAACGGGCCGCAGCCTGCGCGAGCTAATGGAGGAGCGCCTGTTTATCCCACTCGGCATGACGCGCACCGGTATGAGCTGGAAAGATAGCTTTGCTTCGGACGTGGCCGATGGGTACACCCCTGACGGTAAGCTCATCGCGCATACGCATCGCACCAATCCGCGGGCTGCGGGGTCCATGGATACCAACATCAATGACCTGGTGAAGTTCACCCAGGCGCTCCTGGCCGGCAAGCTACTCAGCGGACCAATGCAGGCACAGATGCTTTCGCCGCAGGTCCAGATCCATACGGCGCATCAGTTCCCAACCCTTGCAGAGGACACCTCGGAAGAGCCGATGCAGGTAGGCTTGGCATATGGCCTGGGATGGGGGCTGCTGACGAATACGAAGTATGGCCGGGCCTTCTTCAAAGAAGGTCACAGCGACGGCGCGCAGAACTACATGATCTGCTTCGAGAAGACCGAAGACTGCATGATCATGCTGACCAACAGCGAAAACGGCGAGTTCGCCTTCAAACCGTTGCTGGAGAAGTTGCTGGGCGATACGGTGACGCCGTGGGAGTGGGAAGGCTACACGCCAGAACGAATCCGCATGCAACAGATGAATGAGCATCCGGAGCTTGCTCCGCCGCCTCCTCCGAAGCCACAGAAGAAGAGCTGGGTGCGTAAGGAAGCGGATAAGCTGGAGAAGCTGAAAAAGCACATGCAGTAAGTATTTTCCCTGTTGCTGGTATCCCGGAAGACTACACCAGCGGGAAAAAGACTCTAGCCGAGCAAGCTGAATACGAATCGCCGACTCGGCCTGCCCGATCTCTAGTCCAGGTCGGGTTGCGATTCCAGGCCCGCAAGAGTCTCTCGTTTTTGCCGGATCTCGGTTGTCAACGCTTCTTTTTCGTCGCGATATTGCCCTTCGGTAGAGGTAGCCCGATAGCCTTCCAGGCCGATGTTCTGCATCAGGTCGTCCTCAAGCTGTTCCATCTCACGATATCGCTCCTCGTCCTGAACGATCTCCGACTCTAGCTGCCGTATGGGCTGTGACTCTTTCATGATCAATCTCCTTCGGATGTTGATGTGAAGTTCGACCGCCGGATAGCTCCTTCGAGAGAGCACATCCCGGAAGAATGTCAGGCCAGCTTGTTGAAGAGCTTCAGACGTGATGCAGCCACCTCTTTGATGGCATCGATCGCCGCCGGAAGAATCTTGTAGGGAACGACCTCCTGTGGATGTTTTGCCAGGCTCGCGTCGAGCCCCTGCCGCCAGGCGATCCGCAGCTCCGTATTGATGTGGATGCTGTTGATTCCAGCCTCGATGGCTTTGCGCATATCGTCATCATCGGTTCCGGAGGCTCCGTGCAAGGTGAGCAGAGCTCCGGTTGCGCTCTTGATTTGTGCGATCCGAGCGAGATCCAGGCGCTTTTTCGTTTTACCCTGCACCATGCTCTGGACCATGCCGTGCATATTGCCTACGGCCGGCGACAGGATGTCGATGTTGCTTGCGGCCAGATAGCGTTTCGCCTCTTCCGGATCGGTAAGGCCTTTCGACAGATCGGGGACCTCGTCATGAATCTCGGATCCGGTGCCGATATCGCCGATCTCTCCTTCGATCAGGATGGATGGATTGATCGCTTTCAGCGTCTCCACGGCCGCTTTGGTTTGCCGCGCATTCTCGTCGATGGGCAGTGCAGAGAGATCGAAGACGATGGCGTCATATCCGGCCTTTGCGGCTTCGACAGCGCTCGCAAGCGTATGAGTATGGTCGGCGTTGAGGAAGATGGGGAAGTCAAACTCTTCACGCAGGCTGCGGACCAGTGCAGCGAGCTGGCGAGCGCCCATGAATTTCCGCTCACCTTCGGAGGCGCCGACGATGACGGGTACCTTCAATTCATATGCGGCAGCGAAGACCGCCTTTAACAGGGAAAAGTCAGCGATATTGAAGTGGCCTATGGCTACTCCCTCTTGCGCCGTCCGGGTTAGGACATCTCGTAAGTTGGTCATTGATACTTATCTCCAGTGCAGTGTTCGTATTGGGGAGGGGCGAAGTCTTCCGCGATCGAGTGACAGCGCGGCGCATCGGGACGCTCTTTTATGAGGCGTAAAACGGCATCTGAACTCATGGATGCTCGATCAGGGCGGCAGGAATCATCTGGATACTTTGATTTGCATTAGAAATTGACGAAGCCGATTTCCGCAGCATCCGCAGCTTTGCGTCTGCGATACAGTCAAAGCTTGGCAAACCTTCCCGCGGCAACGGAAAATGCACCCCATCTCCCCGATATTCTGGCGGAGAACCTTGACACTGTGTTCTGCGGAATCAATCCTGCTCTGAGTGCCGCTCTCGCTGGTCATCACTTCTCCAATCCCAGCAACCGCTTCTGGCGGACGCTTCATCTGGCAGGCTTCACGCCACATCTCATCCCTGCAACGCAGGACCGCGCTCTGCTGCAATACGGTTATGGCATCACCGCCGCGGTAGCCCGTCCCACCGCTAGCGCCGGTGACCTGGCGCCGCGCGAATTGCGAACCGCCGGCGCGGAGTTGGAACGGAAACTTTTGTGCTACCGTCCACGAGTGATCGCATTCCTTGGAAAACCTGCCATCAGCGCTATCGTTCGTAAGCCCACGGTTGCATGGGGACGGCAGTCATTCAGTTTTGCCGGCTCCACGGTGTGGGTGTTACCCAATCCCAGCGGCCTGAACCGGGCGTTTTCGCTAAACGCACTTGTCTCCGCCTATCGCGAACTTCGTGAGGCCCTCTAGAACATTCATACTCGACGAGCTGTTCTGTCATTCCGATAGAGCATTTCTCCTGCAGGTGTAGTGTAGGGCTTCCGTATTTATGGGCGTTTTCCGCAATGAAAACGCCGCTGTACTCCCCTTCTGGGCTACACATCAACAGGAGAAATGCTCTAGAGCATTTCTCCTGCAGGTGTAGTGTAGGGGCTCCCAAACCGGTTGCTAGTTGGTGTGAAACACAGAGGAGGAACGGTTTCTCTGCTAAGGGTGATCCATCATGCTGCTGCGTCCTTTTCGGCGTTCCGGACGTCTTCTCATCACGTGCAAAAGAAGGTTCATCGGCTCCCCGATCCCCGCGGGAAAAACTCGCGCGCCTTCGTCTGCCCAATCCGCACCGCCACCTCTGATTCAGGAGATTTCATGACGCACGTGTGTGCTATGCGCCGCGCCCTTAGAGCATTTTCCCTGTTGCTGGGTATCCCGAAGAGGGAGTGCAGCGGCGTTTTCATCGCGGAAAGCGCCCATAAATACGGAAGCCCTAATCGACACCTACAGCGAAAATGCTCCCTCGTCGCCACGTTTCTTGTTTCCGCTGCAGTGATGGCCGCTCAGCCGCCCCAGGGGCAGGGCCGCCGTCCGCAGATTCCGGATACCGGCGGACGTTCCGCCACCTACGATCCGTTGAAGACCTTTGCGCCTTATGCCATGCCGCAGCCGGTTACGAGCTATCGTGGCGCCGATGGCGCACCGACCCCGGCGTACTGGCAGAACTCGGCTGACTATGAAATGCACGCGACCATCGATCCCGGGACGAAGACGCTCTCGAATATCGAGACCATCACCTATACCAACAACAGTCCGGTGGCGCTCAACAGCCTATGGCTTCAGGTAGAGCAGAACACGTATCGTGCCGATGCGCGTTCGCGTGCCTTCTCCGGCGGTAGCCGGCAGCGGCCGGAAAGTATCAACACTGACGGCACCGACTTCGAGTCGATGGAGCTGCTCCCTACGGCGAAGGGCGCCAAGGCGGTAAAGGCTGAGTATGTTATCAGCGACACCAGGGCACGGATCGATCTGCCTACACCGCTGCCGCATGGAAGCAGCATCAAGATCCTGATCAAGTACCACTACACAGTGCCGGGCATCTGGGGTGGACGCACCTCGGTCGACGAAGTGAAGGACGGGCCGATCTACGACATCGCGCAGTGGTATCCGCGTATGGCTGTCTATGACGACGTTCATGGCTGGGACACGCAGCCGTTCCTCGGCAATGAGTTCTATACCGAGTTCGGCAATTACGACTTCTACGTCACCGTCCCCTCGAACTATCTGGTCGCCGGGACCGGTTATCTGGTGAACGGCGCGGAGGTGCTCACCAAGACGCAACAGGATCGCCTGAAGCAGGCTGCAACAAGCGACAAGACGATCTTCATCCGCACACAGGTTGAGGTGCACGATCCAGCCAGCCGGCCGAAGAAGGAAGGCACGCTCACCTGGCACTATCACATGGACCACACCCGTGATGCTGTCTTCTCTGCATCGCCGTCATTCATCTGGGATGCCGCAAAGATCAATCTTCCCGGTGGGAAAACCTCGCTGGCGGAGAGCTTTTATCCACCGGAGGCTGCTGGTGACGATGGATGGGGCCGCTGCACCGAGTATCTGAAGGACGCAGTCGAGCATTTCTCGCGGGATTGGTATGTCTATCCCTATCCCGCAGGCATCAACGTTGCCGGTTTCTCTTCCGGCATGGAATATCCCGGTCTGGTCTTTGACGGGATCCGGTCGAAGAGCAAGGGCCTCTTTGTCGTTACGGCACACGAGATCGGTCATACCTGGTTCCCGATGGTGGTGCAGTCCAACGAGCGCCGCGATGCCTGGATGGATGAGGGCTTCAACACCTTCATCGATATCTATGAGTCTGACCAGTTCAACCATGGCGTCTGGGGTCCGAAGCGCGATGGCGAGTATGCTCCCGGCGGCGGATATCCAGCAGACGAGATCGCCAAGGTCAATGCTGATCCAGAGGCTCCGCCCATCCTCATGCGCTCTGACGCCATCCGCGAGAAGTATCGCCATCCCATCACCTACTTCAAGTCGGCAGAGGGGCTGTATCTGTTGCGCGAAGAGATTCTGGGGCACGAGGTCTTCGACCGCGCCTTCCGCAAGTACATCAACGACTGGGCGTTCAAGCATCCCACGCCGTCAGACTTCTTCCGCGAGATGGAGAGTGAGGGCGGAGAAGACCTCAGCTACTTCTGGCGGGGATGGTATGAGAACAACTGGACGATGGATATGGCTGCGAAAGATCTGAAGTACAACGATCTGGCTGATCCTTCTAAAGGGGCACATGTCACCATCGAGCAGAACGGTCAGCTGGTTCTGCCGGCGTGGGTGCAGGTGAAGTACGACGACGGGACGGACCTGAAGATCAAGCTGCCGGCGGAGACGTGGATGCAGAAAGCTACATACAACATGCCTCTGCCAACGACGAAGAAGATCGCGGAAGTCACGATCGATCCGGAACATCGCATCCCTGATGGAGACCGTGCGAATAATACGGCGAAGCCGTAGTCGTTGTTGTGTTCGAAGGACAAAGGCCGCACAGAAATGTGCGGCCTTCGTGTGTTTCATGGATGCTTTTGCTCTTACAACTATGCAATTACAGTTAGGGCGTATTGAAGCATTCGGCAACAGAACACCCTCGTTGCCCCATTCTTTTGCCGAAGACGGAAGGGTGGGGTATCCAGCGAAGCGAGACCGTTTCCTGTTCCGATCGATAAGGACAAAGTCTGGAGCAAATCTGAGATTGATGCTTGGGATAGTAAAAGCCGGGCCCATGTCCCCGAGGGACATGGGGCACCCAGTGTGTGGGCTCTCTTGGGTTCGTCGATGCACCCCGTTTAGCGCGAAGAAAGCTATAAATGAAGGATGAAAAGATCGCTTATTGCGGAGACGCCGGCTTCAGGCCTCGTGTTGAAGCGTCTGCAGCCTTCCTCTGAAGCGGAGTTCAGCGATCTGCTCAGCCTCTATGAGGAGGCCTTCCCAAGCTCCGAACGTAAGCCGGTAGATGTGCTGCATCGGATGCTTACTACGGAACAGTATTATTTCCTCCTTGCAACAGAAGGCGACATAACAGTCGGCTTCGCAATTGCGCGTGTACTTAGTGGCGGTACCGCAGCGCTGCTGGAGTACATGGCCGTTGCACCGTCACAACGTCGCCGTGGGATTGGCGGTCAGATCGTTCTTGCTACCGCGCGTGCTGTGAATGCGCCTTCGACAACGCTTCTGATGGAGGTGGAATCCGATCGTATTGAGGATCAGGATCGGCTCCTGCGCACGAAGCGGAAGCAGTTCTATCGCGCGCTGGGCGCTCTCGAACTGCGCAATCTTAACTGGGTTATGCCGCCGGTCATCGCGACGCCGCCTCCAGCCATGGAGATGATGGTCCTCGCTTCGGGGATTAGCTTCGTGCGGCGCGAAGAGCTACGGCAGTGGCTGGTGAGCATCTACGTTGATGTCTATCAACGGAGCGCGGATGATCCCCGTATCGACGTGATGTTGAGAGAGCTTCCGGAAAAAGTGGAACTCATCTGACCTAACAAAACGGGGCGCCCAGTGAATGGGCACCCCATTTGTCGACGCAGAACTGGCTACTTCTTGTTCAGCTCACTCTCAATGGCTGCGATCACTTCCGGAGAGTCTGGCTTGACTGCCGGCTCGAAACGGTTCACCGGTGTCCCATTGCGTGCGATCAGGAACTTGGTGAAGTTCCATTTGATATCTCCACCGACAGCGGGATTTGCCGCCTTGTCGGTCAGATAGTGATAAAGCGGTGTCTGATCGGCGCCGACGACCGAAACCTTCGACATCATCGGGAAGGTTACGTGGTACTTGCGGTTGCAGAAGGTCTTGATCTCAGCCTCTGTGCCGGACTCCTGGTTGGCGAAGTTATTGGCTGGAACACCAACGACAACCAGTCCCTTGTCCTTGTACTTCTCGTAGATGGCTTCCAGTGCGGTGTACTGTGGCGTAAATCCGCATGCGCTTGCCACATTCACGACCAGTAGAACTTTGCCCTTGTACTTCGCCAGCGAGGTCGGCTCCCCATCGATCGTCTTCAGATGGTAGTTGTAGACCTGCGTTGCTGTTCCGGCAAATGCCGCGATCGTAAAGCAGAGCAAGGACAGTATCAGTCGTTTCCGCACAGGTTCTCCATTCCGGTAAGCCAAGGTGGCGTGTGCCGCCATTATAGAGAGTGTGCCGCGGGGAGATGTCACTGGCTGACCTTCGGCTTTCTCCTTTGCGTAGACGGTCCAGTTTTTTCTGAACTGCATCTCCCCTCGCTCCCAGCTTTAGAGCCTGTTCAAAGGCGGCAATTGCACTTTTGCGGTCCTTCTTCTGGAGATAGGCTTCCCCAAGGTTGTCGTAGGCATCCGCTGATTGCGGATTCTCCCGAACGATCTGAAGAAATACGGGTAAGGCGTGGCTGTATTTGTCGACCTTCAAAAGCTCGTATCCTAGCCAGTTCATGTCATAGACCACGTCGGCATCTTTGCCTTCGGCGCCGTGACGAAAGCCGATGTAGGTCGCCATCATCTGGCTGGGAGTGTCGTGGTTTGCCTGTTTCAGCATCGTCAGGACAACGGCTGTGATTCCCGATGGATGTACCTCAGGCGCCTGAAAGATTCCGGGATCGTTGAGCGTATTTGCTTCAATGGACGTCCACTCCACGCCGTCGATGACCTCGCCGGTGTCGAAGTTCACCTCTTCCTCGCGCGAGAGAAGTCGGACTCCGTTCACATCCAGGTTTTTCGTATAAACAGCAACGGTGTCGACGGCATCGCCACGCGCGTGAATTGGAAGCTTAGCCCGGGTCATGCGAATGGCATAGGTCTGCGGATCGAAGTAGTAGAGCATGCCCGATCCGCAATCTGGCCTGTCGATCTGAACAGCTTCGACATCCACACCAAGAACGTGCTGGGTTCCGAGATAGGTGGCGTGGAAGCCTCGTTCCCTATAGTCAATGAAGAGATAGTCGAAGGTAGCTCCACAGTGCAAGGCGTGCTCAGCTTTATTGACGGTGCGTACCAGCCGCTGTTTGGGCCAGTTCAGCTCCCATCCGCGCCGGCCATCGAAGCCTTCTACGATTCTGCTCCACTGCGCGTGGCAGCCCGGAATCTCCGGCCTGCACCCCACAAGGCGTAATCCTGGGCGCATGCGAACCATCACTGATTTCGATGTTTTGGTCTGGACATACTCCTGCTGGTAGCTGCCTTCGTAATGAAACCCACGATAGATAAGGCTGTGGAGAGCGTGGATCTTCTCGATGCCACCCATGGCGGCGATCGCCTTTTGGATGACCTCATCCGCCTTCGTCCCCTGCGCCATAAGGCATGGCGTCATAAACAGGATCGCTCCCAGCAGCAGCAAACGTGGCATCGTCGTCTCTCCCGTGGCCCTTAGACAAGCGGCGGGTGCGGCGGTTAGGGAAGAAACCAGCATATGACGATAAACTGGAAGTTCCGCACGCGGAACCTGCATGTCTGCCGAAATCATCCTCCAGCAAACTCCGGACGCCGCCGCCCTGCTTGACAGGCGTGAGCAGCTTGCCGGTGTTCGCGTCAGGCTGGCCGAGTGCGAATCGGAGCTGGCGCAGCTCCGTGCCCAGCTCAAGGCCTT
>JABFXN010000232.1 GCA_013361705.1 Acidobacteriaceae bacterium
AAGACGGTTCGCGCGGAGCGCGAATGCCCAGGTCCCTAAGGGGACCCGGGGCACCCGGTGTCGTGATACCCCATCGACTGATCGTTAATTCACCATCGGCTTGATGATCTCATCCAGATACGCTGGCGATCCCTCCGCCCGCACCAGATGCGGATACTTCTCTCCATTGTGGTAATTCAGCGAGATCGTCTTCAGATCATTCCCAATCGCCACCAGCAGATCGATCGTCTTATCCGTCCCCTTCGCCGCCTTGATCGCTCCATACAAGGCATCGCCGGAGAACGCCGTACTGTTCACACCCACAATCTTGATCCCAGGCCCGAGCCCCGCCTTGTACGCCACCGAGTCCATATACACATCGCTGATCACACCCTCGCGATTCGCCCGGAAGCCCAGCGAGTACAGCGCATCCACCGTGCCGCGGCGGGCGAGGCCGCTGCGCTGATAAGACGACATCGTGTCCGTATAGACCAGCGTGTAGCCAGCCTGCGCCAGGCCTTCGATCGACGGATCGCCGGGGCCGTGCGACAGAATGCGGTCCTTGAGGAACTTCGCCCAGTCATACGCGACAACCTGATTGAGATCCTTCACCAACTCATCGAACTCATACGGCAGCACCTTCGCAGGAGTATCGCCGCCCGCCCCGAGGAAGAGCGCCGCAAAGTCATTCAACGACTTCTGATCGTTGGTCAGCTTGCGGATGGTCGTATCGGCATCCAGCCAGATCAGCTCACCCTCCTGGTAGTAATCCTGCGAGCGCCGCCAGCTCACCCACGCCTGCGATCCTCCACGAATCGACTGTGCCGCGATCGCCGTGTCCTCCGCATTACGCCACAGGCGGCCCGGCCGCGTATCCAGCGACGCGGCAGACGAGGCCAGCGCATCGCGATAGTTCTCCGCCGTCCAGAAGCCCGCACGCGCCGACAGCACATTGCCCCAGTACTGCGTCATGCCCTCATACACCCACAGCAGATCACCCTGTTGCGGTGTAGCGTAGTCCGGCTGATACAGCCGCGCCGGCCGGCGATACTTACCGTTCCACGAGTGCGTAAACTCATGCGGCAACAGATCGGCATTACTCACCGCCATCGCCGGGTTGCTGTATCCATCCAGCTCTACACCGTTATCCGACGACTGATGATGCTCCAACCCCTCACCGCGAATCTTGTCCGAGAGCGACAGTACAAAGTGATAGTCGCGATAGTGCGAGCTCTTATACAGCGGCCGCGTCTCGCGCACCAGCTTGCTGGCCGCATCGATCGTTGCCTTGGGCAGATTCGCAGCCTCTTCCGTGTCGGCGGCAACATCGAGGAAGTGCTTCGGCATGCACTCAGGCGCCAGCGGAATCTCGTGGAAGTACTTGCCCGCGATATAAGGCGAGTCGACCAGCGTCTCCACATCCGTGGTCTCAAACGTAGTGGTGTTGCCGCTGGTGTTTGCCGGCACCAGAGCTCCACCACCATGCCAGCCCGCAGGCAGCGTGATCGACGGAGTCACCTTGAACTTCGCTACCGGAATCATCGCCGGATACAGCACAGCCGTATTCCACTCCAACACCGCAAGATTGTTGCTGGTAAAGGCACGCTGATCGGTGGAGTCGAGATAGTCGAACTTCGCTTCAATCTCGCTGACACCTGCAGGAATCTCCAGGTGGAAGGCATACATATCGACATCGTCACGGCGCCAGCCCAGCGGCTTGCCATTCGCCGTAAAGAAGATGCCGGCAAACTGCGCAATCGGTCCGGCAGGCATATGCGTTCCCGGAATCCACTCCGGATACTCCAACGTAAGAGCGCCGGCGGTAACCGGAATAATCTCCGTGCCATGCACAAGATGACGATAAGAATCGGTCAGATCAACAGAGAGCCGGATCGGCACAGAAGGCGCTTCCGGAGTCTTTGCGACGGTCTTTTTATCAGCGGCCAGGGCGGCAAGAGGAAGGGCGAGGAGCGCCAGAGCGCAGCGAAAGTGCATGGAAGGATTCTAGTTGCTAGTTGCTAGTTGCTGGTTCCTGGTTGCTAGTTGGGGAGGGGCTCGTCCCTACGGTGCGCCACGAATCGGGTGCCCCATCCATCGCAACGCGATGGGCGGGATATTTGCGCTGCGCGTGAACTTTTGTCATTTCGCAGCGCAGCGGAGGCCCCGGCCAGCTTCGCTGGCTGGGGTGAAGCTAAGCGAGAAATCTGCAACCTCAGCGTGCAGGGCTTCTTGCGAGCCTTTACTAACAGATCGATTCGCGGCTAACGGAAGAGGGCGGCAATCCGCCACCCTCTCTGCTTTGAACTACTGCAGGGAGAAACCTTGCCGGTTTCTCCCTATGACCCTCTTCCCGCCGCCAGCAGGCAGTCCCGCATCTTCCCGCCCGCGCGTCAGCCGAGTGCGGCGCATCGGCAGCGGGCTTCAACGTAAACGCAACGCTCGTAACGCGGCCCGGAATGGATAAGGAATGTAGTGCGACACGTTTCGCGCGTCGTAACAGACACTCCTTAACATGTGCCAGCGAGAGAGACGCGTTTCGCCACGATGAGAATAGGAGTCGGCCAAAATACGATGCATGCAGCCATAGGCTCGCTTCCTGAGAAGCTGGATCGAAGGATCGGGAGAGGGAAATATTTTCTCTAGCGTCAGCCGCATGTCCTTCTCCCGCATGGCGACCTTCAAATGCTTCCCCTCGCCATGCTGCCGATAGCGGACGAGAGGCTCAGGAACCAAACCGAGGCGATAACGCAGCGCGACGCGGTAGCAGAACTCTCCGTCTTCGCAGGTGGAAAGCCGCGAATCGAATCCTCCGATTTCCTCGGCTACGTGCCTGCGAACCATCAGGCTGCTTCCGACCGCGATAAGCCCCTGACCGGTCGCCAGCAACTCCCGTGCGACCCAACCTTCGAGGCCGACAAGCTCAACGGAGAGGGTCTTCCCCGCCGCGTCGAAGCGCTCTGCGCCGCAGTGAACCATCCCAAGCTCGGGATCGGCCTCGAAGAGCGTGATCTGTTTGGCGATCTTCTCCGGCAGCCAGAGATCGTCTGAATCAAGGAAAGCGAGATACGCGCCGCGTGCCACCGCCATTCCGGCATTTCTGGCAGCCGCCGCGCCCGCGTTGTTCTGGTGGACCGTGATGATCCGATTGCCAAATCCAGCGAGAATCTGCTGCGTGTCGTCCGTCGATCCGTCGTCGACAACGATGATCTCCAGTCCATGATATGTCTGGGCCAGGACGCTGTTGATCGCCTCGCGGATGAAGCGACCATAGTTATAGGTCGGAATAATTACCGAGACGGTTTTCAAAATGGAATTCCGGGGAAACAATATGTAATTTTCCTAGCGCCGGACAAACCGCGCCTGGTCAGGGATAGGCTATCGCATCCAGCAGCGTCTTGAAATCCGCCGAAGCCGCCTTGAAGACATTCGCCCTCGCCCGAAAGGCCTGCGGCGCAGGATGACAACCCTAAAAGACACTCTCACACCTTCGGCGAATGCTTCCGAAACGTCACCCGAATCTCCGTACGCCAATGCTCATCCAGAGCAATCAAATGCCACTCCACCTCCGGCTTCAAATGCCGCAACACAACCTCCGTAGCCGGATGAATCCTCAGCGCCGGAGCCACCAGATACATCAACGGAGCATCCTGCGAAAGCCCAATGCCGGGGAAATACCCATGCTGCTGCAGCGGATTCACCGTCTCATGCGGAGCAAGCCTCGCATGCCAACGCACCCGGATCCAGTAATCAAGCGCCTGCAACGCAAGATGCAGATCCTCATCCGCTTTCAACTCCAACACAGCAAGCCGGCCAGCGTGGGTGACGCCAAGCAGGTCCAGCATGCCACGATCCGTAGCAGCAAACGCGGGCACCTGCGTATAGACAGGCGCAACCCGCAAGGCTTCATCAATCTCCGGCAGACTGGTTCTCAAACGCGATTCCATCCATCGCTCCGGCTGCATCCGGAAGAGAGGATCATTGCTATCACCTTCCGGCCTGCGCCGCTGGAACAGTTCGCCTACCAGCGCGCGAAGTGCATCACGATTCGCATCCTCAAGGACAGTCTCATTCGCGCCTGTGCCCACCGTGATCTCAAGCGTATGCACGAAGGAGTTCGCTGCACTGCGCAACACAGCACGCGCGAACTCCAGCCCATGCAGCAGAAAGGCCAGCTCTGTCGCCGAACGCAGCCGCTGTTCGACAAGCTCATGCCCATTGGTGGGAACCAGCTCCATCACCTTCGTGATCGCAACATCAAAGCGCGTAGTATCCGGATTCGGAGCATGAATCAACCGCGTCTTCAGGTTGCCGTGATCCGCAGGCTCGCGTTGCATAATCTCTTCCGAACGAGGATCAAGCTCATACATCTCCCACTGCGCAATCCGCGGATTCAGCCACGCCATCCGCGCCAGCGTCAGCGCCGCCGTGCCTGCAGGAACAACAATACGAAGTCCCGCAAAGAGATGCTTCCCCATCGCCCGCTCGCGGCAGAGCTGCAGCCACAGAATGCCCAGCGTCAGCACACCATCGATGGTCTGCGCCGACTCCTCCGGTCCAACCCCAAGCACGGCCCACGCCTGCTGCCCACGCGTCATCATACCGCGCGCATACGCAGGTCCGAAGCTGCGCTCCAGATCCATCGCAGTGCTAAAACCCGCAGGCTTCCAGTCAGGAAAGTTCCGGACCAGTACACGCTCCAGCGTCCGCAGATACTGCCTGCGTGCAGCATCACGAGTCGAAGGCAGCCGCCGCTCCTGCTTCGACACCAGGTCGAGTGTTGAAGGTTTCGGCTGACCAAAGCGCTGCACGCTCAACCGCAGCCCGCTGCTGCGAGCCTCCGCAGACAGCACACGACGCGTAAGATTTCGCTCTTCACTCCACAGATGAAGCGTGCACCGATTGTGATCTGTATTCAAACTCCACTGCGCCGAACGCATATCGAACAGAAGCGCCCCATGCTCCAGGATGGCCGCGTGGGGGTAGGTTTGAAAAAAGTCGGTGATGGCCGCGGCGGTCTGCTCTGGGGTCGATTGAATCATTGAATGATTGAAGAATTGAATGATAATTCGAGCTTCGCTCGAACGTGCCGATGGCCATTATCCAATCCTTCAATTATTCACTCATTCAATTACGTAACCATCGACTGCCCAATCGCCGTTCCCCGCGCCTCGCGTTGTTCGGGGGTCTGCATCGGACGATCGTAGAGCAGGCCCATGCCCACCACCGCAAGATTGTTACGAGTCGTGTTCTTAACCTCGTACATCATGGTGTCGGCCGCACGGATGATGGAGTGCACCGTGTCACCGTCCTCAGGGAAGGTGGCCAGGCCAAGGCTTCCCTGCACACGCAGCGAAAGGCCTTCGCCGGTCAGGAAGCGGGACTCGCCTAGCGTGTCATAGATGGTGCGGGCCAGTGTGACCGCGCGTTCCTTTTCAACGCCGGGCATCAGCACGACGAACTCGTCACCGCCGTAGCGGAAGGCCGGGTTCGAGGTGCCGAAGACGCGCTGCAACAGGTTGCCGACCTCGGCAAGGAGGCGGCTGCCCACCAGGTGGCCATGGGTGTCATTCACTTCCTTGAAGTGATCCATGTCCATGAACATCAGGCTGAAGTGATTGCGTCGGCCCTTGCGGACCTCTTCCTCGATCGCCTTGTAGAGATACCGCGCATTGAACAAACCGGTAACGTCGTCGGTAATGGTCAGCTCCTGGATCAGCTCCATGCGGCGGGAGTTCTGAATCGCAATAGCGGCGTAGTCGCAAAGAATGCGCAGGAAGGTGACCGAGTACTCGCTCATCAGATCGAGCTTGGAGTTCATCAACTGGATGACTCCCAGCACCTTGCCGTCCGCCTGAATCGGCACGCACGCCAGCGACTGCATGTTGAGCTCCGGATGGCGCCGGGCATAGGCCGACCACTGCGGGTCAGTCGTTACACTGGGCACGATCAGCGCCTGGTTACTCTGGGCCACCCAACCGGCGACGCCTTCGCCCATCTTCAGGCGCAGCGTGCGCAGGTATTCCGTCTCTTCGCCGACCGCGATCTCGTAGTACAGCTCGTTGGCCTTTTCGTCGACCATCAGCAGCGACCAGCGCTCCGGTGCGAAGAACTGCGCCATCTTGTCCATGATGGTCCGCAGAATGACGCCGAGCTCCAATTGCGACGTGAGCGCACGCGCCACATCGTGGAAGACGCGGACCTGATCCATCTGCCCGCCTTCAATGGCTTCGAACTGTCGCCGTCGAATCACCTAAGAGAGTCCGCCGAAGCTAACGTACAGCAAATACAGCACAAATGTTACAAAACGAAAGTAATCGCAACCTGAACTGCGGTCAGCCACCGATTTGCACCATTGCGCGTGCTGGTTTGATAAACCCGGTGTCGCCGATGTGATGTCGCTCTTCTTTCCGGTCTACGATCTGCCTGATATACGAAGACATCTCCTCATCAGTTCCACCGCGCCGCATGATTGCGTGCAGATCATGGTCGAGCTGCGAGAAGAGGCAGGTGCGAACCTTACCATCGGACGTAAGCCGGACGCGGCTGCAGTGGCCGCAGAAGGGATGCGAGACAGGGGCGATAATGCCAATCTCACCGCGGCGATCGCTAAAGCCGTAACGGCGCGCGGTTTCGCTGACGGAATTGGGCGGAAGCTCCACCAGGTCGCCGACGTTGTTCAAGCGAGTGACGATCTCTTCCAGCGGGATCACCAGGTCGCGCGACCAGACCTTGTCCTCTTCCAGCGGCATGAACTCAATGAAGCGGACGATGACGTCTTCCGTGCGGGCGAACTCAGCAAAACGCTCGATCTGGTCGTCGTTCCAGCCGCGCATGAGCACGCAGTTCACCTTCACGGGCGCCAGGCCGGCGGCCTTTGCAGCCCGAATGCCGTCAAGAACACGTTCATAGCTGCGAGGCACGCGGGTAATGCGGGCAAAGGTCTCAGGATCGACCGCATCCATGCTGACGGTAATGCGACTCAGCCCGGCGCGGCGAAGCGGCTCAGCCAACTCGGCGAGCAGATGACCGTTGGTGGTCAGGGCAATGTCGGGGCGGTGACCATCAAGCGTCCGCATCCCGCCCAGTTCCGCAACCAGGTCCAGCAGATCATGCCGCAGCAGAGGCTCTCCGCCGGTCAGCCGGATCTTCTCGATACCCATCCCCAGGAAGACACGGGCGATGCGGGCGTAGTCGGCCATGGGCAACTCGTGCACCGGGGTTGCACCCTGCCCGCTACGGCAATAGACACAACGGAAGTTACAGCGGTCGGTAATCGAGAGTCGAAGGTCGGTGATGGCGCGGTCGAACTTGTCACGCAGCCGTATCGAGCTGCCCAGCGGGGTGTTACCTGTGGGCACCTGCTCTTCCACCACGGCCATGGAGGGAAAAGACATGTGGAGACTCAAGTATAGGCTGCAAATGGCCACCCTGTCGGGTGGCGTCACAGATAGATGAAATCGATTCCGTATTAAGGACACGGGGCTCGCGATTCGCGAGCCCCGGAAGATTTCCCAAAAGGTTTAATACATCAATGACACGTTATCTCGGGCCGTGTGCCGCGCCTAGTAGCTCTGGAACTCGTTGGTTCCCTTGCGCAGGCGCAGGCCGCTAAACAGGAAAGTCAGGGCAAAAATGCCGGTGATTGCGCACCAGTAAACCATCGGGTGGATCAGACCGGGGGAGTAGGTGGCATCCTGGCCGGCCCAAAGGGTCAGCACGATGCAGATGATCAGGCACTGCCCACCCATCACCAGCAGCAACTGTCCACGGCGGCGACGAGCGTCAAGAATCTCCACCTCTTCCGGGGTAAGGTTGCGTTCCGCGGCTGGGATCAGCTTGTTTGCCATCGTTCCTGTCTCCTGAAAATCTTGCTTGTCTGCTATTAAACCACAAGCCGGACGGGCGGCGTGAGTTAGGTGTGTGATCAAACTCCCGCCGCTGACTGGGCAGGAGTTTGATCACACGCCTTAGTCCAGAAAGGCCATGGTCTTGATGCCGGTCACCTCGAACCTCTTGCGGCAACGGATATTTTTGCAGCCGACCAGGTCATCCCGCAGCACCATGTAGCTCTGGGCTTTGGCGAAGCGAGCCCGGTCGCGCTCATCAGCGCGGCCTTGGAACGTGGGTTTTTTACGGCGTACCAGCCAGTTGAGCTGGTATTCCTGGGCCTGGCCGCAGTGGGGACAGGTGAGTGTATGGTCGCGGGTCTCTGCCCGTTCGTTGAAAAAATCGCGTTCTTCCATACGTGCTGCACCTCAGACAGCGACCCAAAGTATTGCATAATCGGCAGGGGAATTTCCCATAATAGTAGGAGTTGATGGCACGTCCTAAGGCAAAAAAACAGGTATTCTCGGCGACCAAGGCAGTCAAGGCCAATGCGCGTGAGCGTGTGGGCACGCCGCCGCCATCGCAAGCGTTGCCCGACACCAAGGCAAAGTCAGAAAGCCGCAAGGCGAAACATAAAGAAACCCTGGCCGATCTGCTCTCTGAGAAGGAAGCGTAGACGTCCAAGGGCAGGTAAGGAGAGTTTGACCCAAATGAAGTCCCCCCTCTTCGCTGTTGTCCTGTTATCCGCCGCCACCATCGCCGCGCTGGCCCAGACGCCGACGCTGCAAATCAATAAAGAGAACCGTACGATCTCGGTCTCCGCCACAGACTCCGTGACCACAGATGCCGACCTCGCTGTCGTGCATGTGGGCTATCAGGTGCTGGGCCGCGATGAACAGGGAACTTATGCTGAGGGATCGCGCGTCTCCAACGCCATCATGGGCGCGTTGACCGCCGCCGGCGTCGAGAAAGCAAGCATCGAGAGCGAGAACCAGAACCTCTCGCCATTGAACGATTTTGAGATCAAGCAGCTTCCCCCGGACCGCGCCGCGAACCGCTTCCGCCTGGTCCAATCGTGGAGCGTGAAGACCTCGCCCGAAAGCGCCGCCAAGGTGCTGGATACAGCCGTGAAGGCCGGGGCCAACCAGAGCGGAGCCATCGACTGGCAGTTGAAGGATGAGTCGGCTCTCGAGGCCCTGGCTGCCGCCAAGGCGCTGGCCCACGCACAGCGTATCGCCGAGCAGATGGCTGCGGGCCTGCATTCGAAGCTGGGACCTCTGGTCTACGCCAGCAACGAGGCCCCACAGATCCCGCGCCCCATTCCGATGGCGCGCATGGCTATGGCTGCGGCTCCCAAGGCTGAGGTCCAGCCGCTGGCAATCAACAGCCGCAAGGTGGAGCGTGCGGCCACCGTGACTGCCATCTTCGCGATCGAATAGGACATTTTCCCTGTAGTGGGTGGAGAGCACGCCCCTTCCGAGATACCAAGCTGCAGGGAAAATGCTCTAAACTGCCGCCATGCCAGCGACCGACCTCAGACCGACGCCCGAAGCAGAGATCATCTTCAAGAAGTGGATTGCTCACCTGAACGACGAGTTCACTCGGCACGAGGGCTACGATCGCCGTGCTGAGATCGTGCGTGATGAGCTGCACCAGATCGTCCTGGGCCGGCCCCATGGCGGTCGCATGAACTCCACGCTGGTGACAGAGCTGCCGATGAATGTGCTGATCGAGTCGCTGGACCCACGCAACCTCACCTTCGAGGCAGAGCTGCTGCCGGAGGTAGATGCGGCACGCTTCTACCCGCGCAAGCCGTTGATCTTCTTCTGGGAGGCCTTCGACCGCTCACCGCTGGGGCTGAACCACTGGCTCGGGAAAAGGTTCCGCTGCATGCTGGCGCGTCACATCTTCGCCTCAGCCGGCAAAGGCCTGGAGCTCTGCTCGGGCATCCGAATGACCTTCGGCTACAACATCACGGCAGAGGAGAACACCCTAATCCGCCGCGGTGTCGTCCTTGACGACCGCCAGCCAATCACACTACGCGGCGAGATCACAGCCAAATAACTGGAATCACCCATACACCGGGTGCCCCGGGTCCCTCAAGGGACCTGGGCATTCGCGCTTCGCGCGAATTGTCTTGCTTAACGGGAGGCTTTTTTTAGCCGTCCCGTTCCAGTTAACCCTTGGAAAGGGGCTTCAACCGCTGACGGCGGGATTACGAAGCGCTGCTACCATCACAATAAGAGCCATCCATGAATCAAGAAGTTCTTCTGATCCTGTTCGAATTTGTCGTTCTCGTATTTGCCTTCAGCATCCATGAGGCGGCGCACGCATGGATGGCGAACCGCCTTGGTGATCCGACAGCGCGGATGCTGGGACGTGTCACGCTGAACCCGGTCAAGCACATCGATCCGTTTGGTTCGGTCATTATGCCGCTGATCGCGATGTTCTATCACATGCCGCTCATCGGCTGGGCCAAGCCCACACCGGTCACGCCGCGCAACTTCAAGAACTACAAGCGCGACGACATCCTGGTCACGCTCGCAGGCCCCGCCTCAAACCTGTTTGTGGCGACGGTAAGCTTGCTGCTCCTCATCGTCATTAAGCATGGAACGGTAGATGGCGGAAGGTCTGTCCTGACGGCGGTGATGGTGGCGTTCCGCATTCCACAGGCATCGACAGAAGGGCTGCCGGCACTGTTTCCCATCGCGCTGCTGCTCTACTTCGGTGTGCTGATCAATCTGTCTCTCTTTGTCTTCAACCTGATTCCGCTGCCCCCGCTCGACGGCAGCAAGGTACTGCGGCACTTTCTCCCCTATTCCGTGTTGGAGACCTACGACCGGATCGGTATGTTCTCCATCCTGATCCTCATGTTCCTCGGCGGCCGGCTGATCTCCATCGGCCTGAACCCTCTGCTGGGCACCTTCAATAGCTTGCTGCTGGGCATGTAGCGCTCCAGCGCTGATTTACCATCATCTTTTCAATCATGGCCGAAACCTCTATCAGCAATTCGCGCCGCCGCGTCCTCTCCGGCATGCGGCCTACGGGCAAGCTCCACCTGGGCAACTACATGGGAGCGCTCTATAACTGGGTCCGTCTACAGGACCAGTACGACTGCTTCTTCTTCATCGCCGACTGGCATGCTCTGACAACCGACTACGCCAATCCCGGCAACGTGAAGGAGAAGTGCTTCGAAGTAGCGCTGGACTTCCTCGCCGGCGGTCTCGATCCGGAAAAGTGCGTGATCTTTCGCCAGTCGCATGTACCGGAGCATGCTTCGCTCCACCTGCTCTTCAGCATGTTTACCCCGCTTGGCTGGCTGGAACGCGTGCCGACCTACAAAGATCAGCAGGAGCAGCTCCGCGAGAAGGACCTTGCGACCTACGGATTCCTGGGCTATCCGCTGCTGCAGGCCGCCGACATCCTGCTCTACAAGCCGGACTTCGTCCCGGTTGGGCAGGACCAGGTAGCGCACGTGGAACTCACGCGCGAGGTTGCGCGGCGTTTCAACCAGCTTTACGACTCACGCTGGAGCGAGGCCATCGCACAGGCGGAGTCAGACAAGGAACGCATCAAGGCCGAGGTCTCGGCCAACAGCCTGATCGAGCTGACCTTCCCGGAGCCGCAGGCGCTGCTCACACCCTCGCCAAAACTCCCCGGCCTGGACGGCCGCAAGATGTCGAAGAGCTACGGCAACACGCTCATGCTGAACGAGCCGGAACCCGACATCCGCGCCTAGCTGAAGACCATGGTTACCG
>JABFXN010000033.1 GCA_013361705.1 Acidobacteriaceae bacterium
GGAGCTGCTGAGTACCGCTTTGGAGCGGGAAGGGCTGTCGATCCACACCGCCAATGAGCCCACGCAGGGGCTGGAGTTCGTCCGCTCGCTTCGTCCTCGCATGGTTATTACGGACCTGGTCATGCCCGGGATGACCGGACTGGAGGTCCTGCGGCAGGTGATGCACATCGATCCCACCATCGATGTGCTGCTGATGACGGCACATTACACGACGGAAACAGCGGTCGAGGCCATCCGCAACGGCGCGGCTGACTATCTGCAAAAGCCGGTCAAGATCGCCGATCTGCGAGAGCGTGTTCGCCGCCTTCTGGAAGCCGCCGAAAAACGAAGGCTTGCGAGCAGTGGAAGCGACGACGCCGGGGATTTTCATTTTGAGGGACTTGTCGCCAAGAGCGAGGCGATGTGGAACCTCTTCGCTATGGTGGAGAAAGTAGCCCCCCATTTCCGGTCGCTGTTGATTCAGGGGCCGACAGGCTCCGGCAAGGACCTGATTGCCCGGGCGCTACACGAACGAAGCGGCCTGAAGGGTAAATTTGTCGTTCTTAACTGCTCGGCCGTGGTGGAAACCTTGTTCGAAAGCGAACTATTCGGTCATGTCCGCGGAGCTTTCACCGGCGCCGACCGCGATAAGACAGGACTTTTTCAATTAGCCGACGGCGGCACCCTTTTTCTGGATGAGATCGGCGACATGCCGCTCAACACACAGGCTAAATTGCTTCGTGCTATTCAGAATCAGGAGGTGATGCCGGTCGGGTCACTGCATGCAAAGCGCGTCAATGTTCGTATCGTAGCCGCGACCCATCGCAATCTACGGCAGGCAGTGCAGCAAGGGATATTCCGAGAAGATCTCTACTACCGATTGTCGATGGTTGAGCTTACGCTGCCGCCTCTCGCTGCGCGCAAGGAAGACATCCCTCTGCTGTCCTCGTTCTTTCTACGAAGGTTTGCCGTCGACTTCGGAAAGAAGGTGGAAGGCATCTCGCAGCGAGCTCTCCGCGTCCTGGAACGGTATTCGTGGCCAGGAAATGTCCGTGAGCTTGAGCACGTGGTGGGACGCGCCTGCATGCTTACAGACAATGTGACGATCGATGTGAAAGATCTTTCTGAGAACATTATCGCTGCTTCCAGTGAGGCGCTTGTCGAGGCCGTAGACGATCCGGGAGTTTCAGTGCTCGATAGTCAGGAACGTGCTGTGGTGGAGCGGATATTGCACGAGACAAACTGGAATCAATCTGAGGCCGCCCGCAAGCTGGGCATCGGACGGGACGCCCTACGATACAAGATGAAGAAATACGGGCTCGGTTCCGGCCCTGCAGTCAGCAGGTGAAATCCACGAGCGCCTGCCGGATAATGGCCGGCCGAATGGGTTTCGGAAGCCATGCGGTAAATCCGGCTTCTTCAAAGTCACGGCGGGTCAAGTCACCACCGGCTGCCGTGAGCGCCAGAATTGGGGTGGCGGTGAAAATCGGCATCCCGCGTAGTGCGGAAACAACTCCGAAGCCATCAACTTTGGGCATTCCGATATCGAGAATGACGAAATCCGGCGTGTGCTCAAGAGCCAGATCTATGGCCTCCTGACCGTCGCGGGCTTCGATCACTTCGATTTCCTGGCCTTCGAGAACATACCGAAGCAGCTCTCTTGCACCGTCTGCATCATCGGCTATCAGACACTTCACTGGAATCACCCCAAAATGAGCCTTGAGAGCCTCAAATCAAGTACAAGTCTACGATGCAGGCGGAAGGGCAGCAGTGATGCAAATCACTGGACCCATTGTGGCAATGTGAAGGTGAATTCGCTTCCAGCTCCCCTGGTACTGTTCACCTCCAGCCGCCCCCCGTGCATCATCACGATTTGTCGGCTAATGGTCAGACCCAGGCCAGTTCCTTCTTTTACGCCGCCTGTGGTGACGGCGGCTTGATAGAACTTATCGAAGATCAGCTCATGTTCCTCAGGTGCAATGCCGATTCCCGTGTCACGCACTGAGATTCGGATCCATTCATCCTCGATGGCTGCTGTGATGGTTACCGATCCGCCGGCAGGGGTGAACTTGATTGCGTTGCTGAGGAGATTTAAGAGGACCTGCCGTACCCGGGTTCGGTCTGCTGAGGCGTAGAGATCCGCCTCATACTCCGTTTGAAGGACGATTCCTTTCGCAGCTGCCTGGCCTCGCACAGACTCCGTTGTCTGATGGAGCAGATCGGTGATGTCGATCTGTTCGGTCTGCAGGGAAAGTCCGCCAGCTTCAATACGGCTCAGATCCAGCACGTCATTAATTAAGGCGAGTAAATGCTCTGAATCTCTCTGGATATGCTCGACGAACCGGGCCTGCTTCGCGTTCAGAGTCCCGTTGCTCTCTTCCCTTAGAAGGTCGGTAAACCCGATGATCGTGTGCAGCGGAGTTCGCAGTTCGTGGCTTACGCTTGCCATGAACTCGCTCTTCAGGCGATTCAGGCGTTCCGCCTCATGCTGACGGGCCACCAGTTCATTGAAGTAGCCCTCCTGCAGGGTCCGCAGTTGTTGTTCTGCCTTGCGCCGTTCCGACACGTCACGGATGACGACTACGATCAGAACCTCCTGCGCATTTCTGATCGGGCTCAGGCTGATCTCGACGGGGAACTCAGACCCATCCTTACGTCGTGCATTCAGTTCCAATCCCTGTCCCATCGGACGGGTCTTGCCGCTCCGCACAAATCTTGCGACATTGTCAGCGTGATTGCCCCGATGCGGCATCGGCACAAGAATCTCGACCGGTTGGCCAAGCAACTCCGCGCGTGTGTACCCGAAAAGTGTCTCGGAGGTCTTATTGGCGATCACGATGTTCCCGGCTTGATTCACTTCGAGAATCGCGTCTGGCGCTTCTTCGATCATCTCCCGGAACTTACGTTCCGCGAGCACCTCTGCGCGGGACCGTGCGATCTGCTCCTCGGCCAGTTTCCGTTCGGTAATATTGCGGGCAATCTTCGCAATTCCGACGACTGTTCCGTCGGCGTCTTCAATAGGAAACATGCTGAGGGATACAAAGACCCGCGACCCGTCTTTGTGCTTCCGCGCTGTTTCGACGCCGTCGATACGCTTGCCCATTCGTACGACGTCGAGCAGATCGTGCATCTTTTCCTGCTCGCCGGGCCATGCGAGGAAGAAGACTGGCTTGCCGATAGCCTCCTCGGCCGAATATCCAAACATCTGGGTGGCGGCGCGATTCCAGCTTGTAATGATGCCATCAAGGGTTTCCCCCATAATCGCCGCATCGGACGAGTCAACAATCGCGGCGAGCCAGCGTTCGGGATTTACCCAGGTTGGTGGTGTGGGGTTGCCGCCACTCTTTGAAGTCTTTTCCATGGACAATGGATACAAGTGTAACTCCGGGTTTCTGGAAACCCGGGTCGTGTGTTCATACGGGATCAATCGATATACAACGGGACCCATTTAGAGAGACCTTTCGCCCCTACAGGGCCCGGTTTCTGCAGACCGACGCATGCTGATCGCCACGAGCAACTCGGTCATGACCCAGACGAGTGGTCCGAGCACAAGGCCGCTGATTCCGAAGAGCCACAAGCCTCCGAAGACTGACAGCAACATCTTCGCGGTGTGCAGGTGGGCTCGCGCACCGACGAAAAACGGATACAGAAGATTGTCGACTGTGCTCAGCAGGAAAAAGCCGATTGCGAAAAGAATGATGGCCCGTGTCCATGCATGAATCGCCAGAAGGTAGCCGACAACCGGCAGCCACACCAGAAACGCTCCGAAGGCGGGAATCAGAGCGCAGACGGAGGTGAGATTGCCCAGAAGAACAGCTCCAGGTACATGCAGAGCAGCGAAGGCAATCCACGCAAGAAACCCTTGAATGGCGGCGATCCAAAGCCTGCCAACGACGCTTGCTCGAACGGTTCGCTTTAAATATCGGGTGATAAGCCGCTCTTCGCCGGCGCTGAGGGGAGAGTTCTTGCGTAGATGGGCTAACAGCTCCTCGGAATCGCGATACCAGAAGAACAGCAGAAACAGCATGACGGCGATCTGGGTAAATGCTTCGACGGACCCGGAGATGAGAGTCAGGAAGGTCGATCCCAGGAAACCGGCGCCGGTCTTAATGATCTGCGAGACATCGTTTCCGAAGAGCGGGATTCCACGCAGGGCGAGATAGGACTGTATTTGATCGACAAGGTGCTGTAATTTATCCAGCCACGCCGAGTCCTGCAGTACCTGAAGCCCACCCAGCGCCTGCACCGCCACCATGCGCAGGACAAGAGCGGCTGGAACGATAATGCATACCGCGACAATCGCGGTCGCCAACGCGGCTGAGGTTGTACGGTGTGGAACTGTCTGCCTGATCCGCCTCGCAAGCGGTTGTGTCATGGTGGCAATCAGTAGGGAGCCCGTCAGGGCAGGAACAAAGGGGCGCAGCAGCAGGGCGCACAGCAACAGAAACGCCGCGGTCAGTACAAACACCATTGGACTATGTCCGGACCGCAGCTTTGAGCTAGTTCGCATGGGAAGCGGCTCCGGGAGCGGGGATCGATGTGGTGTCGCCGATTCTGAGACTGCCGCGCCGACTTTGCCTTCTCAGGAAGAACTTGCGGCACTCGCTTAGAACAAGAACAGACGAGGTCGCCAGCAGACATAGCAGCCAGTCTTGCCAATTGAGCTGAGACAGGCCAAAAACCTCACGTGTAAAGGCAAAGCTCACGACGAGTATCTGGGCGACGATCGACCAGACGATTGCCGGTATCAGCCAGCGCAGTTCGGAAAGATACCGGAAGATGCTGGCCGACTCCGACTGCAGGGTCAGCGCATAGGCGCACTGGCAAAGTGCGACAACTGTCAGCGTCATGGTCCGGCGATGGGTCAGGTCGCCTGAGACTAGAAAGAATGCTCCCAGGGTGACGGCAACGAGCATGAGGCTGTTTCCCAGGATCTGGTAAATCGATTCCTTTGAAAGAATCTGCTTGAGGTTTCGATGCCCGCTTCCTTCCATCACATTCGGCCGCGCCGGAGAAAGAGCCAGGGCGATTGCCGGCGCTACATCGGTCATCAGGTTCAGCCATAGGATCTGTGCCGCAGTCAGGGGCAGTGCCGCAGGTGCTGTCTGCTTCATTGCCATAGAAACCACCGCGGCGAGAAAGATTGTGCCGACCTCAGACAGGTTCGTCGTGAAGAGGTACATCACAGCCTTTTGAATATTTGCCGCCATGATCCGGCCTTCACGGATGGCGTGGAGGATGGTCGCCAGGCTGTCATCCGTCAGTACGATGTCGGCTGCATCTTTGGCGATCTCAGTGCCACTCCCCATAGCGATTCCAACATCGGCCGCCATTAACGCCGGCGCGTCATTAACGCCGTCGCCGGTCATCGCGACGATCTCTCCCGATCGCTGCAGCAACTGCGCAATCCTGAGTTTGTCCGCGGGTGTGACTCTGGCGCAGATGGTAGTGCGGCGAAGCTGTTGTTGGAGCTCAGCGTCGTTGGATCGCTCAATCATTGCTCCGGTTAGAACGGCATCGCCGGATTCGATGCCGAGTTGTCTTGCGATAGCAGCGGCAGTCTGAGGATGGTCACCGCTGACGAGAATCGTGCGTATGTGGGCTGCGGTCATCTGCCGGATAGTCTCGCTGGCCTCCTCCCTTGGAGGATCGAACAACGTGACGAAACCGGCGAGGGTGAGGCCGCTCTCCACCAGCTCGGGTTTTGCGGGTTGGCCGGTTGAAACCGGCAGAACACGACGTGCCAGAGCCATGACCTTCCAACCCTCAAGGGCGAGGGTGTTAATTCTGGCCGACAACTCGGCTCGTCTGGTTGCCGTGATCTCCGTAATTCTTTCACCGGCCATTTCATGCGTGCTGCGGGACAGAACCGACTCCGGCGCACCCTTCAGATAGAGGAATAGCATGGCCGGTTCATGCCGATCCTGCACCGCTACGCTGAGCATCTTGCGTTCCGAGGTGAAGGGAAACCGCCACTTGCGATCGAACCTGGCATCGATAGCATCCGGTGAAACTCCGCGATGTGTCGTGGCCGCCCACAAGGCGGTGTCGACCGGGTCACCATGAAACTTAAAGGCGGTTCCTTCCCGAACGTAACTGGCGGCGTTTGCCAGCGCGGCACTCAGGAGACATGCTTCCATCGGGCTTCCGGTGTGGATAGGTCCGGTCGATGACTTTGATGAGATCGTTTCGGCCGCGGTCACGAAGGCATGAACTTCAATCCGGTTCTGCGTTAGGGTGCCGGTCTTGTCAGACATCACAACGGTTGTCGCGCCCAGCGTATCGATCACGTTGAGTCTTCTGACAATCGCGCCCCGCCGGGCGAGCCGAAGTACGCCGAAGCCAAGAGTAAGAGTAACGAGTGTGCCGAGCGCCTCCGGTGTTGCTGCACCTCCAAGAGAGACTCCAAAGAGAGCAATCTCGATGAGAGCGTCCAGCGTCTTTTCAGGGAGAAGGAGGATGAAGGTGATTACGCAGAGCGATCCAGCCAGAAAGACACCAATGGCGATCTGTTTGCTGAGTCCCTGCAGGCGGTTCTGCAGCGCGGTCGCATCCTTCTCCGCTTTGGCCAGCAGAGAGGCGATGTGTCCCACTTCGGTGTCTGGCCCGGTTGAAGTAACCACGGCTCTGGCATGCCCGGCGAGGATGCCGGTACCGCTGAAGACCATATTGGTTCGATCTGCTGTGGGCGTTGCCAGCGGAAGAGGAGCCGGTTGCTTTGAGACGCTGAGGCTCTCTCCTGTCAGGATAGCCTCCGTCACCTGAATTCCATCTTCTTCAATGATTCGGGCATCGGCAGGTACAATGTTCCCCTCCCCCAGCAGGAGGATGTCCCCGGGGACAAGCGTAGCCGAAAGAACATCCTGCGCTGTGCCGTTCCGGATGACTCGCGAAAGTGCCGGCGAGATGACCTTTAGCTGTTCAAGAGCCTTCTCGGCGCGATCCTCCTGCAGGAAACCGAGGATGGCATTCAGCAGCACCACGGACAGAATCAGTAAGGCTTCCCAGGGGGCTCCGCCGTGCTTCGACAGCGTAACCAGGAGAGACAGAACCGTTGCGCTGAGCAGCAGGTACATCTGCGGATCTGCGAATTGCCTGAGAAAGAGCCGCCACCCCGAGTGACCGCTTTTTGTCTGAATCTCGTTTCTGCCGTTACAGAGGCGGGCATCAGCCTCCGCGGCCGAAAGACCGGAGTTTGGATCGCTGCGCAGCCGGTGCAGCACTGTTTCCGCGGATTCCGCATGCGGAGCCCTCTTCCCGAAGTACATCGATCTGGACACACAGCACCTTCCGCTCGTGATACTAGGCGGATGACCCTCCTTCGTCCTGTGACATCCATCACTGAGCGGGCAGGACAGGCTTTGTAACCTCCTATTTGCAGGAGGACTCCGCGATGCGAAAGGTGCAGCTCGGAACAATTGTCATCCCAACGGATTTTTCGAAGGCCTCGAAGGTCGCCCTCGGATTTGCGCAGGGCCTGGCTCAGCAGTACGGCTTCGATCTGAGCCTGATTCATGTCTTTCCTTACGTGGCGCATCATCGCTACGCAGCCCCGGTCGGCTGGATGATTGCAGACCTGCGTGCTCGAAGCCGCCGCCGGCTCATGGCAGCAAAGGCGAAGGTGCTTGCGGCCGGTACCGGCGTCCGCTGTTCGGTGATCGATAGCGCTGGAGATATTCCTGGGCAGATCATCAACACCGCCGTCGCAGAAGGCGCCTCCCTCATCGTGATGGGGACACATTCACGCGACGGAGTCGAGCGGTTTCTCGTAGGGTCTACCGCGGAGGAAGTGCTGCGCCATGCTGTTCTGCCGGTGATCGTGGTCGGGCCACACGTCAAGGACTATAGCCGCCGTAAGATCCAAACCCTGGTCTATGCTACGGATCTGAGTGCACGCTCACTGGGCGTTCTCCGGATCCTGCCTCTCTTGATGGCCGGGGACACCAGGCTCTCAGTGGTCCATGTCAGGGAAGAGCAAGCGCACGCACCGGCGTCAGTCGGTTGGGAAGTCTCCGTCCGCAACAGCCTGCTCGGTGTTCTCCCTGCTGAAGTACTGGAGAGCCGAGTGGATTTCAAGACGCTGGAAGGCGACGATCCCTCCCGAGCGGTAGAGCGCCACCTGAAGCTGGTTCATGCCGACCTCCTGCTGATCGGCGTTCATAAAGGCCGCGGAATGACCGCTCACATGGCTCCGCGTACCGGATTCCGCATGATTATGGCTGCTCCATGTGCGGTGCTTTCCATCTGCGAATAGAGGAGATGCTCTAGAAGGGCCGCAAAGGCTGTGCAGGTCCCATGTCGCTACTAGCCAGTCATTGACACAAGACAACAGAGGTTTCGATTTGACGTGCGGGGACATCCCAATATTTCCGCAACAACTGATCTTTCTTGTCTGCTTCGACGACCCGAAACCCATGTTTCTCGTAAAAGCGAATCGCCCAGGCAGCGTCTGCCCAGGTGCCGACGAGTAGAGGGCGCTGAGCCGACGCTTTCAAGTGATCTAACAAGAGACCTCCGATGCCACAGCGCCGCATTTCGGTGCGAACGTACGCATGCCGAATCAGGGTGACATCCTGCACGTTTTGCATTCCCATTACGGCTTGAAGTGCCCCGTTCTGTTGGTATCCCCAGAACGCCACATCATTCGCGAGTTCGTCACGGAGCTTTTCCCGCGTCATGTACGGTTCGTGCCAACGGTCTTCGGGGATGGTGCCGCGGTAGGCTTCGGCGCCATCGTTGATGACGGCCCAGATTTGATCGAAGTCGGCTTCTTCACAGCGTCGGATCATGCCTCATCATCAGGTCATTGCCCGAATCGGGTCTTGAACGAAATTGCGTGAGACCGGTTTGTGCAAACGGCTGCTCGATAACGGGAGGGGGTTACCCCTAATTGCCGCACAAAGACACGAGTCATATGGCTCTGGTCCGCGAATCCTGCCTCATAGCTCACTTGAACCAGTTCTTTTCCGCTCGCGATCAGTCTTCGCGCGAGTCGCACTCGCTGCTGAAGAATGTAGGCGTGAGGTGTTGCACCCGTTGCGTACGCAAAAGCCCGAAGGAATTGAAATCGACTCGTATTGGCCAGGGTCGCCATCTCCTGAAGAGGGTGCGGCAGCTCCGGTGACAAATCAATCTGCCTCTTCACCTTATCGATGCTGGGTGGAATTACCTGCTTCCAGGAGCGCTGTGTGCTGTGATGTCTGAAAGCATGAACGACTGTATGCAGAAGACATTCTTCGCTGTGTCCTGGATCCGGGCAGTGCTCCGTAAGTGCACCGAACAGGCGTGAAAAGTGGATCGCCTGGCGCGAGTCGCGGATTTGGGGCAGCAGAACGGTGGCACTCACATCCACGTCGCCATCAAGCAGCTCGGAGATCACCTCCGGGGCAAAATAGATCATCTGCCAACGCCGGCCGTTGCTGTCAGGCGAACTGCCATCGTGCATCTCCCCGGGATTCACCATAATGATGTCGCCTGCTCTGGCATCCACCCAGCCAAACCCGCTCCATGATCGATGAGCTCCTGACAGGATCAGGCCGATTCCGAACTGGTCGTGCGAGTGACGCGGAAACTGCCTCGTCGAGGCGAGGCTGAACGCCTCGATTCCTGGAATCCCCGTGCGGAATGGTTGAACGGTATGCATCATCTCTCCATATGCAGGGTACGTGTATTTCTGGAAGAATGTTGCCTCGGCGAGACCCCTCCGCAGAAGAGTGTCTCGAAATGCAATCGTCGATTTCGAACGATTCGGCGCTAGCTAAGTCCGCGCTCCACCATGACGACTAGTCTCTCTCCCAGCGCCAGAACCATTTCCCGCGGCATCTTGTGCAGCGGTCCCTCAAGTGCCAGCAGCGCCAGGCCGTGCACCGTCGACCACGCGAGATATTCCGCACCCTTGCGATCTTTCCTGTTGAGCAAGCCACTCTCCTGCATGCGATCCAGGGCTAGTGAGAGCAGCTGAAAAGGGTTCAAGCCCATAGAAGCCGTATGCGCCGGGTCAGGAGAGTGAACCGGTGGCGGTACTGAGAAAGCTGTGCGGAACATTCCCGGCTCTCTCATCGCAAATCCCAGGTAGCCCATGCCCACAGCATGCAAACTCTTTCGCGCGAATGCTTGCGGATTGCGTCCTGCTTTGTTCTTCTTCATCTCATCTTCAATTGCCGCGGCGACCCGCGACAGGCATGCCGCTCGTACCGCATCCAGCAGCTCCGCCTGGCCGGCAAAATGTCTGTAAGCCGCATTCGGAGCGACACCTGCTTGCCGGGTCGCCTCCCGGAGAATCACAGCATTGGGCCCTCCGGCGCGGGCCATTTCGAGCCCGGCAGTCACCAATGCGTTGCGCAGATCGCCGTGGCGAAAGGTCTTGCGCTTCTCAAGAGAGGTGTTCTTTTTCATAGTCTGTTCATGGAAGTGTATCGCGTAGCGGGCAATTGTGGACAGTGTTCACTTTTCGGTGGTAGCGTATGGGGACGATGTTTACTTTGTAACCACAGATCGCGAATGGAAGGTGCAGAATGGCAGACGGTTTCATCTGGTATGAACTTGTCACGAACGACATGGGCAAGGCAGTGAACTTCTACAAGAAGGTAGTTGGGTGGGACATCAAGGATGCGGGTATGCCTGGCTTCACCTACATGATCTTTGGGAAAGACGGTAAAGACGTCGGCGGCATGATGACCTGGGCCGGAGCTGGCGCTCCTGAGCTTCCCACGCAGTGGATGGGCCATATCCACACCGCCAAGCTCGACGAAGAGCTTAAGTCTGTTACAGCCGATGGCGGCACGATTGTGAAGCCGGCCCAGGAGATCCCTGGTATAGGTCGTTTTGCCGTCGTGCTTGACCCTCAGCAGGTGAAATACCTGCTCTTCGAACCCAGTAAGCAAGAGGCGCCACCCCGTCTGGATCAAATGGCAGTGGGAAATGTGGGTTGGCACGAACTGCTCACCGACGATCCAGCGAAAGCTTTCGACTACTACTCGAAGCACTACGGCTGGCAAAAAGACTATGCGCATGATATGGGGCCAATGGGCACCTATCAGACCTTCCGGATCGACAAGCCCCTCTACACCGGCGGAATGATGGCTCGTAAAGGCCCGGGCATGCCCGAAGGAATTCCACCGCACTGGCAGTATTACTTCCTGGTCGATGACATTGAGGCTGCGCAGCAACGTGTGATCGAGGCGGGAGGTAAAGTGGTTCTTCCTCCCATGGACGTACCCGGAGGTTCACGCATCATGCAGGCTTTGGATGATCAGGATGGCCACTTTGCGCTGATGCAGGGACCAAAATCGTAGCTGCGGCGCGAGTCATGTTAGGCGCGGCCGCTCTTCGCTCACAGCCGAGCGGCCGCAGAACTTACGTTGAGATCTGACAACCCAAGAGGAGACAGCAACATGTCCGAGAAGATGATCACCTGTCTGTGGTTCGACCATGGGAAAGCACGCGAAGCCGCGGAATTCTATGCCACCACCTTTCCCGACAGCCACGTCGGGAAGACAAGCATCTCGCCCATCGATACGCCCTCCGGTCCGGAGGGCCAGGAGCTCGTTGTCGAGT
>JABFXN010000341.1 GCA_013361705.1 Acidobacteriaceae bacterium
TTCCGATCTGAAGCACGGCACTGTCCGCCGCATTAGGTGGACACCCACGGGTCATCGCCGACGTGTGTGCCAGATGATACTCCAATTTGGATGAGGAAAGTTAAGTAGTCTGGAATCAGCGGATACCATTTGAGGCGATTAGCGTATTTTCCCCCCTGCGAGCGTAATGTGAGGCTCCGCACCTATGGGCGTTTCCATAGAGGAAAACGCCGCCGCGCGCCCTATCGGAATACCCGGCAGCAACGAGGAAACGGCTTGTAAGCCATTCAGGCAGTAGTGTTTGCCGTAATACAACCTGATGCTGTGTCAATTCAGCCGGTGCAGCCATCCTTTGGTTGTGAGCATTCAGTTACGGAACGGCAGTGAATCCCTTAGGCGCGAACAGGGCTCTGGTTTGGGCATCGTAAAATCGCGGGTATGGCCACAGGAGTGAAATCGGTGAGATTTGAAGGAGCGCACTGCGCGATTGCGCTGGAGCAACTTTCGGAATCGCTCATCGTGATGCGGCTGAGCGGCACCGATACGGGAGAACTGCGGGACGCGCCCATCAAGACGCTTGACGAATGGCTGGCTGGGGCCAATGCGATCGAGTTCTACATTGATGCCCGCAACGTGCGTGGCGCCTCAATTGACGTGAGCAGCGATTGGGCGGCGTGGTTCACGGCAAATCGCGCGCGATTCAAAACGATCACCATGCTCACCGGCACCAAGTTCATCCAGATCACGGCAGAGTTCGTGCGTCGCTTTGCCGGGTTGAATGGCATCATGTGGGTCTGCACAGACCCGGAAGTATTCGATCTGGCATTGGAGCAGACGCAGAGGCCGTAGGCGACAGTTGGGCCTGTGCATGGCCGCGTTCAATATACGTCGCTACGCCCTTAAGAGCGCGGCCAAAGCTGCTGCGTTTTCATCGGATGGTGACCAAGGACGGGATCGAACCGCCGACGCCGGCTTTTTCAGTCCACCCAGCCGATCAGGTCAAGTAGCACAGAATCAGCGTAGGCTTCTAGCAACGAATGACTTATCGGACCCGTTCTTTAGGACCATTTGGGCCGAATTAGGCCATTTTCGTCCCTACGATGTTCGGATATTGTTCGGAAGCATTTGGACGACTCGCACCTAACGCGTTCACAGGATTGCGGCCATGAACCCTTTCGCGAAGAAGCTTATATGCCGAAGGAAACTATACTCTTACATGGCCGATGCTTAAATCCATCCGGCGTAGACTGATTGCGAGAGCATGGACTTTCGCCCATTCTGTCATCAAAGCAAGGAGCCGCGCGTCGTGTGTCCAACACATGAAGAGATCGATAGTATTACTGAAGCTATTCGTCCGCTCAGGAAAGCGCCAGGACGACTCGCCGAAAGTTTTCAGCTAGGACAAGATGTATTCCTGAGCTGGACGGCAGCCCAAACGAGCGAAATCCGCAATCTGCTCGCAGGCTCCCTTGCATGCTACCGATGAGCGAAACGTCAGAAATTCGTCGCGCCGTTGAAAAGGGTGTTGCATACCTCGAATCAGTTCAGCTTCCCAGTGGTCAGATCCCGATCGACAAATGGCCCACTCGTGAGTTGAGCGGCAGCTGCGTTCCTGATGCGGCGGTTTTTCCAGCAGCTCTCGCCGCGCGCGCGTTGTCGGCTACATCATCGGCCGAGCGCGTCCACTCTCGCGCCATCGATTTCCTCCTGCGAGAAATGGAGCCTGACGGTCTGTGGTGTTATCCGTCGAGCGCAGGTCCGGACCATGGCTACGTTCCACTCGACACCGACGACACGGCGGTCGCATCTACGGCGCTTACGGCCGCCGGAAAACGGATACCGAACAATCGCGCCATTCTGCTGGCCCAACGCGAGCGCAATGGTCTCTTTCGAACTTGGATGCCGCGGTGGTGGCGTCATCCACGCAGGTACTATCGCTTCTTCCGGGACAGCCCTGCGGAAGTACGCGACGTCGACGCGGCGATCAACGCAAATATCGTCGTCTATCTCGGCGATTGCAAAGAGACTCGGCCGGCGATTGAGCACATGCTCGCAGTCCTGCGTGCGAATGGCGAAGAGATGTCCACCAAGTGGTACGTGAGCCGCTTCACCGTCTGGTATTTCTTTTCGCACGCTCTACACAAGATCGCGCCGGAGGCAGGCGAGATGATTGTGCCGCGCATCGAAGCGACGGCGCCGATCAACGCGCTCGAGCTTGCGCTGGCATCATCAACGATGCTGCTGTGGAATCGCGTACCTGACGTCGGTCCCCTGATCGAGGCACAGCTCCCGTCCGGAGCCTGGCCGCGCGCCCCCTTCTATCATCATGGCCGCAGGCGAATTGATTCTCAACCAACGCCGCCCTGGTGGGGCTCCGAGGCATTGACGACGGTGCTCGCGGTAGAAGCGTTGACACGCCGACTGCTCGTCGAAGAGTGACTTCTCCGGCCGCGCTATGATGCCGTCCTTTATGTCTGACGGGGGTTGCCATTCCGCCGGTACTCGCGAAGCACACTCTTTCGTGGACGACTAGAGCATTTTCCCTATGGGTGTAGTCCAGAGCATTCGCATCTATGGGCGTTTTTCGCAATGAAAACGCCGCTGCACAGCTTTCCGGGATACCAACAACAGTGAAAATGCTCTAAGGTGGTGGGAATCAGCGCTCACCTGTTCTTGGGGTTTTCCCGGCTATCTGCTCGTGAACCGCCTACCTGCTTTCGAGCGTTCCGGGGTCGCGCTTTCAAATCCGGCCGCAGGTTTTGCGTCGAAGACCCGGGACAGGTCATGATGCCCGTGCGAGCTTCAAGGATGCTTTCAGGGCCGTTCGCGCAAGGTTCAACGTCGCATGCAAGGTTCGTGACACATTGGTAGGAAAGATCAAGAAGTGAACCCCGAGGACGACCCAATCACCGCGATGTCGTAGAGCCGATGCCACGAGGATCGCGATCGGCAGCAACACAATGTTGAGCTCAGTCGTCAGAAATAAAAAGTCAGGTTTCGGTGTAACGATCACGTGGCGGAAATGCCACCATCGGATGCGAAGCGCAACCAGAGGGACGTACGCGCCAACCGCCGCGACTGGCCACCAACTCCGCATCTCAACGAGCATTGCAGTGAATACAAGCAATTCGGTCGGAAACGCAATCCACGTTCCAATGAGCATCGCAGATCGCGAATGCCGTGCGGCGAACGTCTGCGCACCAACGGCGCGATCAGCATCAATATCGGTGAGCTGATGCCACAGGATCGCACGCATGCCGTTCGCGAGCGCCCAGGTTCCCACTATCACGATCCAGATGGAATTGTAAGGCCGTTGCGCTCCGCGAAACGCGAGGATCGCGGCCACCAGCGTCGGAAATAGATGTTCGCCGCTCGCGCAGGCAAGGATTCCCAGAAAGCCCCGTTTTTTCAGACGGAACGGTGGTAGAGAGTAAAGCGAAAAGGCCAGCCACACTGCGAGGTACAGCGATAGAAGGACGGCGTTGTGTCGCCAGCGTGAGGAGATTACCGCGAGGGCTCCCGCGCTGAGGATTATGAACGTTAGGCCGAGAAATGGCGAGCGGCCTGCGAGACGGTTTGGTTTCCCGGCGGCAAGATCGTCTTCGAGATCGGTCAGATCGTTGATCACACTGGCGTAGACCGCGGCCGAAACGGTTGCCATGAACGCCATGAGCGCCTCCCGCCAGATCGCGCTCACCGGCACGTCGAGCATCAGGGCCGTTGCGTAGAACGCCGCGAGGACTGGGATGACTTTGTACTCCCACCATTGGTGGGCGCGAATGATTCGCCACAGAGAGACAAGTGAGAGTCGCTCAACCGACCGTTTCTTGACGACATGCGGGTTGTAGGCCACTGGATTTAATTCCGCAACTTTGTGGCTATGCCAGGCTGTAAGAGACTTGAGGGGTCTGACAAATCGATCGATCCGGTTTGCAGCTCTCTCCTAGGAAGAGATGCGCCCAGTGAATCCACAACTCCCAACAGCTTGGCAGTGAAACAAGCAGCCGGATCGAGAGGCACCATGGTTCTAACCGCAATTCCAGCAGCTTGACCGATCGATTTCCACTCGTCTCGCATAGCCCATGCTCGCTCCATGGCTTTGTCAAATTCGTCTACTTTCGCAGAGTCGGCTACGAATCCGGTGCGACTATCCTCTACAACTTCCGCAGTTCCGCCCTCATTTGTGACAATTCCAAACCGATCGCACATCATCGCTTCGATAAGCGACAGTGGCAGCCCCTCGGTGCGTGACGCCAGAACCAGCGCGTGATGCCTCTTCCAGATGGAATCCACGTCGCTTGTAAAACCTGGAAAATCGACATTCTTAAGGGCTAGATGTTCTGCAAGCCCGCGCAGAGCTTCGCTGTTTGGGCCCGAGCCGAAAAACGAAACTGACAAATTACGCGTTCTCCAGTGCGGTCGCGCCAATACCTGCAAAAGAATGTCCTGCCCCTTCTCGCCTGCATCCAGGCGTGCAACGCAAGCCAGTTTGATCGAATGGTCCTGAGTATCAGGCCAGGGCAGCGGAGATCCGGACACCAGAAAGGGATTACGCACGACTTCCGCATTCACGAGTGTTTCACCCATTTGAAATTCCGTGAGCCGGAGATTGTGCTGGGAGACAAAATAACACCGCAAAGCAGCCTGAAAGGCAGAGCGCATCACGACGCGGCTCTTGTCCGAGGGCCAATAATAATCTGTCGCCCTATGTGAAATGATGACGTACGGACAGCCGACAATACGGCAAAGATCGCCCAAAATGACCCCGTCGAAGTTTGCGCCTTGGGAAATCACTACTAAATCGGGATTAAGATTTGTTAGAAGAACACGCAGTATAGGTCCAATCGCTCTCAGTGCAGCAGTTTGGCGTGCCCCTCGAGTCAGCACCCCGGTTACTCGGTAGAGCGTCTTAGGCAAACGTACTCTGCCGGGTAAGAAAAAGTGCCATAAGTCGTAAATATGACACCCCTGCGCGAGCAACCGACAGATCCGCGGGTGCTTCGGATCAACATCGTGTTTGAAGATACTTACAGAATGCCCGCCCTCGACCAATAGTGCCGCCGCTTCCGCCCACAACTCTTCGCTTCCACCCCACCCCGGATTGCTACAAAGGAAGACAAAACGCAACATTGGCTCCTATTTGAGATTGCGACCAGTATCGATTAAGCCCAAGGCTTTCCAAGAGTAAATTCTCTTGGGATTGCGGTATCAAAGCTTTCAAGCCGGATCATTATGCACCATACCACTAGCCGTCGAAAATGATCCATCATGCGATCTGCTCCAATATCCAGCGCTGCTTGTAGCCGCGGAACGTGGAACATCTTGCGTTTATTGCGTCGGTAAGGGCAATAATCTCGATGCCGCAGTACTTCCAGCGCTGCCGCAGCGCGGCGTCAGCGATCACGCGATCCTGGTTTTACCGCAGTCTTCCCTTGTGCCGTGGATGGCAAACTCCTGGAGCGTCATTCCGCTGCCAGTGCACCCGGAAAAAGTGTCTTCCACACTTCTGGTGATACTGCTCAGCCGGCATCGCGCTGGGTAGACTCCGGCCACCTCTGAATCTCCATGGCGGCCAGGGACGAGATCGAACCGTCGACGGCTTGGCCTCTCATGGCCGCGTGCATACGTCGCTACCCTCTAAGAGCGTGTCCGAAGTACTTATATATTCATCGAGATGGTGGCCAGGGACGGGATCGAACCGCCGACGGCTGGGCCTTGTTCATGGCCGCGTGCAAAACATACGTCGCTACGCTCTAAGAGCGCGACCGAAGTACCTGTATTTTCATCGGGATGGTGGCCAGGGACGGGATCGAACCGCCGACGCCGGCCTTTTCAGGGCCGCGCTCTACCACTGAGCTACCTGGCCCTTCGTGGAGTGTCCTCAGTATAGCAATCCAAAGGCGGATGGGACAAACCTGCGGGCAACGGCAGTAGGGTATGCTGGGCCTGTTTCCACGAAAGGATTTCCCTCTGATGAGATGCACACGAGTACTCGCGGCCCTCGCATGCCTTGCGATCACCGCTGCCGCGCAGACCGCGACCCAGACCCCTGGTGAATTGAAGGCCAGCCGCGCCCTGGCCGCTGCCGTGAAACAAGGTCCCCTCTCTGCACACGTCTTCCTGGCCAAGATGCCCAAGGGCAGCGACCTGCATGTCCACCTTTCCGGCGCGGTGTATGCCGAGACCTTCATCAAGGACGCTGTCGAAGACCACATTTGCATCGACCCGAAGGCAAAAGCGTTCGCCAAGAACCCCACCGGTACCTGCGCCGACGGCCTGGTGCCAGCCGAGAACGTACTCAAAGACCAGACCCTCTACGACAACCTCGTCAACGCCTTCTCCATGCGCTCGTTTGTGCCCTACGCCGGTTACAGCGGCCACGACCAGTTCTTCGCTACTTTCGGCCGCTTCGGCGGTCTCGACCGCAAACAAGTCGGTGAATGGCTTGACGAGGTCGCTTCCCGTGCCGCCTCACAGAACGAGCAATATCTCGAGATCATGCACACGCCCGACTTCAGCGCCAGCGCTGCCCTGGGATACAAGCTTGGCTGGAGCGACGACCTCGAAGACCTGCGCCAGAAACTGCTCGACGGCGCCGTACGCGACAACGTCAAACGCGACATCGCGGAGATCGACAGCATCGAAGCCCGCCGCAACGAGATCGAACACTGCGGCACACCTTCCGCCACACCCGCCTGCGGCATGACGGTGCGCTTCATCTTTCAGGTGCTGCGTGCCTTCCCGCCGCAGCAGGTCTACGCACAGACCCTGCTTGGCTTTGAGCTGGCCTCGGCGGATCCACGCGTCGTCGGCATCAACTTCGTCCAGCCCGAAGACTCCTATATGTCGATGAGCGAGTACGACCGGCAGATGAAGTTCCTGCGGTTCCTCAAGACGAAGTACCCCAAGGTCCACCTCTCGCTGCATGCCGGAGAGCTCGCACCCGGCATCGTCCCGCCCGATGGGCTAAAGTTCCATATCCGTGAAGCTGTTGAGGTCGCCAGAGCCGAGCGCATCGGCCACGGTGTCGATGTCATGTACGAGACCGATCCACACGCCTTGCTGAAGGAGATGGCCGCCAAACACGTGATGGTCGAGATCAATCTCACCAGCAACGACGGCATTCTCGGCATTACCGGCAATCATCATCCCCTGGCCAATTACCGTGCAGCCAAGGTTCCGGTCTCGCTTTCGACCGACGACGAAGGCGTTTCGCGCAGCGATCTCACCACCGAGTACACACGCGCCGCCATGGAGCAGAGCCTCACTTACATGGATCTCAAGAACATGGCGCGGACCGGCATCGAACATGGCTTTCTACCCGGAGACACTCTATGGTCGGGCCCTGACGCCTGGGGCAAGCCGATTGCCGCCTGCGCCGCCCAGCCGCTGGGTGCTGACAAACCTACGGCCAAGTGCGCAGAGTTCCTGAAATCCAGTGAGAAAGCAACGCAGCAGTGGGAGCTGGAACGCCGCTTCCGCACCTTCGAGGCAGGTGTGCAATGAAGTCCGCTCTCATCGCCATCGGCGAGATGCTGCTGCTCTTCGTAGCAGCACTCATCGGTTTCGTCATGCATCCTTTCAACGTCGAGAAAATTCTTCGTACCGAAAACGGCGTGGTCCGTGTAATGGTCTATGACTGGATCATCGCCGCCGCCATTACCTGGGTCATCCTTCTGGCCGTCGAGTTCGGCATACGCCGGAACCGTAATGCCTGGCTCCGGCCAACCCTCTGCTTTGCCGTCGTGGTAGGACTGGGCCTTTTGTCACATCTCGGACTTAAGTCCACCGAAGTAGGTCTCTATCGCTTCTAAGCCTCACCCTGTAAAAGACATAGCGAGAAATATCGCCGCCCCGGCTGTCAACCAGCCGGGGTTTCTTTCGTCATACACCGAAGTAATGTGCCTTTTTTCCGCAGGAATGGAACGAGATTTGCATTGATTTCCTCTGGTTGCTCCTGTGAAGTTGTTCGTAAGGGGTCCGAACAATTCACGGGCCAAGCAGGACGGAACGATGAGCCTGCAGATTCCAGGATCCCGAAGTGCGAGGTTTTATCTGGCATGACTCTGCAGGATGTTGCCGCTGAAGCGTTGAGAAATAGTCGTGTTGCCTACTTTTCCATGGAAATCGCATTGGAGGTAGGATTGCCCACTTACTCGGGCGGTTTGGGTGTTCTGGCGGGAGATACGTTACGCTCCGCCGCGGACATGGGCGTTCCAATGGTCGCTGTGACTCTGGCTCACCGCAAGGGTTACTTCCGTCAGATGCTCGATAGCGACGGCCGGCAGACCGAGGCTCCAATGCCGTGGTCGCCTGAAGGCCGTTTGCCCTCGGCCGACGCGGTTGCCGCCATCACCGTCCAGAACCGCGAGCTCCTGGTTCGCGCGTGGCGCTACGACGTCGTTGGTGTGACCGGGCATGTGATTCCGGTGCTGCTGCTCGATACTGACGTCGAACCGAATGACTCGTGGGATCGCACCTTTACCGACACCCTTTACGGTGGCGACAACTACTATCGTCTCTGCCAGGAAGCCGTACTCGGACTCGGCGGCATCGCTATGCTGCATGCTCTCGGCGTTCAGCCAGAGGTATTCCATATGAACGAGGGCCATGCGGCCCTGTTGACCACTGCTCTGCTGGAAGCCCGGCTGAACGGGCGTCCGTTGAGCACGGCTACCGATGAAGATGTCGAGGTGGTCAAGCAGCAATGTGTCTTTACGACGCACACGCCCGTACCCGCGGGTCATGACCGCTTTGGCTACGACCAGATGCTCGCCATCCTCGGACAGGAGCGTGCCGGCCTCTACAGCCGTTTCGGTGGCATCCACGATGGGTTGCTGAACATGACATACCTGGCCCTTCGCTTCTCCCGTTACGTAAACGGTGTCGCAATGCAGCACGGCAAGGTTTCGCAGCAGATGTTTCCGGATACGCCGATCCACTACATCACCAACGGCGTACATGCGGGCACCTGGGTCTCGCCGGCCATGGCTGAACTCTTCGACCGGAAGTTGGATGGGTGGCGCGCCGACAACTACGCGCTGCGCGGCATCTACGGAGTCGAACCGCAGGAGATCGCAGCCGCACACGCCGTGAACAAGAAGCGGCTGGTCGAAACGGTAAAAGAACGCACCGGCGTCATCCTGCGTGAAGATGTCCTGACCCTGGGCTTTGCCCGACGCGCTGCCACCTACAAGCGCGCGACCCTTCTCTTCGAAGACACGCAGCGTCTGCTCCATATCGCTGAGGCGATCGGCGGCCTGCAGGTCGTCTACGCCGGCAAAGCACACCCCGCGGATGCTCCCGGCAAGGCGCTGATTCACGAGGTCATCAGCGCGGCCCACGGCCTGAAGCAGAGCCCCATCCATGTCGTCTATCTCGAAAACTACGATATGAATCTGGGCGCGTTACTTACCTCCGGCGTGGACATCTGGCTAAATACACCCCGGCGTCCCTACGAGGCCAGCGGCACCAGCGGCATGAAGGCCACGCTCAACGGCGTACCCAATCTCAGCATCCTGGACGGATGGTGGATCGAAGGCTGCGCCGAGGGCTCGACCGGATGGGCTATCGAAGACGGCGTAAACGATGAAGAAGAAGCAATCTCGCTTTACGAAAAACTGGAGAAGGCAGTAGGCCCAGCCTTCCTCGACAAGCAGAAGTGGGCAAAGATCATGCAGCACGCCATCGGCATCAACGGCGCCTTCTTCAATACGCAGCGTATGGTCGACCAGTACATCTGCCGGTCTTACCGCCTGGATCGTGCGACTCTGCAACCAGCCACTCTTGTTGCACCGATCGCCGAAGGCACTCTGGTAAGTGAGACCTCGATATAACCCTGGACACGAAAAAAGACACGAAAAAGAGCCTGCAGCGGGATGCGAAACCGCTGCAGGCTGCGAGTGTTTCGAGGGTCCTCAGTTACTCCTGAGGAGCTTGGTCAGGTAGTCCAGCGCCTTTGGATCCTTCGACTGGCCGAGCCAGAAGATCGCCTGCTTGCGTACATCAGGATCCTTGTTGGTTTCTGCTACCTGGATCAGTTGAGCGGCTGCTTCGCCTTCCGGCAGCCGCGAGATCGCGAAGACCGCAGACCGGCGAATGCCTCGGTCCGGGTCATTCTGAACAATTTGACGAAGCTCCCCAGCGGCTCGTTTGCCGGCTTTCTGGGCCATCCAGAACTGGGCTTCTTTGCGGACGTGAGGCGAAGCATCGTTCTTTGCCATCCAGATCAGTTCATCGATGGCTGCGGGATTTTCTTTACCAAGGGTTAGGTCGAAGGCGAGCTTGCCGCGCAGATGTTCATCCTGCTCGGCGCGTGTAAGCTGCAGCAATCCCTTGACGCCATCCTGCCCGCGATGCGCACCCAGCCAGAAGGCAGCCTTCTCGCGCACAAACGAATCGCCATTGGTTGCCATGGAAATTAGAGTGCTGGTCGCCGCCGACGATTCATGCTGCGCGATCGCCATCACCGAAGCATCACGCACCTTGCGTTCCTGCGAGGCATTGTTGGCCAGCGATGTGAACTCGCGAATGCTCTCATCCTGAGAGACACCCTCAAGCCACACAAACTTCACACCGCCGGTATCCAGCTTGCGGTTAGGAGTCGCCAGGCGGATCTTCGTGACCGCGCCCTTCTCCATGCGCAACAGAACATTTACGTGGTCGAACTGCTGACGGTCGCTATCCCAGGAGCCGCCGTCCCGAGTGCCCTCAAGATAAAGCGTCTCACCATCGTTATCCGAAAAGTGTCCGAGTACGGGGATGGAATAACCTACCCACGCAATGCCATCTTTCGCCGCGGCGCTAAGCTCCGCGGGCAGACCATGAGCGGCGTGCGCGTCGACCTGCACGCCGGTGACAACCGGTTGCTGGGCCGCAAGCGGCGCAACCAGCCCAAGTGAAACGACGAGGATGCGGAAGGCAGTTCTCATGGCCTTTGTCTCCTTGATACGAGAGTTTTCGTAAAAAGTTCTTAGGGTACGGGAAAAATCCCGAAAATCGATCCAATTCACTGGATGATGGATGGAATAACCGCCTGTATCGTCCATTTCCGGACAGACGATACAGGCGAGTCAGGGTTATTAGCGCAATAGCTCAAGCATGTAGTCTTGTGCGACCTTGTCGTTCATCAGGGCAAGCTGCGAGACGATCTGCCGCTTCAGGTCAAGATCCTTCTCACCCCGGGCAAGTTCCACTAGCTTCTGTGCATCGCCGGAGATAAACATCGCAGATACCGCAGCTCGCTTCGTCTTCGGATCCGTGGACTGGCGATAGACATCTGCCAACGTATCGTTTGCTTTCTTGCCCTGGGTGATCGCAAGCGTTTGCATCGCCTGCCGCTGCAGCTCGGGATCCTGCTTGCCAAGCGCGATCTCCCGCAGCAGATTCTGGCACTCGGGTGACTTGTTCTGGCCCAGAACGAAGAGCGCCTGCCGTTTCACTGACTCTGGTTGATTTCCCTTCAGCAGGTCTCGAATCACCGGGATCGCTCGATTCGCATCCTGATTCATCAGCGAGTTCAGCGCAAGGATCTTCAGATCAGCATCGGGATCTCCCGTACTTTTGCGATCTCGCCTAAGGGTGTACGAGCCCTCTCCTGCCGGAACTGGCGGCATCGGAGGAACTGGCGGGATAGGACCGATCGCAAAGGTGTTCTCGTCGTCGCCACTGGACGATGATGAGGAAGAGGAGGAACTGGACGTGGATGTGCTCGTCCTGCCGTTCACCACTACGCGCACACGTCCGGTACCAATACCCAGGGCAGCACAATCCTTATTCCACGTAGACTTCCGATACTCATTCCGCAAGACACTGCAGGTCGCTGCCGAATCATCGCGCCGGCCCAGCTTGTTGAGGGCATAGGCCTTCCAGTAAAGCGCCGCCTCCGCTTTGGAGCCTTTGGCGGCAATGACTTTATCGAACGAAACGAGAGCGTCCTGCCAGCGCTGCTCATTCATTGCCTTGGTTCCGGCAGTGTAGTCGTCTTCACCGGCCGGGGCGCCGGGCTCAGTGATAAAGATTGCGGGCTGTAGGGGACCAGCAGCAAGCGCAACGTGCGCGCAACCAGCGGATGCCAGACCTGCAAGTAAAATCCAGTGCTTCATAAGTGCATCTCCTTTGTGACCAAAAAACTCGTTTCCTACTACTGCTTGTCGCTTACCTCGAAGAGCCGTGCTCATCGTTCTGGCGCAGCACACGCAGGTCCAGCAAAAGCCCGTCGGTATTCATCTCCAGCCGCAACTGCCAGGTGCTCTTCGGTGTCTCTGGCGCATGATCCAGACCGATGAGGACGCGTCCGAGGTTGTCGAGCACCACCGCCTCGGCGAGATCGCCGCGATCGCGCGCTGTCTGCGTATAGACAGCGTTCTTCAGCAGCAGATCGTGTGCCTGGGCGCGTGTCGCCTCATCCAGTGGGCCCTCTTCGTGGTTCACCGTGGTAAGCAGACGCTCGGCGGAGTCAAGATGCGCGGAGATCTGCGGATCATCAGACGGAACATCGGTCAGCGGACCATGGCCGTTGATGGGGTGCGCCTGTTGATGCCGGCCCACAAGACTCTTCAACGCATCGGTCACCGAGGCACGCTGAGTCGCGACCTCCTGTGCTCCGCCTGTGTTCGGCACATGGTGCATGCGCAGACCAACAGCGACCATGATGACTGCCGCCGCAGCAAAGGCTCCTGCAGCCGGCCACATCCAGAGGGAGAACCACCGCTTCTTCTTTGGCGAAGCCTCCAGCACGGCCAGATTTCCGCGCAACCGCTGCCAGCTCAGCTCCATATCCACCGGCGTCCGCATTGGCACCGGCTCGGCCGAAAAGACACGAAGAGTCTGTGCAACGGACTCGGCCAGCGTGGCGCACTCCGCGCACTGCTCGAGATGCTCACCAATCGAACGGGCCTCAGAGCTCTCGCCCATCTGGTACGCAATCAGATCTTCTTCGCTGTAGTGCTTCATCGCATACCTCCTGCGACGGGTTCCAGGGCGCGCCGAAGCTTGGCGACGGCGCGAAAGACAGCCTGCTTGGCTGAGTTGACGGGAACGCCGAGCGCCTCGGCAATCTCCGCCATACCGACCTCTTCCATATGGCGCAGAGTGAAAGCAGTGCGCTCCATCGGGGTGAGGGATGCCATGGCGGCATGCCGCAGCGTAGCCGTCTCCATGTCCAGCAGCGCGCGCTCCGGACCGGCGCGGTGGCTGGCAACCTGCACGGTGCCCTCACCCACCTCGTCGGAGACACGCGGCGCATAGACCGAAAGGTCCCGATTTCTGCGCTCTACCAGATTCATGGCCGTATTCATCGCTATCCTCGTCACCCAGGTCCCAAACGCGGCATCCTGCCGGAACTCCGGAAGTTTGTTGTAGGCGCGCAAAAAACTCTCCTGCGCCGCCTCTTCCGCATCGGCTTCGTTGCCGGTAATGCGGAATGAGATCCGGAAGACGGCAGCGTAGTGGCGGTCCATCAGAACGCGGTACGCGTCCCGGTCGCCGGCAACTACCCGCCGGATCGCCTCTTTTTCTGCCTTCTCCATTTCGCCTCTTTAGACAGGGGGATAGAGGTGCGGTTAGGTACGGTGTGAAAATTTTCTACCCAAACCGGCCCGATGGAGCATTTTCTCTGTGGGTGCAATGCAGGGCTTCCACATCTATGGGCGTTTTCCGCAATGAAAACGCCGCTCCAGACCGTTCCGGCATACCCAGAAACAGGGAAAACGCTCTAGAGTCTTCTTATGCCAACCACCCTACAGCACTGAACGACTGAGATTCTTCCGTTCCCAGAACCTATGTCTCACATGACCTTTCGGATGGAGCCTGGCAATTCCTCGGCGACAGAATGGCAGATGGAGGCGGCCCAGTGATCTCCTGCTTCCACCACCCCATCGACCGTGACCCTTCCTTGAAGGAACTGGGAGACTTACCACTCGGCTGGTACGCAGTGCGCGATACCCCGACAGCGCCATGGCAGCGCTTCGAACATGGCCCTGACGAAAACCATAACTAAGGTGTATCGACAAATTAGAGATGACCCATGCACTGGGTGCCCCACATACGCGAAGCTTATGTGGGACATTCGAGCGGAGCTCGAACCTTATTTTTGTCATGTTTGTCGCTTCGCTCGGTAGTAGAAACGAAATCCCACGTTCCTACAAATCTCCGCAAAGCGTATCGAGCTACGCTCGATTATCCCAGGTAAGCTTCGCGTACCTGGGGCACCCGATATCCGAAGATTTATTCTTCACCGCGGTTCGCGAAACTTGTTCGCCCGCTGGAACTCTTCCCTTAGCTCAGGAGTGCGCAGATGCTCGCGCAGATGTTGCAGCCTTTGCTCCAGAGCCAGCAGCGAGTTCGCCAATGGCGCCGTATTCGTCATGGCGACATCGCGCCACATGCTGTACGGCGAGCTTCCCAGCCGCGTCATCTCCCGGAGAGCACGGCCACCGATGGCCCGCAGATCCGGGTCATCGCCGAACGTATCCTCCAGCAACGCTGACAACGCCGTCGACACCATCTGCGGCAGGTGTGAGACCCACGCCAGCAACTGATCGTGCCGTGCCGGCTCCAGGTCCATCACCTTGGTCCCGATCGCCGACATCCACTCACGCCACGCCGTCTCCTCCGCCGTCGACTCCGCATCGACCGGCGTGAAGATCCACACCGCTCCCTGATAGAGCCCTGCCTCCGCAATGGCGGCTCCGCCGGACTCCTTCCCGGCCATAGGATGTCCGGGCAGAAAGCGTGGTCCTGCAGAGCTGGGAAACAGCCTCTGAGCAACATCGGAGATCTGCACCTTGGTGCTTCCGGCGTCGGTTACAAGCTGGCCCGGCTTCAGCACCGGGGCCAGAATCGTCATCCAGTCCAGAATGGCGAGAACGGGCACGGCCAGCAACACGACATCGCTCTTCCGTGCAGCCTCCAACGCGGCCTCACGGGTGGAGGCAATCTCGTCGACCGCGCCGATCTCGTGGGCGATGAGCAACTCTGCAGGACTGAGATCGAAGCCGGTGATACGGCCGGAAAAACCCGCAGCCTTCAACGCCAATCCCGTGGAGGCGCCGATCAGCCCGGTTCCGACAATGAGAAGGGAGTTCACTTACTGGGCGTCCTTGTACTCCTCATACCAGGCCATCTGGATCGCCTCCAGCAGACCCTCGGTCGATTTCATCGGATCTCCCACAAAATCGGGCAGCTCCGTGACGAATTTATGCAGATCCGTAAAACGGACGCTGAGAGGATCCAGGTCGGGAAACTTCTCCTGTAGCTGGATACCGATCTCTTCTGCGTCAGACCATTCGATTTCGCGAGGCATGCATCACTCTCCAGCAGTAGTGTATCCGGCCCTTTACCGCAGGACGGGCAACCATCCTTCCCCTCACTCCCTCTACATAAAGTTTTCAACTTTTAACTTGCAACTTTTCCGGGCCTATAATCAGTCCGATACGGGGAAGATTTAGCCATGGCCCTGGGTGAAGCGCGAAAGAAGATGCCGGGAAAGCCGGACAAGATTCCGGACAAGCTGTACTTCCGCATCGGCGAGGTTGCGCGCCTGTGCGGCGTGCCGGCCTATGTCCTGCGTTTCTGGGAGAGCGAATTTCCCAACCTGAAACCCAATAAGGGCGGGACAGGCCAGCGCCTCTACCGCCGTCGCGATGTGGAGATGGCGCTGCGCATCAAGCAGCTCCTCTATGACGAGGGCTACACCATCGCCGGCGCCCGGCAGGCCTTCAAGACCGAGCAGCGCCAGAAGGATGCTCCGGCCACGCTCTTCCGCATCGAAGAGACCTCAGACCGAAGCAAAATGGAAGGTATCCGGCGCGAGGTCCGCTCCCTGGTGGAGATGCTCTCGCAGCCCCCGGGAGCCCCTCCAACGACCACCAAACGCCGCGCTTCCGGACGTAAAGCCTCGAAGAATCCTGAGGATTCAGGGAAACCCGACCCACCAGACCGTTTATTCTGAGAGACGATGCAGGAATCTCACAAGCTATCGCAAGACGAGCGTCGCGAAATTCGCCGTCAGGCCGCGGCTGCGACCAGCATTCGGCGTATCCGCGAAGATGAACACGGCGTTCGCTGCCTCTTCTGCCCGGGAACATCGTTTCGCCGTTCCAAGCTGCGCACCAGCGATCTGCTGCACGTCCTTCTCCTCCGTTATCCCGTGCGCTGCCTGACCTGCAGCCAAAGGCAGTTCGCCAGCATTCCTGTCGCCGGCCTCTCCGTCCCCGCCAGCGTCCGTCACTCCCGCGCGCCCGGACCGAAGGAGACCTGGAAGAGCTGGACCAACGGATCGGCAGACGATCCTGCAACGCAGAAGTCGCAGACGCCGTCGTACGCTCCCTACACCACGGTGAAGGTCTCTCAGGAACAGAGCTCCAAGAAGGGCCCTGCCCCCAAAGCACCCAAGCGCCCCGAAGAAGACGACGCTATCTGGTAGTGTGTGCCACTTTTCCACCGTTTCCACTTCCCTGTTCTCCTCTTGTGGATAAAGGCGGATCTGCTTTGTTATGAGGGCCAATGGGCGCTCGCGACACCGACGGCAGGAGTTTGATGACACGCCCTAAGCTGCTTCGCTGGCTCCACTGGCTGAAACCGGGCGCCACGCATTCAGCTTTCTCCGCATCCCTGCTCCTTATGGCCGGCAGCGTGATGAGCAGCGGCGTTCTTGCTCTGATACGGCAGAAGCTCATCGCCCACCTCTTCGGCGCTACCAATGCCACAGATGCCTACATCGGGGCCTTCGAGCTTCCCGACATGGTGTACTACTTCCTGATCGGGGGTGTCGCCTCTTCTACCTTCGTCAGCCTGCTCAGCGGCTACAGGGAACGCGGCGAAGAGGCCGAAGGCGACCGCGCCCTCTCCGTGATTCTGAACACCATGATCCTGGCGCTCGGCGCAGCCATTGTTGCCGCCGAGTTCTTTGCGCCGTGGTACGTCTCGGTCAAGTTTCCGCACTTCGATGCTCCAACAGCCGCTCTATGCGTCAGCCTGACCCGCATCCTTCTGCCGGCACAGCTCTTCTTCTTTGCGGGCGGTGTCTTTGGTTCAAAGCTGATGGTGAGGAAGGTCTTTCTCTTCCAGGCGCTCACACCCAGCATCTACAACCTGGGCATTATCGGTGGGGCTCTTCTCCTGCACAGCCGCATCGGTGTGCACTCTCTGGCGGTCGGCGCTGTCGCGGGCGCTTTCTGTGGCATGTTTCTGCTCAATGTCTTCGGAGCGCAGCGGGAGGGCATGCGCTGGCGCCCTATACTCGACTTCCGCCACCCGGCCCTGTTGCAGTGGCTCAAGCTTGCGGCACCGCTCATGATCGGCCAGTCCCTTACGACCTGGGATCAATGGATCCGCACCTACTTCGCCTCTCAGGGAGTCGGTGATATTACCCGTCTGGCCTTTGCGAAACAGCTCTTCAACTCGCCGATGAACATCCTTGGGCCGGCGGCCGGAGCAGCTTCGCTTCCCTTCTTTGCATCGCTCTACAGCCAGGGCAAACTCGCGGAATTCGGTCAGGCCGTGAATCGCGCCGTCACCCGCCTGATGGCTGTCTCTCTGCTGGCCGCCGGATGGATGATCGCCCTGGCCGGCCCGCTGGTGGACGTCACCCTACGCGGCGGACGCATGGATGAAGCCAGTGCGCAGATGACAGCGTGGTTCTTCACCATCTTCTGTCTCTCGCTCTTTCTGTGGACCTCGCAGAATCTGTACGCGCGCGCATTTTTTGCCGCCGGCAACACATTCACTCCCATGCTCTCCGGCACGATCGTCACGGCGGTCTCCATGCCTGTGTACTGGCTGCTCTTTCATCGCCTGGGCGTTGAGGGTCTGGCGTGGGCTTCGAACGCCGGCATTCTGCTGCATACTGCTGCGCTGGTTGTGCTGCTCCAACGCAACAAGCTCACACCCGTTTCCGGCCTGGAGTTCGGCGAGCTGGGACGAGCCCTCCTGGCCTCTGTCATCGGATGGGGAGCCATCGCCACCGGCTTGCACGCGCTGCCCGTATTGCAGGGCCACATTCAAAATCTTTCTGCAATTGCTGGAGCCAGTGTCCTATGGCTTGGTATCGTACTCGTTGTCCTGAAGGCAACGGGCTCTCGCCTGCCAGGACAGATTTTGGGAAGGCTTGCGCGATAAAAGCATTTTCCCGGTAGATGTGGGTCAATGTGCGTCTCTGCGTCGCGCGCACTCGTCCTTATATCTTGATGGTGCTTTGCCTATAGAGCATTTTCCCTGTAGGTGTAGTGCAGGGCTTCCGTATCTATGGGGCGTTTTCCGCGATGAAAACGCCACTGCACACCCCTTCCGGGATACCCAGCAACAGGGAAAATGCTCTAGATAGTTGATGTTGGTCTGCCGTTCCGTTTTTCGATGAGAGGTCTTACGGATGAAGCCGGCGTCGAACACCAGAAAGATTGCCCTGGCGATCGTGCTCTGCTCGGTAGCGCTGCTGCTGCCGATCTGGGCATCACTGCAGTTGTCCTGGATACAAAGCGAACTCCACGAGCGGAATGACGGTTTCGGATATGTTCACGACGTCCTTCGCCGCGCGGAAAAGACCGCCGATCAGGTCTCCCATGCAGTCGAACGGATCAACTCCAGCCATCTTCCTCCTTGCTCCGCACAGGAACGGGATCTGATGCGCGACATTGACCTCGAGTCGGACTACACCCAGGCCGTCGGGCGCATTGCCAACGACGTCATCGTCTGCAGTTCTCTCGACAACCGTGAACTTATCTACCTGGACAAGCCCGGCCTGGTCACTGAGAACGGCGTAAAAGAGTACTTTCATGTCGTTCTGACTCGGAATAAGCATCCGTTGAATGTCTTTGCGAAAGACGGCGTCGCGGTCATCACCGATCCTGACCTGCCTCTGGATGTCTCTCTGAACGATAACGACATCAGTCTCGCTCTGCTCGTTCCCTCGGCCGATGGCCAGCACGTCCTCGCCTCCCGAGGCGACCGGATCGATCCCCGCTGGGTGCGTTCGCTGCCGAAGGGTGAAGAGCGCACTTATAACAAGGATGGTTACATGGTCATGGCGGCCCGCTCTTCCCGGTATGACCTCGCCGTCGTCGTAGCCTCTCCTCGAGAACGAATCGATCGCCGAGTGCGCCATTTTGCCCTGCTGTTTGTACCGATTGGCGTGCTATGCGGCGTGAGTCTGATCTGGGCGACCATGTACCTGGCGCGGCTCCGCTCCTCCTTCGACAACCGTCTGAAGGCAGCGGTGCGCCGGCGCGAGTTCTATGTGGAGTATCAGCCGGTGGTCGACCTCAAATCCAGACGGTGGACCGGAGCGGAAGCGCTTGTCCGATGGAGAACCGACGATACGACCGTGCGCCCGGATCTCTTCATCCCCCTTGCCGAGGAACGTCATCTCATTCACCTGATCACCCAACAGGTCGTCTCGCTCATCGCCGAAGATCTGCCACGTCTCCTGAAGATTGATCCGTCCTTCCGGGTCGCGATCAACCTGTCTCCAGACGACCTGCGGATGCAGTCTACAGTCGAGATGCTGCGCTCGCTTCTGGCGCTGGAGGGTGTATGCCCGGGTAATCTGGAGGTCGAAGCGACTGAACGCGCCTTTGTCGAAGACCAAAAGATCAGCCATGTGCTCGAACAGATCCGCTCCCTCGGCATTCAGGTAGCCATTGACGATTTCGGCATTGGATATTCCAGCCTGTCACGCATCCATTCGTTCCGCTTCGACATTCTGAAGATCGACAAGACGTTCGTAGACACGATCGGGACCGAAGGCGTCGCCAGAGGTGTGATGCTGCCGATCATCGACATCGCCCGATCACTCGATCTGCATATCGTCGCGGAAGGCGTTGAGCGAGAAGAACAGGCGCGATTCCTGCAGGCTTACGGTATCGAGCGCGCCCAAGGATGGCTCTTTTCGGCCCCGCTTTCCGTGGCGGCTCTATCAAAAGAGCTTCGGGAACGATCGCAGGAAACGGTAGCCCTTAAATAATTAAGGGGCCACCCTCCAGGGTGGCCCCTTGCCTGATCCGCCACTACTTCTTCAGACCGAAACAGTAGAGCTTGCCATCGTAGGTTCCGGCATAAAGCTTTCCGTTCGAGATGGTGACATCCGTGAAGTGATTGAAGCCGGTGATCGTGTCACCGCTTGACCACAGTTCCTTGCCTGTCTCTCCGTCCAGCACATAGACCGTCGCGTGGTTGGACTTCGCCGCACGAATGGTGGAGTCAAAATTCAGACCGATGTCAGGCCACGCCTGCTGGGTGTTGTCACCGCTGCCATGGGTGATGATCAGACCGTTGGCAATGACCGGAGGTTCGCCGCGGAACATGTCGCGCGAGATCCATGCAGGTTCGAGCGAAAGCTTGCCTGCCTTGTCTGCCACCTTGAAGGCAGCGACACCGCCCTCTTTCGCTGCAGGCGTCTGCGTGATGGGGAACCTGGTTTGCTCCGGAGCAGCAGGGCCCCAGAACGGCACCACGACCCAGCGCGTACCGGCCTTGTCTTCCCACGAAGAGACAGCACCCCAGCTTCCCGCGTTCTGGAAGTCGGCGGCGAAGTTGCAGAACAACTCCGTGCGATAGAGCGGAGTGTGATGATCTGGCGTCCCGCCCAGGTTCTTCGGGTCGAGCAGATAGACCTTACACTCCTTACCCGAAGCTGCCATCAGCTCCCGGCCCTTGTAGTGGAAGACGGTCGGCGTGTTGTTCGGATCGAGGTCGCGCTTGCGCAGCCAATCCCAGTTCGGCGGCGTAAACCAGTCCTTCGGATGCCAGTTACCGTCAGCCTGCAGCTCGAAGCCAACCACCGAGTTGCCGATCAGCGGATTCTTTGGGTCCGTGGTCACGTCGTAGATACCGTCACCGGTCGTTGTCCACACCGTGCCGTCATCGGTAATCACTGGTCCACGGCGTCCCCACAGGCCACCGCCGCCAGCGAAACCGACTGTCTTGTGTATAGCCTTGGTCTTCAGATCAACGGAGATGATGCCGCCGCGTCCGTGATAGTCGGCGAAGATCACCTGGTCCTTGTAGAGCTGCACACCAAACTTGTTGATGACGCCGGTTGCGATCGGGCCAAAGACCACGTCGCCGGTCGCTGCATCCAGGCCGACAACATTCCCCTTGCCGTCAACCATGTACACCGTGCGTTTTCCGGAAGAGTCTGCATCAGAGATTGCCGGAACACCCGTGGTGCCACCGGGCCCAAGGAAGTTCATGTGCCGCGGATCCGATGGTCCGCTCCGCTGCATCCCCGGAGGTCCTTGCTGTTGCGGCGGCGCAGGCTCGAAGGTCTTGCGCCACACCTCCGCGCCAGTATCGGCGTCGAAGGCGTAGATCACATCCGAGACGCCCAGAACGTAGAGCATGTTCTTATCGCCGGAGGCAGTCTTCAGTCCGTGAATCGCCAGCGGCGTCATCAAGGCGTGCAGCGCATGCGGCTTCACGTCCGTCTGGGTCGACCACAGCAGCGTAAGGTCTTTGACATTGTCCTTGGTCAGGACGGTTTCGTCTTTGGCCCAACCGGAGCGGGCGTTATCGCCACCGTCCATCGTCCAGTTCTGCGCAAGAGCGGCGCCACAACTCAAGGCGACGGCAGCGAGTGTGATGAGCTTCTTCATACTCTTATCTCCTCAAAGAGCGCATTACCGCTCGGTCGGCACGCCAAAGGCGTACACGCTGTTGTCATGGGTCGAAACATAGGCTCGGCCATTGGCATAGCCAAGCTCGACATGCGAGAAGCTGGTGATCTGCGTTCCGCTGGACCATAGTTGCTTGCCGGTGGCGGCATCAAGCATGTACAGCGTCGCGGGCTTGGAAGCCTTTTCTACTTCAGCTACCGAATACGCCGATCCATCTTTCTTCGCCAGACGCGGGCTCTCACCCGTCGAAAGCGCCATCACCAGACCGTTCGAGATCACCGGTCCGGCTGGTGAGACCAGGTCACGCGAGACCCACTGCTGGACAAACGTGGGCTTACCGGCTTTCTCTTCGATCTTGAAGGCGATGATCGAACCGGTCGGAGCCGGGCCATTGGCGCCGGTCTTCGCTGCGGCCGCTCCGCGAATGGAGGCGTAGAGCCAGCGGGCATTACCGTTCGCTTCATCTTCCCAGGTCGCAAAGGTGCCATAGATACCGTTCCCACCAAAGTCAGTGTCCGGAGCAACGACAACGTCTGAAACCGCCAGCGGTGTCTTGTGGTCCGATCCTCCGAGCGAGTCACCATCCAGCAGATACAGCTTGCCGTCGCGTCCGCCGGCCACCAGAACGTCCTTACCCTTCCACTGGAAGAGCGCGGGCGTCACGCCGGCAACTGCAACGCCCTTCTTCAGCGCGGGCATCTTTGAGGAGGGCGTGAAGTAGTCCTTCACCTCAAGCGTCTTGGGATCGAGTGCTACGACCGTGTCGTTGTACGCACCCGCAACATCGCCCTTGCCCTCAGCGATCATGCCGTAGAGCATCCCCTTGGACCCAATAGTGACACCACCCGGGCCGGAGAATCCGCTGCCATTGGTCATGAACGAGGTCACGGCATACTCAGCCGGCTTCACCAGGGGCTTATCCGGCATATCCGGAAGGACCGGCGGCGTCAGCGTCGCGGCGTAGAGGCCGTTCGGTCCGGCGCAGCCATCGACGGTTGAGGCATAGATCACGTTGTTGTTCGTGTTCAGGCCGCTGACCTTCGAGCCGGCGGGAACAAACTGCACTGGAGCAATGTACTTCGCATCGCCGTCCTGCTGGCGTGCAGCATGAAGCATGCCGTCGCTCGAGACCGCCCACACATACGGCTGCGGGCGCTGGAAGCCGCCGCCGCCAAAACCGCGGCGTCCCATGCTATTGCCCGGCATCACAACTGATGCACTCTGGCCACCAGAGCACAGTACAGACGGGGTTCCGCTGGGCTTCGCATCGAACTTCGTCTCGAAGTACTTCTCACCGAGATCCGAATCGATGGAGTAAAGGGCATTGCTGCTGCCGCCGACAAAAAGCAGCTCCTTGAAGCCGGCCCAGCCGATAAGGTTTGTCAGATCGATCGGCGTCGAAAGCGCATCCAAGCCTACAGCCGTATTCGGGAACTTGAACTTGTATAGGAGCTTCACCTGGCCCTTGGTGATGTTGTCCTTGCTCAGGTACTTGTCGTTACGGGCCCAGCCGTCGCGCTGCGGATTACCGCCGACGCTTGGCCAGTCTGCGGCCCATAGACTGGCGCATGCCGTGACAGCGATGCATGCCGACCAAAGAAATTTCCTACGCATGTGGAAGACCTCCCCTCCAGAATCCAGAGCACGCTGGACATTTGCTGCAGCGATAACAATACGGATAAATCGTGAAATTGTGGCGTCGAGACGGGTTCAGTAACGCAAATTTGAGACGTCTTAAGCCGATGACGTTAGACCACATCGAAAACACCGTTGTCAACGCCTCAAACGCATGTTTCCTTACACGCAACCCGCCAAACGGCGCAGCCCAAGTGAGACGAAAACAGAGCTCCAAAAGTCGCAAATCGGGGGAATTTCTACTCGAATACGGTGGGAGCCGTGGCCTTCAGGCCACCCATCCGACGAACACACGGGATGAAACTCTTGACGACACACAATAAGACCCGCCATCCGGCGGGTCTTGATCGAAGCTATTCGGTGGCCGCTTGCTGTCCGCGATGTGTCTCCAGCTTATGCCACTGATCGAGCGTGAGTTCGCGTCGGATGCCTAACAACATACGGGCGTTTGCCTTCTCCAGCTCGGCCCGGGCCTGCGCGACCCGGTCAATCTGAGACAGGATGCGGTTCTCATCGGGCTGCTCCGCCGAGACCAGAGGTCCCAGAGCGTCCTCTTCCTTCCGCAGCGAGCGGTAAAGGGTGGCCAGTGTGCCGCGATTGGCGTCCATAATCGCATCCATACGGGCCCGCTGTTCTTTTTGAATTCCGATCGACTCCGCAAACTTCTTATCGTCCCACCAGCGCCCTGGAGGACCTACCTGCAGACCTCCGTGCATCGTACTTATCGTTCCAGACGTGCTGCCGTTGTAAGGCGGAGGAGAATTACGCCGATCGGGAAAACCACCGCCGAAACCGCCGCCATTGCCCATCGGAGGCCGTCCGCCCATGCCACCGCCGCCGGGGCCGCCCGGCCGACCGGGGCCTTGCGCAAGAGCGGCCGAGCCACCAAGAAGGATGGCAAGCAGGGCCAAGGCGAGTTGGAATCGATACGTCATTTGGCAAAGAAAAAAGAATAATAAAAGAGATTAGCGCTTCGTTGTCCTGGCTTTGCCAGACTCGCTGGCAAAGGCCGCCTCGTGCTGGGCAGCGGGCTGCGCAATCTCCTGGTTGATAGCGGACATGAGTTCATTGTCTGCGGCAATCTGTTCCGCCGTAGGCACCGGTGACATATGTTGTACCGCCGCCTGCTGCGGTACATCGTTATCGCGGATCAGGAATGGCACGGCAACCGCAATCGCAAGCACCGCGGCCATAGCCATACCCGCAGCCGGGCGGAAGGAAAGTCCCAGACGTTCGAAGAAGCCGGGCTGAGGCGTCGGCATTTCGGCCACGCGCTGGCGGCTCCAGTCCATGGATGCCTCGCGCAGCATGCCCATCGTCTCTTCTACCCGAGCCATCTCGTGACGGCAGTGTTCACACGAGTTCAGATGGGTTGCGGCAGTGCCGTCATCCAGTCCCAGCAGAAGATCGGTGAACTGTTCGTCTGTGAGGTGCTGGTTCATCGTGTACCTCCCAGTGTAGACGCGTTTGGACCAAGCTGTGCCCGAATGGCGGTGACAGCCCGGTGCAGGTGAGTCTTGACGGTATTGACCGGCATACCGGTTGCCTTCGCAATCTCCGCCAGATCCATCTCTTCCAGGAATCGCATGACGAAGACCGAACGCTGCCGTTCAGAGAGCGTCGCCAGGGCGGCATGCACCCCTTGGACGCGTTCCCGAGCGATCAGAGCGCTCTCCGGCGAGCTGGCGCGCGAACTGATCTGGTGCGACATGTCGGTGACGTCGGCGGCGGTCGCACGGAAGTTGCGCCAGAATTTGAACTTCTGGGTGCGGACATGGTCACGCACCAGGTTGGTGGCAATCGACATCAGCCATGTCGAGACAGAGCAGTCGCCACGGAAGCTGGCCCGGTTGGCATACGCTTTGACGAAGCAGTCCTGCGTGATGGACTCAGCGAGGTCGGCGTCGTTGATGGAATAGGCTACGTAGCGGTAGACCTTGGCGCGATAGAGCCGAACGAGACCGTCAATGTCCTCAAGCTCGTGCGTGCGGGCCTCCTGCCGGGCGGCAAATGAGAGTATCGCGGTGCTGGCGGTAGCTGGCATACATCCATTTGGACGGGATTACGCCGGCGCAGAGTACATCGACCGTCATCAAAGCGAAGACTAAAGGGCCGCATTTGCGGCCCTTAGTTACCTTTGTACCGGATTTTGCTAAGGGCGTGTCACTCAATTGCTATCCGCTCGCAATTGAATTGCCGCTACCTACAGCGTGCGCCCGACGATAGGGGCAAGCTGCTTGAGCTGGGCGTTCAGTTTCTTGAGCTGCTCCGGGAACAGCGACTGGGCGCCATCGCTCATCGCCTTGTCCGGATTCGGGTGCATCTCCATCAGCAGACCGTCGGCCCCGGCAGCTACCGACGCCAGCGCCAGTGCCGGCACCAGGTCGCGCTTGCCGACACCATGCGATGGATCGCCGAAGACCGGCAGATGGGTCAGCTTCTTCAGCACCGGAATCGCCGAGATGTCCATGGTGTTGCGGGTATAGGTCTCGAAGGTACGGATACCGCGCTCGCACAGCATCAGGTCGTAGTTGCCGCCCGAGAGGATGTACTCGGCAGAGAGCAACACCTCTTCGATGGTGGCGGCGATACCGCGCTTCAGCAGGCATGCCTTGCGCACATGGCCAAGCTCTCGCAGCAGATTGAAGTTCTGCATATTGCGTGCGCCGATCTGAAAGACATCGATGTACGGCAGCATCGGCTCGATCTGCGAGATCTCCATCACCTCGGTGATCACCAGCAGGCCGTTCTTGTCCGCAGCTTCGCGCATGATCTTCAGCCCCTCGATGCCCATGCCTTGGAAGCTGTACGGCGAGCTACGCGGCTTGAACGCGCCACCACGCAGAAACTTGCAGCCGGACTCCGCCACCTGCTTTGCAGACAGATTGATCTGCTCCTTCGATTCCACGGAGCAGGGACCCGCCATCAGGACCACCTCTTCTCCGCCGACAACTACGCCGTTGGCGAACTTGATCTTCGTCCCTTCAGGACGGAAGTTGCGGCCGGCAAGCTTGTACGGCGAAGAGATGCGGTAGGCGTCCTGGACGCCCGGCAACACGGTGAACTCAGCCACATCGAAAGCCTGGGGTGTGCCTACACCGGCGAGGATGGTCTGCGCCGCCCCGGTGGTGCGGTGGACGGCGAAACCAAGCTCCACCATGCGTTCGATGACTGACTGGATATGTTCTTCGGCTGCTGCATCCTGCATTGCGACGATCATTGCTGTCTTCCTTTTCGATCCTGCTAGTTGTCTTTCTTCTGGAGCGCTCGCATCACGTCCACGATGCGCTCGTAAATCTTCTGAATCTCCGTGTCCGGCAACGGACCGGGATTACAACCCTTCACGTGATCAAAGACCTGTTGTTCGCGGCCCGGTTCGTATACGGGCATGGCCTGCTGCGCCTTTAACCGCCCGATGGCTTCTGCTGCTTCCGCCCTCTGACTGATAAGGCGAACAATCTGCTCGTCGAGCTCGTCAATGCGCTTGCGCCAGTCTGCTATTTCCATCCCTGATGCCTCTCCTTGTCGTTTCCTTTCATGGTATTCAGCTTCTATCTGCGCAGTCCTCGAACAAACTCCGCCACTGCCGCCGGCGCCTCCTGCGGCGTGGATTTCTCGATGATGGCTACAATCGCCGACCCGATGACCGCCGCATCGGCGTACTCGCCTACCGTCCGCACATGCTCCGCGTTCGAGACGCCAAAGCCCAGGGCAATCGGTTTGTCGGTGAACTGACGAATCCGTTGCACCAGCTTTGAGGCATCATCGGAAAGAGTGGACGAGACACCGGTAATCCCCGTACGCGAGATGGCATAGAGGAAGCCCTCGGTATGCTCCGCAATAGCCTTCAGGCGATCATCGGGCGAGGTTGGCGCCGCCAGGAAGACCGGCGCGAGGCCATGCTTCTTCATGGCAGCCATGTATTCGGAGGCTTCTTCGACAATCATGTCGGTCAGCAGCACTCCGTCCGCGCCCGCCGCCTTTGCCGCTACACAAAAGGGCTCCATCCCCATGCGAAGGACAGGATTCAGATAACTGAACAGGATCAGACCCCCCTTCGGACGCTCGGCACGAATCGCTTTGCAGAGAGTGAGCACGTCCGTCAGGCGAACACCGCGTCCCACAGCACGCTCCATCGCGCGCTGAATCACCGGGCCATCGGCCAGCGGATCGCTGAAAGGAACACCAAGCTCCAGTACATCGGCACCGGCATCGATCGCCGCGATGGCGATCTGCTTGGTCGTCTCCAGGTCGGGGTCGCCTGCAGTGAGGTAGATCACCAGACCCGGTTTCTTCGGAAATTGAATCGGCATTATGCTCCGGCTCCCTTCAGCTCCATCTCGCGGGCCAGGATGCCCATGTCCTTGTCGCCACGGCCGCTTACATTGACGAGGATCACATCCGTCTTCGCCAGCTTCGGCGCCTGCTTGATCGCCTCGGCCACAGCATGCGCCGACTCCAACGCCGGCAGAATGCCTTCGGTCCGTGACAGCACCTTCACCGCATCCAGAGCTTCGGTATCGGTCGCCGAGGTATAGGTGGCGCGGCCCTGGTCGTGCAGCATGGCATGCTCGGGACCTACCGACGCGTAATCCAGCCCCGCCGAGACCGAGTGTGTCGTCGCGACCTGCCCTGCATCGTTCTGCAGAACATAGCTGTACGTTCCCTGCAGCACGCCCGGCAGACCGCCGGAGAAGCGCGCCGCATGCTCACCCAGCGCCGTGCCGCGTCCACCAGCTTCGACACCGATCAGCCTTACATTCGGTTCGGGAATGAACTCATAGAAGGCTCCGATGGCATTCGAGCCGCCGCCGACGCAGGCGATCACCGCATTAGGCAGCTTGCCCTCGTGCTCCAGAATCTGCTGCTTCGCCTCGCGCGAGATCACGCGATGGAAGTCGCGCACCATCGTCGGATACGGATGCGCACCGAGCGCGGAACCAAGAATGTAAAACGTCGTGCGCACGTTCGTGACCCAGTCGCGCATCGCCTCATTGATGGCGTCCTTTAGCGTCGCCGAGCCGGCGCCGACCCCGCGTACCTCCGCACCAAGAAGGCGCATGCGATAGACGTTCAGCTCCTGGCGGCGCATATCTTCTTCGCCCATGTAGATCACACACTCCATGCCGAAGAGAGCGCAGACCGTCGCCGTCGCCACGCCATGCTGTCCGGCGCCGGTCTCGGCGATGATGCGCTGTTTACCCATGCGCCTGGCCAACAGTGCCTGACCGAGAGCGTTATTGATCTTGTGCGCTCCGGTATGCAGCAGGTCTTCGCGCTTGAGGTAGATCTTCGCTCCCCCCAGGCTCTCCGACAGGCGTTTGGCGAAATAGAGCGGTGTCGGCCGCCCGACATAGTCCTTCAGAAGAGCCGCGAGCTCGCCTTGAAAGGCCTGGTCTTCGCGGACAGCGGCATAGGCGCGTTCCAGCTCCTGCAGGGCGGCCATCAGCGTCTCTGGCACGTAACGGCCGCCATAAGCGCCGAAGCGGCCATTGCCGAGGGTACGGACGGGGTCGATGATGCTGTGTTCCATCGGTGGAGTCCTTTTCTGGTGCAAAAAACAAACGCCGCGACCCTTAGGGTTCGCGGCTTCGGTTGGTATCTCGTCGTGTACTGCTGGTAGTGCTAGTCGTTCGACGCTAAACCGCCGGAGCCGCTACTGTGTACCAGTAGCGGAAGGTAAAGCTGAAAAACTGGCGGGAATGCGTCATTGCACTTTTGACCATACACGGATTTCGCCGGTTGAGGCAACCAATTGGCCGGAATCCCGGATTTTTCTTTTCCTCCACTGGCAAACACTTCCCTCCCCCGCCTCTCTAACACCTGATGCATGCGCCAACTGGGCGCAGAAGGAGGACGTCATGGTTCAAAAGAACGTCACGAACTTCAGCAGATTCAGTTCCGCACTCATCTTGGCGGGTTTGCTCTCAGCTCCGTTTACGGCAGTCTCACAGGACCGCACCTACGAGGAGCAGCAGGCTCACGATCGCGCCAAAGCCTCGCAGGATGCCAGAGATAAACGTCACCACACCACGGCCAAAGTCGTAGGTGGTTCCGCAGTCGGCGGCGCCGTGTTGGGAGGAGTGATGGGTGGCGGTAAGGGAGCCGCGCTCGGAGCCGGCGTAGGCGCCGGTGGCGGCTATGTCGTTGACAAGATCCGCAAGAAGAAAGGCACGGAGAAACGGGAGAAGGAATACAAGCAGACCGACCCACGGTAACTACATTGGTGCCTCCGGTAACCGCACCAGAGTTCGCTTGAAACGGACCGTCTTTTGTGGCGTACTTGCCTGGCCTGGGCGCGGGTTTTTGAACCCGTCGCCGCGCGTGCTGCATCTAGATATGCAGAAAGCTGGTGATGGTGATTATGCTGCGAAAGACGGTTCTCGCTGCTGTAGTTGCCTTCGTTGGTATGGGCGGCGTGGCTTATGCCCGCACCCCGCAAGCGAAGGCTCGTGATCATACTCCGCGTGTGAAAGATCGGACGCCGCACGTCCGCGGCGCTCAACCCGGCCGCCGCGCGTAGAAGTTCTCTTTCCCTAAGCGAAACGAAAGGACGCCCTTCGCGGCGTCCTTTCTCGTTCTCAGCAATTCTTTTCTTGTCTTGAATGTGGCAAGGCACTTCTCTACCCATGCCGTACCTCTTCAACTTTCAACTTGCAACTTTTAACGCGCCCAAAGCGCGCTAATGTCCCATCGCCTCCGGCGAAGGCTTCTGTTTCTTCGGTGGTAAACGCATCATCAGCGGCAACGGCGACAGCATCAGAATCACCACCGCCAGCACGAAGAAAGCATTCTTGTAGCTGAGCATCTGTGCCTGCCGCAGCATCTCCGAATAAGCGCGGCCCATTGCCATCTGTGTCGCCTGCGCCGCGGGCATGCCGTGATCTCGCAGGATGGTGGCGAGTCTGCCGATGTAGTTCTCATACGCGGGCGATCCGGGCACCGTATTCATGGCAAGCTGCGCCTGGTGCGTCTGCGCGGTGCGTGCCAGGAACGTCGTTAGGAGTGCTGTACCCGCACTTCCGCCCAGGTTGCGGGCAAAGTTTGAGAGCGACGAGATCTGGTTCATCTTCGCCTGCGGCACACCCACATAGTTCAGTGTCGAGATAGGAATGAAGATGAACGGCAGGCCGATCACCTGCGCCATGCGCCATAGCGTCACGGTGCCGTAAGCCGCGTTCAGGTCCAGGCGGGTGAGGTTGTAGATACCAGCAGCTGTCGCCACATATCCCATAATGACGAGCGCACGCGGATCGATCTTGCCGAGCGATCTGCCCGCAACGGCCATGCCGACCATCATGACGAAGCCTGCGGGTGACAGCACCAGGCCCGCCCTCTCTGCCGTGTATCCCAATAGCACCTGCAGGTATTGCGGAATCAGGACCGTAGATCCGAAGAGCACCATGCCCAGCACAAGCTGTAGAAAGACAGCGGTACCGAAGTTGCGGTTCTTCAAAAGCTTCAGATCGACGATCGGGTCTGGATGCCTCCACTCCCACCACGCGAAAAACAGCAGCAACGCAGCCGCGGTGATTCCCGCCGCACGGATCATGGGGTCGGAGAACCAATCCTTCTCCTGGCCCTTATCGAGCGTGAACTCCAATAGACCAACGCCCAGCGCCACCAGGCCAAGCCCCATGAAGTCCACCGGTTGACGATGTGCCTCTTCCGCGCGCGCCTTCAGATACGGCGGGTCTTCCACCATCTGGTTTGAAAGCCAGAGCGAGAGCAGGCCGACTGGAATGTTGATGAAGAAGATCCAGTGCCAGTTGTAGTTGTCCGTAATCCACCCGCCGAGCGTGGGACCGATAGCCGGAGCAACCACTACCGCCATGCCATATACCGCAAAGGCCTGACCGCGCTTCTCCACCGGAAAGGTATCGGCGAGGATCGCCTGCTCCGACGGGGCCAGGCCACCTCCCCCAAGCCCCTGCAGCACGCGCGCCAGAATCAGGATCGGCATCGACGGTGCGATGCCGCAGAGGAACGAGCACGCCGTGAACAGGATCACGCAGGCCATGTAGAAACGCTTACGTCCGAAGCGGTTGGAGAGCCAGCCCGAGATGGGCAGAATAATGGCCGAGGCGACCAGGTAGCTGGTCAGCACCCATGTCGCCTCTTCCTGGCTGGCGCCGAGCGAACCGGCGATGTGCGGCAGAGCGACGTTCGCAATGGAGGTATCGAGCACCTCCATGAAGGTGGCCAGCGTGACCGTAAGAGCAATGGCCCAGGGATTGTGCCGGGGCTTCCAGTTGTGGTCGTACGACATGATCGGATATCAGCTAGCTGCGATAGAATATCAGCTAGCTGATGATCGAAAGCGACAGGAATGCAGAAAAAACCTCCCGGAAACAGTCGGAGGCTCGCCGGACCCTCAAGCTGCTGAAGCGGCTGACGCTTGGCTTCCGCGCGCGGCTGGACGAAGATCTGCGGCCGCTGGGTATCACGCTGGCACAGCTCCGTGTGCTGCACGCTATCAAATCAGAAGCCACAGCCAGCGGCGCCCAGGTGGCGCGCGAATGCAGCATCACTCCTCAAACCGCACATGGCCTGATTCTGCGCGCAGAGAAGAATGGCTGGATCGTTCGTCAGCAGGACGCAACCAATGAACGCCGGCGCATCGCTAGCCTCACGACAACCGGCGAAAAGCTGCTTCAGGATAGCGACGTGGTTGTGCAGAAGATCGAGATGGACCTGTGGGAGGGCGTAAAACGCTCAGATCTGAAAGCCATGAACGACCTGCTGGAGATGGCCGCAGACCGGCTGTAAGGTCGATACTCCCGATAACCTGGGTGCCCCATATATATGCGCCGCGGGGTCCCCCGCGAACTCCGTTCGCTGGGGTGCAAGC
>JABFXN010000127.1 GCA_013361705.1 Acidobacteriaceae bacterium
TAGGTTAGCCGCGCGGCTGCTGGTGGATGCGAAGACTGACTCTGCCAGCGGCGGCACGGGAACGGCTTTCGATTGGAATCTGGCGCGGGCGAGTTTTGAGATAGCGCGCCGGGGAATGCCTATCATCCTCGCAGGAGGTCTCAGGCCGGAGAATGTGGCTGAGGCCATCCGGACGCTACGCCCGTGGGGCGTGGATGTGGCCAGCGGCGTGGAGACCGCACCAGGGAAGAAGGATCCTGAGAAACTACAGGCGTTCATCACGAACGCCAGGCAAGCTGCGGGAAGCGGAGCCTAGACCTGCCGCATCCTCTTCCGGATACCCACTAACAGAGAAAATGTTCTAAACCGTCAGGCGGTCTTTCTTTGCGTCGACCTTGGCTGGGTCTACGCCCGGAATTTTCTTGAGGTCGTCGAGTGTTTTGAAGTCACCGTTCTTATCGCGGTACTCGATGATGGCCCGGGAGAGGGGGCGAGGAATGCTGAGCGTGGTTTCAAACTGCACGGCGGTCATCTTGTTGATGTTCAGCTTTTCGACCTTTTCCGCCGGCAGGTTCGTGGCCAGGTAATCCACGATCTTCTTGATGTCGTCGTCACTGGCCTGCAGGCCAAGTCCCACCATCTTGTTGACGATGGCGCTCCAGCCGTCCTGGTCCTGGTGCTGTGAAAGCACACGGTCGAACTCATGGCAGCGTGAGCAGGTACTGGTGACCAGGTCGCGGGTGGGACCCTCGGGCAGTTGTTGTGCCTGGGCTCCGCGGGCGGAGCAGAGCAGGGTTGCCGCGGTAGCGGCGACAACAGCGAGAGGGAGGCGAAGACCACGCATGATCGATCAAGCTAGCAGAGGGAGAAGATCGTACTCAAGAGAAAAATGAAACGTCTCATAAATTTCCCTGACTCTTCTGAAAGGAGCAAATTCAAACCATGATCCCTCAGCCGGGGGGGCGGTTGCACCGAATGTTTTGTTCGAACTTCCACGAAAATCCCTGAATTTTAGCCGTTGACGAGCGCTTTCTTCAGCGCGTAGTCTAGCCCGCGAAATCGGACAAGGGATGGACCGCAAGCAGGAAGAACTTTCTGGTGGGCAAATCTCTGGTCCGAAATTGAAACGTCTCAATATGTTGGCGGAGCTTTCCCTCCAAAGCGATTGAGTTCGAGGCTGGCATATGCGTCAATTCTGCTGGAACAAACTGCTGTTACCTGCCGCGTTGCTGTTGAGCGGCGGGGCTGCCGCATGGGCGGTAAACATCCTGACAGAGGGCGTCGATGTCGGCCGCACCGGCTGGGTTCAGGGAGACAAATCCTTCACGGTACAGAACGTGAAGAATATGAAGCTGCTGTGGAAGGTGCAGCTCGACTCCAAGCCGCGCGAGATGCACAATCTCTTCCCGCCGCTGCTGGTTGAGAATGTCGAAACCGCGGCCGGCAAGAAGAACATCGCCGTTGTGGCTGGTGTGCTGGATGAGCTCTATGGCCTGGATGCAAGTACCGGCAACACGATCTGGCATGTGACCTACAAAACCGACTATCAGCCGCCGAAGACGAGCGCTACGCTCTGCCCCGGCGGTCAGACGGCGGTGCCGGTGGTTGTTCCCGGCGAGAAGTCTGGTGATTGGGTCGTCTGGGCGATCGGCTGGGACGGCTACTTACGGAAGATGAACGTCGCCGACGGAAAAGAGCTGCAGGCGCCGGAGAAGTTCATTCCGGCGAATGGCAAGCCGTACGCGCTGAACTATCTGAACGGTGTCATCTACACCAGCACGGCGCAGGGCTGTGGCGGTCTGACCAACTCGACCTTTGCCTATGACACGAAGACACGTATCGCAACGGCGTTCATTCCTTCAGGCGGCGGGCTATGGGGACGCCGCGGAGTCGGCCTCAGCCCCGACGGCGAGAGCTACATGGGAACCGGTGACGGAGTATGGGACGTAGAGAATGGCCATCTCGGTAACGGCATCATTGGCGTGAAACTCGACAAGTCGGGTGAGTTGCAATTGAACGACTTCTACGCACCGAAGAATGCCGAGTATATGTTCAAGCGCGACCTGGATGTGAATGTGACCCCGGTCTCCGTGGACTGGAAAGGACACAAGCTGCTGATCGGCACATCGAAGGAGTGCCGCCTGTGGCTTCTGGATCGCGATAACCTCGGCGGCGACGATCACCGCACTACGTTGGCGCAGACGCCGCTGCTCTGCAACCTCAACGCCAACTTTGCGGAAGAAGGCGTCTGGGGAGCGATCAGCACCTACCTGGACGCGAAGGGCGATCTGTATGTGGTGGTACCGTTCTTCGGCCCTGCCAATCCGAAGTACGTTGGCGCGACTCACTATGCACCCGCGCCTAAGATGGGTGGCGGTGGTGTGACAACGCTTAAGGTCACGGAGACCGGCGGCAAGTTCAGCTTCACGCCCGTGTGGACCAGCGAAGATATCGATCATCCCGATGAAGCCGTGATCGTGAATGGTGTGATCTTCGTGAATGGCTCCGGAGAAGATGCACGTCAACAGTGGGACGACAACTATTGGGATAAGACTCCGGAGACGCTGCCCAAGGGGCCGTGGTCGCAGCAGTCGAATACACGTATTCACTACTCGCGGCATGCGGTACTGGTAGCGCTGGATGCTGCTACCGGCAAGACGCTGTGGTCGAGCGGCAACCAGATTGCAAGCTGGAACCATTTCGCGGGAATCACCGCAGCGAATGGACGCGTGTATATCCCGAGCTATGACGGCATGATGTATTGCTTCGGAGTTGCCAAATGAAGACAGCGCAACGCAGTACTCTCACTCTGATTGCGGCGCTGACGCTGACCCCTGCCGTCTTCGCGCAGCGTAACGGACCCGACTGGAATACGGCCGGTTTCGACGTGCAGCGTTCGCACTGGATGAAGGCAGATAAGGACGTGAATGCGACCTCGATGTCCAAACCGGGATACCAGCTTCTCTGGAAACAGAAGGTCGACGGCGTGAAGGTCGGCCTGAGCGAGCCCATCATGGTGGGCACCTTCATCGGCTGGAAGGGTTTCAAAGACCTGGTGCTCTTCCAGGGCGGTGATGGCAAC
>JABFXN010000410.1 GCA_013361705.1 Acidobacteriaceae bacterium
GTACGCGATGCGTATCGATCTCGACTGGATCGGCAACAAGATTCCCCGCAATGATGCGCGTTGGATGGGAGAGATGCTTGGCCGGTTAAGCCACAAGCAACTGATAGATGCCTTCCTTGCCGGACACTTCCCTACCGATCAAATCGACGCATACGTGGAGATTGTCGAAAGCCGCATCCGCGAACTGAAGGAGTTGTAGGGCATGGGTCGCGTCATCAAACGCCTTCCGTCAGGAGTTTGATGACACGCCTTGAGGTGTGCCCTGAGAAAGGCGGGCGCCCTCTGCTTCTTCGGAGAACTGAATATCGTGCAGCTTCCGGAAGACTCCGTCTTTGCGCGCCATGAGCTGTTCCTGCGTTCCTGATTCGACAATGCGGCCATCGTCGACCACATAGATGCAGTGCGCCCTGCGGATGGTCGAGAGCCGGTGAGCAATCACGATGGAGGTCTTGCCTTCCATCAAACGGTCGAGCGCCTCAAAGACCAGCTGCTCCGATTCAGCATCCAGACCCGAGGTCGGCTCGTCGAGAATCAGGATAGGAGCATTACGAATGATTGCCCGGGCAATGGCAATGCGCTGACGCTGCCCGCCGCTAAGAGTCATACCGCGCTCGCCAACGAAGGTATTGAACTTATTCGGCATCTTCTCAATAAACTCCATGGCATTGGCGGCTTCGGCAGCACTGACAATCTCCGCCTCGGTTGCATCCGGCCGGCCGTAGGCAATGTTGTCCCAGATCGTTCCACTGAATAAGACCGTATCCTGCAACACGAAGCTGATCTGGCTACGCAGCGACTTCTGCTTGAACGTACGGATATCTACGCCGTCGATCTTAACCACACCGTGTTCCGGTTCATAAAAACGCGCGATCAGATTGACGATTGTCGTCTTGCCGGAACCTGTGGGGCCAACCAGCGCCACCATGGTCCCGGGCTCCACGTGCATGTTCACGCCGCACAGGATCTTCTTCTCGTCGTTATAGGAGAAGTCGATGTTCTCCAGATCGATCTCGCCGTGAAACGATGGAGCAGCTTTGGCGCCGGGGACGTCCAGAATCTCTTCATGGCTGGCAAGGATCTCCTGGACACGCTCATACCCGACATCGGCCTTGGAGTAGGCGTCCATCGTCTTGGAGATCTCCTGCATGGGCTTGTACATCTTGCCCAGGTAGAAGATGAAGACGACCATGGAGCCGGCGCTCAGGTCTCCGGTCAGAACCATCCGCGCGCCAAACCACAGTACCGCGCTCGTCCCCACCGCGGTGATGATGTCCACCATCGGCACCAGTCTCGCCTTCAAGGTTCGAGCCGTGAGCGCCGCCTGTACCGTTTCCAGGCTTTCCCCCTCGAAGCGCCTGACCTCGTAGTCTTCCCGTGAGAACGCTTTCACCACACGAACCGAGTTCATCATCTCGGAAACGATCGAGATGAGACGGCCCTCTTTCTTACGGACCTCGCGGGAGGCCTTCTTCACCTTGCGGGTATAGGTGTAGACGATGCTGAAGAGCACGGGCACAACAGCCAGCGCGATCAGCGTGAACTCCCAGTTGATGTAAAACATCACGCCGATCATGCCCACCAGCGTGGCGACGTTCACCAGGATGCCGAGCAGACCGGAGACGATAAATGTCTGAATGGCGTCGATATCGCTGGTGACGCGGCTGATAAGGTCGCCGGTCGGCTGCTGGTCATGAAAGGAGAGCGATAGCCGCTGCACCTGGGTATAGATCATGCGGCGCAGGTCATGCGTTACCCACTGGCCGACGCTGGTGGTGAGGTATTTTTCCGCATAGCTGCAGCCCGCATCCATGACGGCGATAACCAGAACCGCAACACAGGCAAACATCAGCATGCCTTGCGTGGACTGACCAGCAACGAAGTGGACGAAACGGTTGAGCCAGCCGCTCATATCCTTGCCCTTGAAGATATTGTCGAGAACGATCTTCAGAGGCCACGGCTCGAGCAACCCGGCAATGCTTTCGCCGGCGATCGCGAGCAGACCAAGCCAGAGCTGTTTTTTGTAGGGCGAAAGCAGCCCAAGAACAGTCAGTTCGCGACGCGTCTCGGATGCAACGTTCGGCATATGAGTTTCGATGCGAAGGAACTCTAGCGCGGTCCCTATTTTCTACTTCTTATGACGAATCATGGCAATAGCGTCGGCCATAAATTCGCGCAGCTCATTCGACGCCGCACCGGTAACGAAGGAGTCACCAAAGCTGCGCGCAGTCGGGGTAAACCCGGTATCGCGATCAGGGTAATAGAGATTCGTAATAGCGGCAGACCCGGCGATACCGCAGATCTGAGCCCAGTTGATACTCGGCTCGCCAGAGTCGGTTCGGGTAATGAGAACACGCGACGCTGCATAGACCGCGCGTTTCATGAATGAGTGACTGCGGCCTTGTCTGTAGTAGCGTGGATCTTCGTGGAACGCACCGGCGAAGACACCAAGTACCAGAACTGACTGCGTGCTCTGCTTGAGAGCCGCGGCGCCTAAACGTTCACCAAAGGCTCCGCTGTCGGTTCCATAGTGTGGACGCCCATCTCTGAGGTGGCTCAGCCCCGCGGAAACAATCCAGTTTACCGGCGACACGGGCCGAGTCTGGTTGCGGATACCAAGTATCAGCTTGTCGCCGGGGGTAAGAGGCTGGGCCTGCTGACCCGGCTGAATGATACGGGCATACTTCCTGGCCACATTGGTTTTGATGGCCGGGGCAATCTCTGCCGCTTCGATCGCGCTTGTATTTTGTGCTGGGGCGTTCTGGGCAGCAGAACGTACGAAACCAGGGCTGTCGGGCAGCACTTGCACCGCACTCTCAGCCAACAAAAACTCAGCGGAAGCCGGCTGGATCGCGGGTTGCGCGGCGGACGCAAGCGGCAACAGGCAGAAAAGTGAGCCTGTCAGCAAAAATCGGCTAATTCCATTCATTGTCATGAGTGTATGGGAGTGGGATGAGGGTGGTCAGAAAGCAGTTGCTTTCCCGAGTTTAGACCAAACGGCAGATGCCCTGTCCCACCCCTTTTGGGTAGCTTCCTCAGGATTCTGCTACGC
>JABFXN010000334.1 GCA_013361705.1 Acidobacteriaceae bacterium
CAGCCCTGACGGCAAACACCTCGTCGCACCATCGATCGGCTGGCCATTTGCACTCAACATCATCGACAATCCCGGCAGCAGCTCACCGCAGTACCGTCGCTTTCCAGAGATCAAGGCAGAGAGTGGCAGCACGATTCTGCCTTCGAACGATCCGCACCTGCGTGTCTCCTCGACGAACGACCCCAACACCCAGGTCCATATGGGCGTTGCCTATTCGCCCGACGGTTCACTGCTGTATGACCCCACGGGTGACTCGGGCGCGGTCGACATCTACGACAGCAACACCTGGCAGCACGTGGGCCGCATTGAACTCGACGGCAAGCTGAACGGCAAGACCTACAAGGAGAGCTTTGCGGCAGTGGCTTTGCTCTCTCCGGATGGCAAGACTCTGTACGTTCTGGACCAGGGAAACTGGCGTATTGTCGTCGTGGATCTCAGCACCAAACAACTGATTGCCAATCTACCCACCGGCTCGAACCCGCTCGCCATGGCGCTTTCGCCGGACGGCAACCGACTGTATGTCACCAACTCCGGTCTCTTCGAATACCAAATGGTTCCGGGCGTTAAGCTAGCGGACCCTCTGCACACCGGGCTGCACTTCGCTCCCTTCGGATATCCGTCGACGGCTGCCCGAAAAGGAGTGAAAGCGGAAGGACATGACGTCCCCGGACTCGGGGATGAAAACAGTCCTCGCGGCAGCTCCTTGTGGACCTATGATGTCTCCTCGCCCGGAGCCACGCATCTTTTATCGAAGCTTCGCCTTGGCCACCGCATCACCGAGGGCCACAACACGGTCGTAGGCGGTGCATCGCCCTCCGGCGTGGTCGCCGGCAAAGATCACGTCTATATCTCGCTGGCACACGAGGACTCAATCGCTGTCGTTTCGCCGGACGGAGCTAAGCTCGAACACGAGATCCCTCTCACGCCCTTCAGCGGCGCGCTGTACAAAGACAAAACCGGGCGTCCGCTACGTGGAGTTATGCCCTTCGGTCTAGGCCTCTCCAGTGGGCAGCTTTTTGTCGCGGAGGCAGGCACAAACTCCGTCGCCGTCATCGATACCAATACAAACCAGGTCCTCACGCATATCCCGGTCGGCTGGTATCCCGCCGCCGTGGCATTCTCCCCGGACCAGAAGACGCTCTACGTCGCCAACAACCGGGGGCAGGGAACCGGACCAAGCATTGCGGCCGACCTCTCGGTCGAAAGCCGCCATTCCATTCATGAGCTCGAGTTCGGCAGCATCTCCACCATTCCACTGCCGATCGCGGAAGATCAGTTCCCACGCTTGACCTCTGGCGTCGTGAAAGCAAACGAGGCGGCGCTCGAGGAATCCGCTCCCCTTCCTCACCTGCGTCACGTGTTCTTCATCATTCGCGAGAACCGGACCTACGATGAGGTCTTTGGCGATCTCCCGAATTCCAACGGAGAGCCGAAGCTGGCGCGTCTTGGCATGCATGGATGGGAGGCCGAGGAGGACCACGGTTTCCATGACATACCTGTCACACCGAACGCCCATGCTCTGGCCGGACGCTTCGCTACCAGCGACAACTTCTACGTTAACAGCGAGGCCTCTGCTGACGGCCATCGCTGGGTCGTCGGCATCGCGCCTGCTCCCTGGATGGATGTTGCCTGGTCCACCGGCTACGGCGGCCGGCGTAAGGGAAATGTTGCCAGCGAAGCTCCAGGAAGGCGAGCTCTGAGCGGCGGCGCCGATGCGCCCATGCCGGAAGACGAGCCGGAGTTCGGCTCGCTCTGGGAGCACGTTGCCGGCGCGAAGCTGCCGCTCTTGAACTATGGCGAAGGCCTCGAACTGGAAGGCGGCGATGAGCGCGAAGGCACGGAGCCCGAAGGGCAGCGCCTCTATCTCAACTCACCAGTCCCACAGCCTGTCTTCGTCTCCAGCGATCGCAAATTCCCGACCTTCAACATGGGCATTCCCGATCAGTACCGCTACAACGAGTTTCAGCGCGACTTCACCGCGCGCAGCAAGACCGGATATCAACCTGCACTCACGGTGATCCGCCTGCCCAACGACCATATGTCCAAGCCTCGGCCGGCGGACGGCTATCCGTATCGCAGCTCCTTTGTCGCCGACAACGACCTCGCCCTCGGCAAGATCGTAGACACCATCTCGCACAGCGCCATCTGGAAAGACACCGCCATCTTTGTCGTCGAAGACGATGCGCAAGGCGGCGTAGACCACGTAGACGCGCATCGCAGTCCTGTGCTCGTCATCAGTCCTTATACAAAACGCGGATATATCTCGCATCGCCACACCAGCATGGCCAGCGTGCAGAAGACGATCTACGAGCTGCTGAACCTCGGGCCGCTCAACCTTGAAGACGCTCTCTCCGCTGACCTAAGCGACAGCTTCACCAGTACTCCCGACCTGACGCCATACACGTTCGTCCCATCGGATACACGTATCTTCAATCCTCGCCACGCACGTACCGCTCACCCAAAGACCGCCGCGGAGAAGGCCGAGCTACTCGACTGCGATGATCCCGTAGAACTGGACAGAGAGATCCATAGGAAATCAACCAAGCCGCATCGCCGCGATGCAGACGACTAGTAGAAGCGCTGAAGGGGCGTTCTATACCAGCCTGGGGCAACGCCCCAGGTATGCGGCCCATAGAGATTAAAGGGCTGAAGGCCCGCTCTATAACTCTCCATAAAGGGCGAGCCCCTGACGTTCTCGTCATAAATGACGTCACCCTGAACACCGTTCATCGATCAAAAGAGAAGGGCCTCCCATCACGGGAGGCCCTTCTCTTGTCGGACACAAACTCAACGAACAGCAAAGTCAGCGCGACATCCCCGGTCCACCCAGATGCCGCCGCGGTCATATCCCCACGTGTCGCCTTCCCTGCAAGGCGACCCACTCCGCTGCTTGATCAGCCGCACACCTCTCCTGATGGCTACGCGGCAGTAGTTCCTTCCCATGTCGTTTGACTCACACCGGATGACACCGTTCGATGGACCGGACCACCCATTATCCGAGGGCCTTGTATC
>JABFXN010000162.1 GCA_013361705.1 Acidobacteriaceae bacterium
CGGCGTGACCCGCGGCCTGTGATGTTAGCCGGAAAGCAGATTGATCCATTGCGTCCCGTTGGCAGCCCGTATACGCCACGCGGAGGCTCCGCGGTAGGTTCGTCGCTTCAGAAGGATTTCCCAATGCGTAACCGGCAGCCAGTGATGGGGACGGTGCGCGCTCCAAGAGACGACAGCGGACGGCCAACGCGTCCGTCAGGGCTTCAGGATAATGGGCCAACGCCTACTCCCATTCAGGCGCAGCCGGTGCCACCGGTGGTGCCGGGCGGATGGAGAACTGTGAGTCCGACGGTCAATCAAGGGGCGGGAAATCAAGGCTCAAGGGGGCAGTCGCCGCAGCAGCCCGTTCAGCCAGTGACACGTCCGGCCCCAGGGACGAATGTCGGTAATCCGGAGCGGCCAGTAGAGAGTCGTCCCGCGCCGGGACACATCAATCAGCCTCCCGTGCAGCAGCAACCGCGTCCGCAACCGGTGCAGCGTCCTGAGCCACCGCCGAGTTGGCACCAGTCCCAGCCTGCACCGCAGCCACGGCAGAGCCCACCGCCTCCGGCGCCTTCACCGGCACCAGCACCCGCTCCGTCCCGGCCTGCTCCTTCGTCGCCTCCGGCGTCGCAGCCCTCGCGGTCGCCTAAATAGATTCGAGCAGTGCGCGGTAGAGTTCGGCCATCTGTTCCAGAGAGAGCGCCTCTGCCCGTGCCTGGGGTGGAATCGAGGCAGGCCATACTGCCGTGAGCTGCTGCATCTCATAGCCTGCGCTTCGCAGGTTGTTGCTGAGCGTCTTGCGCTTCTGAGCAAACGACTGCTTCAGGAATCGGTCGAAGGCCGAGGCATCGTCAATGCCAAGTTCATGGAAGCGGGGCGCGAAGGTAAAGCGAAGTACGGTCGAATAGACCTCCGGTGGGGGAGAGAACGCGCCGGGAGGTAAGGTGAAGAGATTTTCGACCCGGCAGTAGAGTTGGGATGTTGCCGAGAGCAGACCATAGTCGCGATTACCGGGAGTGGCTGCAACACGTTCGGCGACCTCTCGTTGCATCATCACCACCGCCCGGCCAAGATGCCCTGAGGCGGCGAAGAGATGCAGCAGAATATCCGACGTGATGTAGTAGGGAAGATTGCCGACTACGTCTGCTTTCTCTCCCGCTGGAATAAGCGAGGTGAGATCGGTCTCGAGGATGTCCTGATGAACAACTCGGATATGCTCTCTGTCTGCATAGCGGGCAGTGAGCACAGGAGCGAGTTCATTATCGAGCTCAATCGCAATCAGCCTGCCTGCGCGTCCGGCGAGGATCTCGGTAATTGCACCCTTGCCCGGACCGATCTCAAGCACGATACGGTGGCCGATATCGCCAAGGGCATCTGCAATGCGGTAGCGGGCGGAGTCATCAACTAAAAAGTTCTGCCCAAGTTTCGGTTTGTGTTTCGGCATAGTGAGTTCAAAGCGTCCGGCGGTGTTGTGCGTGCATCTCAGTTAGGGAGAAGCGGCGGTGAGATATAGACTAGCTGCTTCGGGAGAGAAGAACGAACGATGCATATTGTCTTTGCGGCGTCAGAGTGCACACCATGGGCGAAAACAGGCGGTTTGGCTGATGTTGTAGGTGCTCTGCCGCAGGCCCTTGCCCGCCTTGAGCACAAGGTTGAAGTCTTTCTGCCGTATTACCGCCAGGTTGCCAAACTGGCGCCGCATGCCGGCGTGGTGGTGCCGAGCATCACAATTCCGTTCGAGTACTACAACCGCTTCGTCCGAGTGCTCGACGGCGGCAAGACGGAGGGCGTGCAGTATTACTTTATTGACTGCCCGGAGTTGTTCGACCGCGAGAGCTTCTATGCAACGCCGAGCGGGGACTATCCGGACAATGCCGAGCGTTTCGGACTCTTCAGCCGTGCTGTGATTGAAGCGACAAAGATATTAGGCGTGCCGGAAGTCTTCCATGTCCATGACTGGCAGGCCGCGATGATCACTGTCTATCTGCGCTCGACCTATTTCTTTGATCCGGTCTTCCGCAAGGTGCCGACAGTTCTCACCATCCACAATGCCGGTTATCAGGGATGGTTTCCCCCGCAGACGATACAGCGCCTGCTGCTGCCATGGGACATGTTCACGATGGACAAGCTGGAGCAGTATGACAATCTGAACTTCCTGAAGGGTGGCATCGTCTACGCTGACGCGATTACTACCGTGAGTCCGACGTATGCACAGGAGATTCAGACGGCCGAATTCGGAAGCGGCCTGGAAGACACATTGAGACGCCGGTCCGGGGATCTGGTGGGAATTCTTAATGGCGTGGATTATGAGCAGTGGGATCCTGCGACCGACCCTCTGATCGCCGACCACTACACACCCGAGGATCTGGCAGGGAAGAAGGAGTGCCGACGCGATCTGCTGCACGCCTTCGGTTTTGATGGCGTGCATGACGACACCGCTGTCATCGGAATCGTGTCGCGCTTTGCAACGCAGAAGGGGTTCGATTTTATCGCTCAGGCTGCGGAAGATCTGATGAAAGAGAACGTCGCTCTCGTCGCGCTGGGTACGGGAGAGGCCTACTATGAACATCTGCTCACAGAGCTTGCGGTGCGTTATCCGCAGAAGATGCGGGTACGTGTTGCTTACAACAACGTGTTGGCGCACAAGATTGAGGCTGGTGCCGACATATTCCTGATGCCCTCCAGGTATGAGCCCTGTGGCCTGAACCAGATCTATTCCTTGAAGTACGGTACCGTCCCGGTCGTGCGTGCGACGGGAGGTTTGCAGGACACCATTGATGAGCAGACGGATGGCAATGGGAATGGCTTTAAATTTGGGGGATACTCTGCCTGGGCAATGCTCGATGCCATCAGGCGGGCGCTCAAGGCGTTTCAGGACAAGCCAACGTGGACCGCGATGATGCAACGGGGAATGCGGCAGGACTTCAGTTGGGACGGGCCTGCAAAGGAGTATGTGAAGGTCTACGAGCGGACGATTATGAACCGTAGTTAGCTTCAAGGTCATCAAAGACCTGTATGTCACAGACTTCAGCGATCACTGCAGGAGCCCGTATCGGGCACGTGCATCTGAAGGTATCCGATCTGGACCGGGCACTCGCGTTTTACCACGGAGTGCTCGGTTTTGAGATCACTACCCGGCTGGGGGACCAGGCGGCCTTTCTCTCGGCCGGCGGATACCACCATCACATCGGACTGAATACGTGGGAAAGCCGCGGAGGAAAACCTCCCGCACCTGGAACAACGGGGCTGTATCACACGGCAATTCTGTATCCGACCCGCGCACATCTCGCAGATGCCCTGCGGAGGCTGATCGCAGCGAAGATTCCACTCGAGGGCGTTGCCGATCACGGTGTCTCTGAAGCGCTTTATCTGCGGGATCCGGATCAGAACGGTGTGGAACTGTACTGGGATCGTCCACAGGAACGGTGGCCGAGGACTGAATCCGGCGAGTTACAGATGTATACACGGCCATTGAATCTGGAAAACCTTCTCAATGAACCAGCCGTATAGCTTTGGGATCGAGGAGAAACAGCCGCCAAGTGGTAAAATCGACGGGTGCCTGAAGGCAAAGATTTCACACGGAACTGGTAGGGAACCGCAATGTCCGGCCACTCAAAATGGGCAACAATCAAGCATAAGAAGGGCGCTCTGGATGCCAAGCGCGGCAAGATCTTTACACGCCTGATCAAGGAAATCCAGATCGCTGCGAAACAGGGCGGCGGTGATATTGACGGCAACACTCGGCTGCGTACGGCAGTTGCCGCGGCTAAGGCTGAGAATATGCCGGCGGATAACATCAAGCGCGCCATCCAGCGCGGCACCGGCGAGCTCGAAGGCGCGACCTATGAAGAGATCACCTTTGAGGGCTATGGCCCCGGTGGCGTCGCGGTCATCGTCGAAGTGCTGACCGATAACCGTAATCGTGCGGTGAGCGAAATTCGTCATGCCTTCTCCAAGAACAACGGCAACCTGGGCGAGTCTGGCTCGGTGGGCTACATGTTCTCGAAGAAAGGCCTGATCGTCGTTGCGAAGGATGCTGTGGGCGAGGACAAGCTGACCGAGATCGTTCTCGAGGCTGGAGCGGATGATCTCTCCGGTGATGGCGATAGCTGGGAAGTGCTGACCGCCCCGAAAGACTTCGAGACTGTATTGACGGCGGTGAAGGGCGCCGGCATCACTCCTGAGGTTGCCGAAGTAACGATGATTCCTTCGACCTATCAGAAACTCGAAGGCCCGCAGGCGGCTGCGATGAATCGTCTGCTGGAGACGCTCGAAGATCTGGACGATACGCAGAATGTGTACTCCAACTTCGATATGGAAATGGCCGAGGTGGCCGGCTGATTCACACTGCAGGAATATGAGTGAAGAGCCGCCGGAAGATTCGGCGGCTTTCTTCTGTACGGAGAGGGAAGCGTAAGTGAAGAAATGGATCGTGAGTACATTGATGAGTGCTGCTCTGGCAATGCCGGCAGTGGCACAGACCGCCATACAGTCTCCTGTACGTGAAGTTGCCAGTCATCCGGGTTGGGAGTATGGTCCTCTGGTTCAGGGAGGATTAGGTGTTACGGACAATCGTAGCGGCTACAAGTTCATCATGGCGGGTGTTCATGTAGGTCGAGTGCTGACGCCTGAACTCGGCTCCGGTTTTTTAAAGGGACAGTTCGAGTTTGCAGCGGAGCTGTTTCCGTATTGGCAGTCGAATGTTCCGAAGTTCCAGCGTGTGAAGTGCAACTCGTCGCTGACGGTGTGCTCGCCTCCGTATACGGTGGGCGGAACATATCACGGTGTGTCGTTGACGCCGGTAATCATGCGCTGGAACATGACGAACCATCGGCGGATTATGCCCTGGGTTCAGGGGGCGGGCGGTCTGATCTGGACGAACCATAAGTATCCTCCGTATGGTTCGGCAACCGTCATCAACCTGGCGAATGCTGGGCCTACCTCTGAAACTTCGGTTTGGAATTTCACGCCTCAGGCTGGCGTGGGCATGCATTATTTTGTAAAGCCGAGGCATTCTATCGATTTCGGCGCCAATGCGGTCCATATCTCCAATGCGTCGATGGGTGACCGAAACCCCGGAGTAAATGTGACGCTGCAGTTCAACGTGGGATACACATGGTGGAAGTAGGAAGCCCCATCATTGAATGCGTTCCAAACTTCTCAGAGGGTGTGAGCCCGGAGAAGGTACGCGCAATTGTCTCCGCCATGAAGGTGGAAGGCGTCAGCCTGTTGGACTATTCGCTGGACAACGACCATAACCGCTCCGTGGTAACCATCGCCGGAGCCCCCGAGGCGGTGGCGGAGGCGGCCATCCGTGCGGCAGGGAAAGCGGCGGAGCTGATTGACCTGACCCGCCAGGAAGGTGTCCACCCCCGTATTGGCGCGGCCGACGTAATTCCTTTTGTCCCGGTGGCGAACTACGCCCTTCCGCAGTGCGCCATGCTCGCCCGTCAGGCCGGTCAGCAGATCTGGCTGCGGTATGGGATTCCCGTGTATTTCTACGAGGCTGCCGCGGCTCGTCCAGACCGTGTGAACCTGGAAGATGTACGACGCGGCCAGTTCGAAGGGCTGCGGGATGCGGTTCGCAAGGATGCGGCTCGCCGTCCGGACATTGGTGGACCTGAGCTACATGCAACCGCGGGCGCTTCCGCTGTGGGCGCGCGCAAGTTCCTGATCGCATACAACATCTATTTGCATGACCCGGATGTCGCGATTGCACGTGCCATCGCAAAAGAGATTCGCGCTTCCGGCGGGGGCATGTACGGTATCAAGGCGATGGGTGTCCTGGCGCAAGGTCGAGCGCAGGTGAGTATCAACATCACGGATTTTCATCGCACGCCGGTTGCAGAGGTGCATGAGCGCGCCCGTCAGCTTGCGGCTCGCCACGGTTCAAGCATCGCTGATGGAGAGCTGATTGGTCTGATTCCGGAACAGGCGTATGATCCGTCTGCGGCCTGGGTGAGTCAGGTTCCGGGATTTGACCCGGAGATGAAGGTCCTTGAACGCAGGTTAAAGCATCCGCTCAATTGGCCGTAAAGGTAACCGAGGCTGGGTTGTATCCGTCTGAAGATGAGAGAGAATCACTGTAGCCAACGATCTGGCGGCAGAACCCCCAAGATAAAAGGAATCACAGAACAATGAAGCAAATCCTCATGGCAATGGTGCTGGCTGCAGCCGCAGCGGCTGCTCCGGCCGCGCAGTTGTCCTCGGACGCCAAGTCCGCAATTCCGCGCGACGTGCAGCAGATTATTACCGTGGACTATCGCGCGATGCAGAACTCCTCGGCTGCCATGGCGCTGAAGGATAGGGTTCTCCCTCCGGAGCTGAAACGGCTGGAATCGGCGCTAAAGAGCTCTGGCCTGAAGGTTGACCAGGACGCTGACAATCTGGCTTTCGTGGCTTATCGGACAGGCGAGGGCAGTTCGACCAACATTATCGGTATCGCGCAGGGCCAGTTCCGCACCCGGGACATTATGGCCTATTTCGCCAAGAACAAGATCAAGCCCACCATGCTGCGGAATAACGCAATCTATCCCATGGGAGCCCAAGGCATGAGCGTTGTCTGGCTGAACCAGACAACGATGGTCTTCGGTGATAAAAATGCGGTGCGCACATCGATGGAGGCGCGCGATGGCAATATTCCTAACTTCCTGAATGGTGAGCTTGCCGCTGAGATGCCGAATGTCGATGACAAGGCGGTTTGGAGCCTTCTGGACCAGAAGGGAACCCAGACGATGATGAAGAGCGTCATGGGTGATGCCTCGCAACTGGCGGACTATGACACCGTACGCAACCGCATGAAGAGCTCGCGTTACACCATGGACTTCTCCAACGGCGTGAAGTTCGATATGTCGGTGGTGACCTCCGACACGGTAACGGCTGCAACGATTGCTTCCCTGATGAAGGCGGTTTCGATGTACAAGCAGGGCTCAGGCTCGACCGATGAGAAGCAGGCGCTCGATCACACGACGATTAGCTCCAGCAGCGGAACCATCACCGTCGCTTATGCCTCCTCCGACAGCCAGTTCGCAAGTCTGTTGTCTTCGTCCCTGTTCCAGCAGGTCGTACGCTAAGCCGGAAAGACGGCAATAAAAAGAGGGCAGCCTGAGGCTGCCCTCTTTTTATTGCAAGTAGCTCTAGTTCCCGCGCGGAACGGTAATGTCGCGCTTTACCTGACGTCCGGCGGCGATCTCGACCGGAGGATTCACAGGACGAGCAACGGGATCGCGGGGCTCTACCGGCTTCTGCACCGCGGCGGCTTTACGCAAGCCGGAGAGGCTTTTGACCGCAGCCAGCATTCCGGAGCGTTTATGCAGCGGCTTGACCATTCTGGTCTCTCCCACGGCTGCGGTGCGAACGATCTCAGGACCTTTGTGTTCTCCCCGGAGCCGCTTGACCGCAGAGTGAGTGAGGAAGTGTGCGGGCGCCTTCTCGACATAGCGCATCAGGTCGAGAACCGTGACCACCGTATCAACCTGACCATCGAGGTTCTTCTTGCGGTCGCAGCGATGAAGCAGGTTGGCGACAGCATCGCGGACCTTTGTCTCGGTCATATGCAGGTCATCGCGCAGCCGATCCTCGAGCCGGGAACGAACGTCGTCGTGGTAATAGGGTGTCAGAAAACGATAGGTGTGCGAAGCCACCTTGTGGCTGATGGAGGCTTTGGCCGCCAGCTCGCAGAAGTCGTTGATCGTCTGTGAGCCACGGGAAGAGAGGCGGTTCTCTTTCGCCATCTTGCGGACTCCTCGGCCTAAACTGCGCAGAATCCAGTAGGCGATGAGCAGGATGACGAGACCTGCAGCAATAGGAGCAAAGGCCACCGTCATATTTACGACGGAGTCGTTATGGGACTGTGCCCCCTGGTTGAAGTTGTCGAATGCGGAGTTGGCCCAGGTCTGCAGGCCGCCGACGTTGAAGATATAGGCGGTAAACAGGATTGCCATGCCGGCAACCAGAAGGGTGCCAGGATGGCTGAGAATGCCGCGCTGACGCGTCAAAGTAGGGTCATCGACCCTGCGATTGGGTGAACTCATGGCAGATAAATCCCCTGATGGGAGAAGTGATGAGAGAAGTACCCGTCGAGGATAGGCCGCAGGGAAGCCGGAAGTAAATGACAAAAAGGTGGGAAGGGGTGTGTCTTGTTCGGTACTTACGCGCAACCTTTGCCGCGGCACTTGCTCATAATGTTCGCAATCAGACGTTCCCGGGTGTCGGTGGAAAGTTCGTATACGTCGGTATCACGATAGATCTCGATCGTCTGGCGGGTCGTATTGACGACCACCTCGCAGTGGCTGCACTCACACATGTGCTGTCGAACTTCGGCTTCCAGCTCTTTGGCGATGGTGCCATCAAAGTAGTCGGTCATTTTGGCCAGAAACTCTGTGCAGGTCACGGCTTAACTCCTTCCGGCTGTTTCAGATACCGGCTTAGGCGCTCACGTAGCTGCAGCCGAGCGCGCAGAAGCCGGCTTTTTACTGCCGGAACACTGAGTCCCAGAGCTTCAGCCGTCTCTTCCGTCGAAAGATTTTCGATATCGCGCAACGTAAACACTGTTCTAAAACCGGGCGGCAGGCCCTGAATCGTCTTACGCAGAATATCTCCTAATTCGGACTGCCCGTAAATCTGCTCGGGATTCGGGCTCCAGTCGGCAAAGTCGCGGGGAATTGCGCCCTCTTCCGTCTGGACATCTTCGTCCATGGAGACTGTCCTGCTGGTCTTCCGCTTGCGGAGCCGCATCAGGCTCTCATTCACCGCGATACGCACCAGCCAGGTGGAAAACTTCGAATTTCCCTGGAACTGATCAAGCTTTTCGTAAGCCTTGAGGAAGACGTCCTGCACAATGTCTTCCGCATCCTCGCGGTTCTGGGTAATGTGCTGCGCTACCCGGAAGATCTGCCGGTCATACTGCCGGACTAACTGCTCAAAAGCTGCCGTATCTCCTTCCCGGGCGCGCGCAACCAGCGCAACGTCCGGATGTTCTTCCACTGCTGGGGATTGGATGGTCGGGGTCGGCATTCCGGTGCAAGCTTTCTTTAAAACAGTGAGTTGCCGGGCGTTATTCCGTCCGGGCAAATATCTGATAGACCCATACTAAACCAACGGGCTCGTGGACCGGTCCTACAGAAAAGGGTATCGCCGAAGATGCGGAAAATTGCTCTAAGGGGAAATTTCGCACAGTGACGCATCATACTCTGCAAAGAAGACGATGAAGTTCCGCCGTATAGCTGCTTTTCTGCCGTTTTGTTTCCTGCTGCTGCTCTCTGGGACGGTCTACGCCCAGACGAAGAAAGCAGCAACAAAGAAGCCTGCCGAAAAGGCGCCTGCCAAAGCCGGCGCCGGTAAGGGGACGAAGCGGGCTGCCTCCGGAAAGCCGACCGCCAGGGGACGGAGGAAGAAGGTCGTCAGCCCCCCTCCAACAGCGCGATCGCGCAAGCTGACCAGCGCATTCGTAGCGTCGTCACAGCTCCGCCCGATGGCACAGCAACTGACGGCAACCCGGTCGCCTGCGGCCTATGCCGGTGTGCAGGCATATGCGAACAGCCACAATGGAGAGGCCTCAGCGGCGGCATGGCTGGCGATGGGCCATGCCTACATGCTGGATAAGCGTTTTTCTGATGCCTACAACGCCTTCCGCCAGGCAGCACAGCGTGGAGAGGCTCTGGATGACTACGCAGACTACCTTGGCGCGCAGGCGGCCCTCCAGGGAGGACGGGGAACCGATGCCTACGCTCTGCTGGAGAACTTTGCTCAGCGCCATCCGGAATCGATCTTTGTGCCGAATGCTCCGGTCGTGCTGGCGAATGGATATCTGCAGCAGAACGATCCGCAGGGAGCCTTGCGTGTGCTGAGTCCGCTGACTGGAACAGCGCAAGCCTCGCATGCGGACTTCCGTTTCGCTCAAGCGAAAGCGTGGCAGCTTGCCGGGAATACCAATCAGGCAGCGGCGATGTATCGCAGCATCTACACGCTGCTTCCTCTCAGTTATGAGGCCACACAGGCTCGAGTCCAGTTGCAGGTGATGGGAACTCCGCTGACGGCAACCGAGCACAAAGTGCATGCCGACCAGTTGTATAACGCCAAGCGATATTCCGAAGCAGCAGACGAGTACCACAGCATTCAGCACGATGCGACGCTGAGCCCTGGCGACCGTGATGCTTTGGATATCTATGCGGCGGTGTGTGACCTGAAGCTGAAGCGGCTTTCAAAGCGCGAGGCAGAGAGCCTGCCGCAGACGGATGATGATTCGGCTGCCTTGAAACTGTATCTTCTCGCAGAGCTGGCGCGGAGCTCTGATGACCGTGGACAGCATGGCAGTCTGGTGACGCAGTTGACCCAGCGTTATCCGCGTAGCCGATGGACGGAAGAGTCGCTTTACTCGGCAGGGAACATGTACCTGCTCAAACATGAGTACGGGACGGCCGCAGGCTACTACAGCCAGCTTGTCAGCATGTTTCCTCGCAGCACCTATGGTCCTTCGTCTCACTGGCGCGCCGGCTGGTTAAGCTATCGCACACGGAACTACTCCGAGGCTGCTCGCTTGATGGACGAGCAGATTCAGCGCTATCCGACAGGCATCGAGACGCCGTCAGCGCTCTACTGGAGAGGCCGCATCTATGAAGAGCAGGAACATAATCTTTCCCAGGCGGCGAATTACTACCGGACGCTTTCTGATAGCTTCCCGAACTACTACTACGCCCTGCTGGCGCGCCAGCGGCTGGACATCCTGGGGAAGCAGCCAGCCGTAGCTCCTGCTGCCCCTTTGGCCTCAGTGCGTGCGCCAGATGTGCCGGAGCTGATCGACAATCTGCCTGAGAACGACACCCATCTCATCAAGGCTCGTCTGCTGGCCAATGCCGGATTGAACGAGTACATCGCGCCGGAGATTCAGGCAAGCCCGACGAGCCCAACGTGGGGAACGTTGGCGCAGGCGGAGATCTATACCTCCTACGGCGAGTATGTGCGTGCGCTACAGGCGATGAAACGGAGCGGCGCCTCTTATTTTGCGTACAGCGTCGACGATGTTCCGCAAATGTATTGGAAGCTGCTGTTCCCAACCCCGTACTGGAACGAGCTGACGGCGAATGCTTCGCGCAACAGTCTTGATCCTTATCTGGTTGCGTCGCTCATTCGTCAAGAGTCGGAGTTCAACCCCGGTGCGGTATCACGCGCGAACGCGTACGGACTGATGCAGATGCTGCCGTCCGTCGGTAAATCACTTGCGAAGCGAGAGGGCATTGGCAGATTTTCGACCAATGATCTGTTGCAGC
>JABFXN010000081.1 GCA_013361705.1 Acidobacteriaceae bacterium
GGAACGGCGCAGGACCTTTTGGGGTGGGATACTTGAAGTAACGATGTCTGACAGCAGTGCCACAGTGACCGCCGTCCTGGCGGAGAAGCCTTCGGTTGCGCGCGATATTGCCCGCGTTCTCGGGGCCGCCAAGAAGGGCGACGGATTTCTGCACGGAAACGGATATGTGGTGACTTGGGCCGTGGGGCACCTGGTTTCTCTGGCGCAGCCACACGAGATGCGTCCCGAGTGGAAACAATGGCGACTGGACTCGTTACCCATGCTGCCCGGCGACTGGCCGCTGGTAGTGTATGAAAAGACCAAAAGCCAGTTTGAGGTGGTTCGCAAGATTCTGAACTCGCCGCGCGTGGCGCAAGTGGTATGTGCCACGGACGCAGGGCGTGAAGGCGAACTGATCTTTCGCTACATCTATGGCGCAGCGCTGTGCGATAAGCCTGTGAACCGGCTGTGGATCTCATCGATGACCGCCGATGCGATTCGCAAGGGCTTTGACAAGTTGCAACCTGGCAGCGCCTACGACGGACTGGCTGATGCCGCGCATGGGCGGAGCCGCGCCGACTGGCTGGTGGGGATGAACCTGTCGCGCGCCTACTCCCTGATCTATAACGAGGAAATCTCGGTGGGTCGCGTGCAGACGCCTACGCTGGCGATGGTGGTGGAGAGGGAACTGACGCTGCGGCAGTTCGTGTCGGAAGAGTACATCGAGGTCATCGCCAAATTTGAAGGTCTGGCCGAGCGAAAGAAAGAAACCTATTCAGGCACGTGGGTCCGGCCGCGCGGCGACCAGGGGAACGAGAAAGAGACGCAGGCGAAGTTGTCGCGGCTGGCTGCAGACGGCGAAGAGGCGAAGCAGATCGTCGAACGCGCGCGTACGGGCGCGGTGATGATTGAATCAGTGAAGTCGGAGACGCAACGCGCGCAGCCGCCGTTGTTGTACGACCTGACGGAGTTGCAACGCCACGCCAACCGGCTGTTCGGATTCACGGCGCAGGAGACGCTAACGTATGCGCAGGCGCTGTATGAGCGCCATAAACTCATCAGCTATCCGCGTACCGACAGCCGCCATTTGTCGACTGATGTGGCGGCAACGGTGAGTCCGATCGCGAATGTTGTTGCGCCGCAGTATCCGCAGATGGTGGCGGAGGGAACGGGGACGCGCCTCCTCAGCAAGCGCTATGTGGACGACAGTAAGGTAAGCGACCACCATGCGATTCTGCCGAACGCGGTGAACCCCGGCAAGTTGAACCTGAGCCCGCAGGAGCGCAGGATCTACGACATGGTGTGTCGCCGCTTGTTAATGATGTGGCACGAGGATCATCTACAGGCCGTCCCAACGGTAATCACAGCGATTACGAATCCGGGACAGGATGGCACGGAGCCGGTTGTGGATCGGTACCGAACGTCGGGAACGCTGGTCCAACAGATCGGCTGGAAGGTTCTGGACCCGGTGCCTGAGAAGCGGAAGAAGGGCGGCGGCGAAGAGGAAGAGGCCGCGCAGGTGTTGCCGACGGATCTGGCGGAGGGCCAGCCGCAACGTGTGGCTGCCATCAATGCGAAGAAGAAAAGGACAAAGCTGCCGAAGCGTTTTACGGAAGGTACGCTCCTGACTGCCATGCAGACGGCAGGGCAGTCGCTGGACGAAAAAGAGCTTTCGGAGGCGATGAAGGAAACGGGCCTGGGGACGCCGGCTACGCGGGCCTCGATCATCGAGACGCTGCTGAAGCGTGGTTACATCGTTCGCAGCGGTAAAACGCTGGAAGCGACGGACAAGGGAATCCACTTGATCGACGTGGTGCATCCTGAGGTGAAGACCCCGGCGATGACGGGGCAGTGGGAAGCGTACCTCAAAAAGATCAACCAGGGAGAGGCACATCTCACACCATTCATCGAAGGCATCAACGCGTATGTGAGCGGTGTGATGGATAAGGTGCGGGTAACGCCGCGACGCCCGTTCGTTTCGGTGGCGAAGACGGCGCCGGCTGCCAGCGACAAAAAAGCAGCGGGTACGCGGCCACCGGCGACCGCGGAAGGCCAGGCGAAAAAGCCGTCGAAGACGACACAGTTGAATGGGCTTCTTAAAGAGCGGTTTGGGCACAAAACGTTCCTCCCAGGACAAAAAGCCGCGTGCCTGGCTGCACTGTCGGGCAAGGATCATTTGCTGGCGCTTCCTGATGGAGCGGGAAAGACCTTGTGTTACCAACTTGCTGGGCTCGCGCTGGAAGGAACCTCGCTGGTGGCAAGTGCGCGGGCGGAGTGGATGGAGGCCGAGGTGGCGAAGTTCCGCGAACGCGGGATAGCGTGCGATTGCATCCACGCGAATCGCAGCCGGGAGACACTTCGGGCTGCATGCGTGGAGTATCTAAGTGGACGGCTGAAGTTCCTGTACATCGCACCGGAGCGACTAGGCGTCGCGGGGTTTCCGCAGATGCTGGCGAAACGGGCTCCGGCCCTGATCGCGATTGAGGAGGCAGAGCGCGCGGTACGATCGAGCCAGGATCTTCTTGCGGATTACGAACTTCTGCGCGAGCACCTTCCGGGGCTACGACCGGCAGCGGTATTGGCGCTAACGCGCGAACAGACGCCCGCAGTTCATATGGCGATTGCAGAGTTTTTTGGATTGTCGCTGTAGTTAGGGTGTGTCATCACACACCCCGACAGGTCGATCGCCTCAATGAATCCAGGGACGATAGCCAACAACCTTCACGGGAATACGATAAATTGCGTCACTCGTTGTCAGATAGAGCGTCTTGCCATCTTCGCCGCCCCATGCCACGTTAGCTGTCGGCTTTTCTGTGAGAATCGTTCCCAGGTGCTTACCCTCCGACGAGATGATCCATACGCCGCCCGGTCCGGTCGCGAATAGATTCCCCTGCGAATCGACCTTCATTCCATCTGGAGTTCCCGTGCCCTTTGCTGAAGATGCGTCCAGAAACACCACGCCTTCCGCCACCGTACCGTCGCTCTTCAGCGGATACCGCATCCATTTCTTCTGCTGTGAATCAGCGACATAAAGCCACTTGCTATCCGGCGAGATCGCGATACCATTCGGCCGCGGCAAATCGCGGATCAGCAACTGCAGCTTCGCTCGGTTCGGAGCCGACCCAGCTTTGACAGCCGTTGCGTCCGGAATACGATATACGCCATTCACCTTGAGCTTCTTCGACGGATCATTATCCTGCTGCGTCGGAAGACCGTAAGGCGGGTCCGTGAAATAAAGCGAGCCATCCGGGCCATACACAACATCGTTCGGGCTGTTGAGTGGCTTGCCCTCGTAGCTATCTGCCAGAATTGTCTTCGTGCCCTTGGGGTCCATCGTCTCAAATCGAAGAATGCTGCGCGCCGCATGACCTGCGACGGTCAGGCGCAGTTTGTCGTCAAGCGTCATCCCATTGGTCCCCGGCTCTTTGCCGCCAAAGGGCTCCTTAGCGACATAGCCGCTCGGCTGCAGCCAGATCGTAACCTTGCCATCAGAAGACATCTGCCGAATGCTGTTGCTCGGAATCTCTGCGAACATTAACATCCCGGGCTGCACCCACACTGGCCCCTCGGTCCATGTAAATCCAGTGGCCATTTTTTCGAGCCTGGCCCCCTCAGGGATGATCGTGGATAACTCCGGACTTAACTGTTCGATATCTGCGCTAGCCTTCGTCGTCTCTAAGGGAGGCTGTGCCGTCGTTGGGGTGTTCTTGCAGCCGGTTTGAGAGAGCACCAGCAGTGACGCTGCGCCGAGAGTCAGCGCACTCATGCAACGGTTCATGGCAAGACCTCCTGATGGTCCCAACGATTGTAGCGATTATTGCGAGGAGTTTTTGCCAACTTGCTGGAAATAGTCTGGGAAGGAACTTCTCAGGAAAAGCTCCAATATTTCGTCGATTCGTGGAAATTGGCCATCTGCACCCAATCCTCTCAGGGATCAAAAGTCCTGAAGTTCTTTTCCAGGGAATGATGCCCGCAGGGCATTGAGTACGGCGAGAAGATCGATTATCTCCTGACCTATAGCTCCGGCGATAGGAGGCAGAAAACCAAAAGCAGCCAGAAGCATACCCGCAGCGCTCAAGACCATGCCACCCACGGCACTTTCAAGAGCGATCCGCCGCATCCTTTTGCCTATATGAAGCAGCTCATCAACCTTGCCCAGAGCTGGTTCCATGATGACTGCACCGGCCGCTTCTGCCGTGATGTCGCTGTTCTGTCCAAACGCAATGCCCACTGTTGCGGCCAGCATGGCTGGAGCATCATTGATGCCGTCTCCCAGGAATAGAGTTGGAGTGGTTGCAGTGCGCTCTCTAACGATGTTAAGTTTCTGTTCGGGTGTCAAGCTTGCACGAACATCTTTGATCCCGACAATTTCAGCCAGATGCTGTACTTCGATGTCTCGGTCTCCCGATAGGATGATCAAATCCTCGACCTGATGCTTAGGTCGTAGGTGTTTGATGAAGGGCTTACTTTCTTTCCGTGGGCGATCATGGAATCGAATCAGGCCGGCCACTTGATCGTCAAGGACGACGACGCATTCCATTCCTGAAACAGTGGATGGAAGCAAAGCTGCCGACTCGCTGTTTATTTTCTTTCTTCCGGTAACCAGGACGCGTCTTCCCGCAACCTGACCTCTCAGCCCGGCTCCTGGCTTTTCGCTGACGCTTTCGGCACTCTGCAAAGATATGTGTTTCTGTCGTGCAGCCTTTAGGAGCGCTCCAGCTAGCGGATGCTTCGAGTATTGCTCAAGGCTGGCACTGAATCTCAGAATGTCTTCCGCGCTTGTGCCAGGGAAGGTGACAACCTCCGTAACCACCGGCTCTCCATGTGTCAGCGTTCCGGTTTTATCGAAAAACATAGTGCGAATATTGCCGACCTGTTCAAGAACAACTGGTTTCTTGATCACAATGCCCCGTTTCGCGGCCAGGGAGATCGATCCGATGATCGAGATTGGAATTGCAAGCAGTAACGGGCATGGTGTTGCGATCACGAGCACCGCGAGAAAACGCTCAGACTGACCACTCAGGAGCCATCCTGTAAGGGCGATCAAAACCGCGATGGGGGTGTAGAACGCACCCAGCCGGTCTGCCAGCCTGCGGATGGCCGGTGGATTCTCCTCGGCCTTACGCATCACCTGCATGATGCGTGCATAGCGTGAATCGACGGCCAACCTGTCGGCAATGATCGTAAGGGCTGTGTCCTCATTCAATGCTCCTGAGATTACTTGCGACCCAGACGTCTTACGAATACGAAAGGGTTCTCCCGTAAGAAAGGATTCGTCCATCGTGCCCGTGCCTGATTCCACTGTTCCGTCTACCGGGCAGATCTCATGGGGAAGGACGATTAAGCGGTCTCCGATACGAATTTCATCCACCCGGATATCTGCGGTAACATCCCCTGCGATGCGATGGGCAGCGCTAGGCATGCGGTGGGCCAAAGCGCTGAGCGTTGAAGAAGCCCGCCGCGTGGCAAACTCCTCCAACGCCTGGCCACCAGAAAGCATAAGGATGATAATCGCCGCAACCAGCAACTCTCCCATCAGGATTGCGGTGATGATCGACAGGCCCGCAAGAAAATCCGCACCAAACTGGCGTTTCCGAATTTGGGAAAGAAGATCATAGAGCAACGGAATGCCACCCGCAATGATGATGACCAACAGCGGAATAAAAGAGATCGTTGCCTTGTAGTTGAGAAGATATCGGAGTAACAGATGCAGGAGTATTCCTGCGAATGAAAGGGCTGCCGTAAGGCGGGTCCAGGAACGTTGGCTTCGATCGAAAGAGGCATATTTGCCTGAATTGTCAGAGGTCATAAGTGGGAAGGAACCGTATCTGTCTAGTCCGAGGAGATGCTTATGTCGAGTGCATTGGCATGAGACTACGGATGCTCATCGGGGAGCAGGTCACTATTGAGGACTGCCGCGTGGTAGTCCGGGAGCAAGACACCTGCAATTTCACCAGAATCGTTGATGGCTGCCGCGAAAGCGAAGGTCACCTGCCCGAGTGAGTTTGGCAAACTGATAGAAATAAACTTGCCATTGTCAAAGAGCATGCCAACGCCAAGTATCTGTCCCCGATCATTGATAGATTTGGCATCTGAAAAATCCGTGCCTCCGGGAAGGGCTGCCAGGTCAGTCATTTGACCATTCCGATAGAGGAACGCATGCGAATCGCCATTCGTGACGGTAGAGGTACCTACGATTTGACCTAGATTGTTGATGCTGCGTGCGATGCTATTTCGTCCCCCAGGCAGGGTGCCGAGGTCGTGCATTCCATCGTCGCGATAAAGGAATGCATGCATTGAGCCGTCCGAGTATGTAGTCTGACCAACAATATCTCCGGCCTGGTTGATGGCGTACGCCGCGCTGCTGGAGCCTCCAGGTAAGGTGCCTAAATCTTTCATCATCCCTTGTTCGTATAGAAAAGCATGGCCGCCGCTTTCGCCGACGATTTGACTGCGATTGTTAATCGCATACGCGATGGCGGTATTGGACGGAAGCAGAGTGCCTATGTCTTTCATGACGCCTTTCTCCCAGAGAAAGGCATGGAAGAAGCGATCAAGCGGCAGCCCGGGAGTGACGTACAGGGCGCGGCCCACGACTTGCCTCCGGTCATTGACCCCAAAGGCGTCGCTGAATGTGCCAGTGGGCAGTGTACCGAGATCGATCATCTGGCCGTTGCTGTATAGGAAGCCATGGTTCGCCTCATCGTGCCCCACTTGAATGAGGGAACCGGCAATCAGACCGCTGTTGCTGATCGCGTATGCCTGGCTGCGAGTGTAGGTAGGGGGGAGAGAACCAAGGTCTTTTACAAGTGGATGCTGGCTGGTTGCCAAGGCATCGGACTGTGCGATAGAGCGGGAGCAGGATCCACATACGAGAATGACACCCAGCAATGTGCGCGCAAGGGAGGTAAGAGTCATGACAAGCTCCTTCCGTGTTGGACAGGGATGGGCTGGTTAGCTCTGGGAAGGCCAGCAGATGTCCAGACTAATCCCCATAGCCTCAACTTTTCGGTGATTCAAGTCACAAGGGAATGCTGCAAGATTGGCGCAGTCAGGAGCACTTACGAAATCTCAGGATGGCTACGAGGGGTGATGTACAGCATTAGGGCTCCAATACCGCATTGCAAGAGTCCAAATGCGAGCAGATAGAAATACAGTACCCACGCAATCAGGCGATAGGTCAGGGCTTGGGCATAGGAAGCAGCGAGGACGATAAGAAGCAGCCCGCCTACTGCCGCTAACCAGCCCGTCAAACGTGCCCAGGTTGAATGATGGTGTTTCGAGAGGTGGCTTGCCGTGACTAATTCACCTATGGCGATTGTCAACAGTTGAAAACCCATCAGATAGAAGAACCAAAGTAGTTGCATGTGTTCAAAAAGAACGGTAAGGAGAAGCGTTCCAGAACAAATTCCGAGGAAGCTCTGAAATCGTTGCGCGATTCGGGGCCAAAGCGCATCGGTGTTAAAACTGGCGATCCAAACTAGAGTGCTGTCCAGGATTCCATAAACTGCCAATGCGACTATGGAATACGCCACGGCGAGTGGTAGAAGAAAAAGCGTGCGAACGGCATCAGGAACAGCAACGATGGCCAGGCTAGTCAGGATTGCTAGAACTCCTCGAGCAATAGTGATCCACCCAAAATGTACAAAATGCTTCATTGCCCCATGACCTCTTCAGTGAATCTCGATGGCTGACATTACGCCTTGTTGCGTGGCTATTTCAGCGATTCGAGATTGCGCCGAAGCTTGTCCTATTGCTGTGATCGCAATCACATAGTCGATGCCCGATGCGAGGCATATACGTCATTCAGGGCTTCATCCGCACGAATTCTGGGAATGGCATTTTCCTGTTTAGTTAGAGTGCAATCTCACCTGTGCTATCGCCTATCTGATGAGTGTCGACGCCAAGTTTGCGTACGACTGTGAGAAGAACGTTTGCCATCGGCGTATCGGCGGGGCAGACCACGTGACGATTTCCCTGCAACGCCCCATTAGCCTTGCCTGCAAGAAACAACGGGAGGAACCGGTGCTCATGCACGTGCGAATCACCCATCGGGCTTCCATAGAGTACGAGGGAGTGATCAAGGAGATTACCGTCTCCGTCTTTGGTCTGGCGCAAATTGTCGATAAACCGGGCGGCCTTGCCGACATGATACTGATTCAGCCTGGCGAATTCTTCAATTCGTTCAGGTGATTCGCGGTGATGCGAGAGTGTATGAAACGGAGTCGCAACGCCACTCTCGGGAAAGATACGCTGACTCCGGTCGACACCCATCTTGAATGTAATCACGCGCGTCAGGTCGCAGCTAAGGGCAAGAAGCTGGAGATCGAACATGAGGTCGACATGATCGTTGAAGGAGTCGGGTACGCTGAGAGGTCCGCCAGCCTGAGGTTTCGGATCTATTACATTGCGACGTTCAATCTCCTGAATGCGTTTCTCAATCGCACGGATATTGTCCAGGTAATCGGCGAGTGTAGTCTGATCGCGAACGCCAAGACGCCGCTTGACGCTCCTGACGGCATCGGTAAGCGAATCGAGGATGCTGGCCGCTGAGTCGCTTCCAACTCCGTGTCCGTTCCCTGCATCAGGAGCGAACATGCTATTAAATACACGCCGGGGAGACCGTTCCATGGGCAGTGGAGTTGTAGAAGATGCCCAACTGATAGTGTGCGTGTAGGTGCAGCTGTATCCGTAGCCGCATTCTCCTGCGATGGCGTTATCTTCAATGCAAAGTTGCATCGAGGGTAGCCAGGTATCGCGACCAACGACCTTGGCGTAGATTTGATCGATGGAAGGTCCAGCGTGAATGTCTCCGCCGTCTGTCCTTTTGGGATGTGCGGCGGTCAGAAAGACAGCAGACGACCGGGCATGATCCGCCATTGGTCCGTCTTCTTCCGGCACGAGTGACATCGCATTGTGCAGCTCTGTATTGCTGACGACGGTGATGTAATCACGTAGCGGTTCGAGGGGCTGCAGGGACTTCGTGAAAGCAAAGTCTCTTCCTTCCTGAGCCGGCGACCAGTAGTTCATGGATCGTCCAATTGCAGTGCTCCCGGCCGCGCCATGCACCATTTCAATTGCTATAAATCGCGACTTCGGAGCTGCTGCGGTCAGGCGCAGCGGTGTTTGCGCTGGAACCATCGCGTCCAGAAAGGGAAGGCCCAAGGTGACGCCCAATCCCTGCAGGACGGTCCGCCGTGAGAGGTGATTCCGGGTGATGAACATTCTTCTTTTCCTCCTCTTGTCTTTGCCGAAGTCGTCACTGGTGTGCTTATGAGCGTCGCTTTTGATGGTTCTATGGAACCATCTTCCTCTCAAATGCTGATGTCGCAAAGAGGCTAACGCGGCATAAAATAGGGATTATGCGTCGCACCCTGCTTGTAAGGGAAAATGATCCTGGCCCGGGAATTGCCATTGCCACGCATGGGCGCGAGTACCCGCGCAACTCGCACATCGCGCTCCATTCTCATGGCGCGGATCAACTTGTCTATGCAAGCCGTGGAGTGATGGAGATTACCTCAGGGCAAAATCTGTGGCTATTGCCGCCCCACTTCGGTCTCTGGATTCCTGCATACTCCGTGCATAGCATTCGGATGCAAGAGCATGTTTCCATGCGCACACTCTATCTGCGTCCCGGGCTCCATACCGCATGGACTACCTGCACGGCGTTCCATGTCGTCCCGTTTCTTCGCGAGTTGATCTTTCAGATTGTCGATATGAAGAGAATTCGAGTACGCAATCGTTTGGAATGCGCCTATCGCGACATACTCGTAGCCCAACTAAAGTGTTCGACTTCAATTCCGACCGGTGTTGCTCTTCCGCGGGATGCGCGAGCTTTTGCTATCGCAGAGCTCGTACTCAGAAGCCCTGAAAGCCGGCATTCGGTAGCGATGATGTGCGCCTCGGTGGGCATAGGCGTCAGAACCCTGCAGCGGGTGTATCAGCGTGAGGTGGGGTTGGATTTCGAATCCTGGCGAAGACAGGTCCGATTGATGAAAGCCGTTCAGTTACTGGTATCTGGCCACAGCATCAAAGAAGTCTCTTATGCTGTGGGATACCAGGAGCCAAGCACCTTTATCGATCTGTTTCGCTCTGTCTTTGGACAAACGCCGAAATCCTGGACCCGGGAACTCGCCGCGTTGTCATCGCGGTTCGACTCCTCTCCCGAGTAAAAACGTGCCTGAAGGGCGAGAGTCAGTAGCTCAATCGATCCGCTATCGCGTGGTCCATTGCTTTGGTAAACCACTCGTTCGCCTCTAGATTTTTTGCTTTGCCCAACGACCTTGGCGGAAGAGCACGAGACTGATCATGACCACGGCAGTTTGAGCTACCACGACGGACACGAAGACCCCTTTGGCTCCGAGCGGTGTGTGCATAGCAAGCCACCATGCCAGGGGAATCTCCAGCATCCAAAACCCGACCACATTAATGTAGGTCGGTGTAACTGTGTCTCCGGCTCCGTTGAACGCCTGCATAAGTACCATGCCGTAGGCATAGGCCATGTTGCCGTAGCTGAAAATGCGAAGGCAGCTTACGGCTGCCGGAACGACAACGGGATCGTTCGTGAATAGCCCGATGATGGCCGGAGCGAAGACAATGAAGACCACGCCGACCGTACCCAGAAAGGCCATATTCCACAAACCGGTGCGCCATACCGCCTTACGGGCGCGATCGACATGACCCGCGCCCAGATTCTGTCCGACCAGGGTGGCTGCGGCATTGCTAAGCCCCCATGAAGGCAGGATGGCGAAGATCAGGATACGGATACCGATGGTGTAGGCTGCGACGGCTGAGGCTCCGAAGAGGCTGACGATCCGCACGAGTCCGATCCAACTGGCTTGCGAGATCAAAAACTGTAAGATGCCCGAAATGGAGACCCGCAGAAGACGCCAGAGCACCTCGCCCTGCAACCGCATATGTCGCGCCGCGATGTGGAGGCGTTCCGTCCCCCGAGCCAGACGATAAAACTGATACAGCACACCAATTCCTCGCCCGCTAAACGTCGCAAGGGCCGCTCCGGTCACACCTAGTTTTGGAAAGGGACCAAGACCGAAGATCAGGCATGGGTCGAGGAGCAGGTTCAAGATATTCGAAACCCACAGTAGCCGCATAGCGATGGCAGCATCTCCCGCGCCGCGGAAGATCGCATTGTTGAGGAAGAGCATCAGTACGACGCCCGATCCTCCCAACGCGATGCGCATGTAGTTGGCGCCCGTCGCCACGATCGCAGGTGTGGCTCCCATGAGCGTCAAAAGTTTAG
>JABFXN010000403.1 GCA_013361705.1 Acidobacteriaceae bacterium
AATCTTGCGCTGGGCCTCATTCTGCTGCAGCAAGGGAAACGCAACGACGCTGTACTCCACCTGAGCGCCGCAGCACAAGGAGCCGATCCCGACATCGGGCGTCAGGCGCAGAGCATCCTGGTTCAGGTAGGGCGCTGAGCGTATGGAGCATTTTCCCTGCAGGGAAAATGCTCTCAAACAGAGAGATCCTAATGAAGTTCAACAACTTCTGCGATTCACGGCAGCTGCCACACCCATAAAACAGAGGTCGGTTCAGGGCGCATGTATTCTGCCGATGCTCGAACCGTGCTGCTACCGATCAGCCCAGGATTACCGGCGATCATGGCGATGTACTGCTTGCCATCGACCATGTAGGTAATGGGGAAGGCATTGGGCACGTCCTGGACGCGTGTCTCCCAAAGCACCTTTCCATCGCGGTCATCGAACGCGCGAAAATAGCGGTCGGCAGAAGCGGAGAACAGTAGGCCGCCCGCAGTCGTGAGCTTTGCCGATGACTGCATCACGTGAGATTTGATGTCCATCGTGAATTCTTTACTCTTCAGATCGAGACCGACCATGCGATCCGGTGAGTCTCCGCCCTTTCCGGTACAGACATCATTAATGGAGAGATAGTAGCGATTGGTGTTCGGGTCGTAAGAGCCGGCCAGGTAGTTGCGGGCGCCATTGTTGCTCGGGCAGCGGCGTACTCCCTGCGGAAGCACGGGGGGAAGCAGCGTCTTCACGCCGGTCTTTGGATCGAAGGTAAAAATGTTCTGCGCGCCGGGATCGCGCCCGAAGAGCCACTGGCCGCTTGCGGCGTCCACGGCCTCAATCACGCCGGGCTTGCCGGCCGTGAGCACCGCCTTGCGCTGCTTCCCCTGCCATTCCACGGGAGCGATGACGCGCTCGAAGGCATAGTCCTGGTCATAGGTGTCGTTGGGCAGGTACTGGTGATACCAGACCAGCTTGCCTGTGTCCGGATTCAAGGCCAATGTGGACTCGATATAGAGCGAGTCGCCATGCGTGCCGCCGCCGGCGGGGTTGTAAGTGCCTCTATCGATCGACGACCAGGGAAAGGGCGAGCCGACGCCTACATAGAGCAGGTTGAGTTCGTGATCGTAGCTGGGCGGTATCCAGACCGATCCGCCCCATCGCTTATCGGCAGGCACGTTGTTCCAGGTCTCGTCGCCGGGCTCGCCAGGCTGCGCAATGGTGTTGAAACGCCACACCTCTTTGCCGCTGTCGAGGCTGTATGCAGCGACAAAGCAGGCTGAGTTGCCGGGCGCGCAGCCACTGGCGCCCATGATGACCTTGTTGTTGACCACCAAAGGACCGCCATTGAAGACGCGGTGGCTCTTGAGGTAATCGTCTGTCGCAACGTTCCAAACCACCTTGCCCGTCTTTGTGTCCAGGGCGATGATGTGCATGTCCGTCGTGGGAAAGATGAGCTTGTCGCCGCCAATGGCGAGAGCCCGCTTGGTTCTGTAGAAGACATCGCGGTGGTACGAGGCGGGAATATCGTGATGGAACTGCCAGAGGAGGTTCCCGTTGCGCGCATCGAGCGCCTGCACCGTCTCACCGTAGTTCCAGACGTAGAGGATGCCGTCGTGCACCAGCGGCGTGAATTCGGTAAAGCCGGTGGAGTTCAGGCCCCAGGTCCATGCCACCTTCAAGTTCTTCACGTTGCCACGATTGATTTGGTTGAGCGGACTGTAGCCCCAGGCGTTGTAGGTGCGACGCCACATGAGCCAGTCGGCGGGAGATGGATCGCGCAGCATCGCATCGGTGACGGGAGTGACCCGATCGAGCGGAGAGCTAAGCTGCTTCAGGTGCATCTGTGCAGCCGCATCGAGTCCGATTCCTGAGCGGTCCGTGATGTTCAGAATTTCACGAGGGCCGTTGCTGCCGTAGCGGCCACCAATTTGATCCGGTACGCCCATCACCGCCGGTGCACTTGGGTTCGCCTTCCCGCTGAGGACCTCGCCGACGGCGGCAGGCGAGCCGGCGGTCAGTGCCTGAGGCCGCTCCGGCGCCCCATTGCGCTGAAGGATGAACGCCAGTACGGCAAGGGCATCTTCACGGCTAAGCGATCCGGGGCTCGTCAAGGGCATGGTCTCGGAGATAGTTCCGAATAGCTCTGCGACCGTCCTCGACTGCCACTGTGACTGGAAGGTATTGCCAGAGAGTGCCTGCGCGTTGAACGAGCCCTGTAGATTCTCTCCATGGCAGGTGGCGCACTTCCCGCTATAGACTGCGGCTCCGTGCTCCATCTGTGCTGAGCCGGTGACGGGGGTGGCCTGCACCTGCGGGGTGGGTTGCGCCGGCGCAGCTACCTGACCCGTTGCGGCAATTCCGTAAATCAAAAATCCCATTCCGCAGATCGACGCGGTAAGAGTCCGCATTTTTCCAGCCTCCTTCGTGGGCTATGTTTGTCGCCTGAGTTTTGTGGCGATCAATCCTAACAAGTAAACGCTTACTTCGGGTATATAGTGCTGTGGTCGAGTTCGGCTCCATCTTTTGCGAAGCGAGGCAGATGAAATGAAGAAGGACATCATCGGCACTACTTCTCGCCAGCCAGCCATTGCTTTCCAAGCACTAGCATGGCTATCCCTGGCAATATCTGTGCCAGCGACCGCTCAGCCAATCAGCCTCGGGCGGCTGCAGAGCGGCGCCGAGATAACATTTACCCACACTGCATCCGGCGGATGGGGCATTGAGATCGCCGGCGGCCTCGCTCCGCGCATCGCACAACCGAAGCCCGCGGCCATTCAGGTCTACCGCGCCGACGACGACATTCGCGAACTCTCGGCCGGATACAAGACGATTCGCCGTACCGCCACCGGAATCGATGCCAGAGCCGACGTGCCCTCAGCCGATGGAGTCGTCTTCCATGTGCATGATGTCTGGGGCTTGAACAGCGGTGTGCTCTCCGTTCGCCGCGAGGTTAAGGTGCAGGGCAATGCCTCGGGCGGCTTCTGCTCTGCGATCGATCTCTGGCTCGACCGTGCCATCGGCTGGAGTGACGTCAACTTCATGGCGCCGGGAGCCATCTATGCCGACCCCACTTACGACGGCGATCGGTCTCCCGGCGGAACGCTGACCTACAACGCGCGGCGGCTGGTGATGCGCGAGGACATTCTCTCTGCGCCGCTGTTCGCACTCTCTTTTCAAAACGGCGCTTCCATTGCAATGCTCGATCCACACCCGCGTGGCGACTCAACCGAGGAGGAGACGAAGCTCACGAAGCTCGTGATGATCGATCCACGTATCCAGTTCGGCGCGATGGGCGCATGGCAGGCAGAAGATGGCGCGGTCCACCTTGGCTTCCGTTACCCCACCACCACCACGGACTTCGGCGGTGGGCGCCCCGCCGGTGCTCGGCCTGTCACCTCGGAGACGCGCGCTTCTACTACTCCCGCTCCTCCCGCAACGTCCACCACTCCGCCGGCCATGCGCTGGCTACGCCGCTACCACCCCATCAGCGACGGCTTCACCCACACGTATGAGGTCCGCTTCCGATTTGGCCAGAACGAGTCCTTCCGCGACGTGACGCGCGATGCCTGGCGCTGGGCATGGGACACGCTAAATCCTCCCGTGCTGGACCTCGACGTTAACCTCGTGCGTCGCGTGCTGCTCGATCATTTGGAAGCGAGCGCCATGACCATCGACGGCCGCACCGGCATGCCGTTCGTGCTTAACACCATGCAGGAGATGACGCAGTGGAACCGGACGATGATCGCCATGGGATTTGTCGGCAAGAACCTTGAGTGTGCCGACCAGTTGCTACAGGAGGGTGACCGCGACCACACCGAACGCGGCCGGAAGATGCGTGAGACCGGGCTCGCCATCATTGCCTCCAACATCACGGCGTTGCACTCCATTCCGCTTGAGGCAACGGGCTATGACCTCAGAACAGGCGAGCCGTGGGACCACATCTGGGTCGCGCCGTGGCTGCGCAACGCGACGGAAGATATGACCACACTAATGCATGCCTATCAACGCGAGCAGGCTCTAGGCCGCGAGCATCCGGAGTGGCTCGCGTGGGTCAAATCGTACTCCGACTGGCTTGTTGAACAGCAGCGGCCCGACGGCTCCTACCCGCGCCGTTGGAAGCCAGGTACGAATGAAGTCATGGAGCCGACGGGCACCGGCGGCTACAACGTCGTGCCGCTCTTCGTGCTGATGACGCAGATCACTGGCGACCCCAAATATCAGGCCGCCGCCATTCGCGCGGCGGAGTATGTCTGGTCGACATGGGGCACACGCGGGCTCTTCATCGGCGGCGCCAGCGACAACCCGAACATCACGGACAAAGAAGCGGGCATGTTGAGTCTTGAGGCCTACCTCGCACTCTACGATGCAACGAAAGACCCCAAATGGCTGGAGCGCGCCAAAGCCGCCGGCAACTTCGCCGAAAGCTGGATCTGGATTTGGAATCTTCCCATGGCTGCCGACGCCGACGACGCGCAGCTGCATTGGAAAAAGAGTGTCCCCACGGTTGGTCTGCAGGACATCACCGCGGCCAACACCGGCAGTACCGACGAATATCTTGACTGGGCCGTGCCATCCTATGCTCGCCTCTACAAGGAGACCGGAGATCCGCACTATCTCGCTGTTGCGCGCGTGCTGCTGATGGACACTAAGTCCATGGTTGCGCTGCCGGGCCGGCAGTATGACATGAGAGGCCCTGGCTGGCAGCAGGAAAATTTCCGACTTGGCCCTGGTCCGAACGGTCGCGGCGTAGGCTCGCATCGGCACTGGCTGCCGTGGGTCTCTGCAAACCACCTGCGCGGTATCGTCGGCCTGGACGACTACGATCCGGCCCTGTACAAACAACTCTCTGCAAGACCGACCGCGAAGAGCACCGCGAAGGAGTAGTTGCGCCGACTCGTATCGGCGCCCAGAGGAGTATCCATGATTCGTGACACACGCGCACTCCTGCTAACGTTGTCTTTCATCCTGGCCGGTACAGCAGCCACCCACGCCTCTGATCCGTCCATATCGTCGGCGCTGCCGCCGGACAATCCGCTCAAGGCCAGAATCACGAACGGCGTCATCACGGCGAAGCTCTATCTGCCGAGCGCAGACAAAGGCTACTACCGCTCGACGCGTTTCGACTGGTCGGGAGCCATCTACAGCCTCACCTATAAAGGGCACGAGTTCTACGGCCCGTGGTACGACAAGATCGATCCCACTGTCATCAACTGGGTCCACCGCGACGGGCTGGTCGTGTCCGGGCCGTGCAGCGCGCTCATGGGGCCGGCTAATGAATTCCAGAAGCCGCTTGGGTTCGACGATGCCAGGAGCGGCGGTACCTTCATCAAGATCGGTGTCGGCGTGCTGCGCAAGGACGACGGCCCTTACAACAGCTATAAGCCATACCCTGTGCTCAACCCGGGAAAGTGGACCATCCGCAAGTCACGCAATCAAATCGTCTTTACACAAGAGCTCTCCGACCTCCACTCCGGCTACGGCTACGTCTATCGCAAGACGGTGCGTCTGGAAAAAGGCAAGCCGGAGCTGACCATCGAGCATAGCCTCAAGAACACCGGCAAACTCGTCATTGACTCGAATGTCTACAATCACAATTTTGTCGTGCTCGACCATCAGCCGCCCGGCCCGGACTTCACCTTCCGCGTGCCGTTCTCGATCCACATTGCGCCTCCGACACCCGGTCGTCCTCCGCGCGTCAATAACTTCACAGAGGTGCGCGACAATCAGATCGTCTACCTCAAACCGCTCTCCGGCACAGACGAAGCGGTAGTCCAGATGCAGGGCTTCGGCGATTCCGCCAAGGACAACGAGGTCGTGATGGAGAACAAGAAGGTCGGTGCAGGCCTGAAGATCTCGAACGATCGCCCGCTTAGCCGCGAGCTCCTGTGGTCCATCCGTACAGTCCTCGCCGTTGAGCCATACATTGCCATCAACGTACAGCCAGGCAATGAGGTCACTTGGACCGACACGATCGACTACTACACCATGGCAGGGACTCAGTAGAGCGGGTTCACTCCAGATTCAGGTTTATTGCGTAATATGCAAATGCAATAGCGCTTTACACAACGATGACGGCGCTGTAGGCTGACTGCTGTGCAAATTTCGTCAACGTTGGAGTAAACGTTTTTTTGAATACTTTTCACCGGCATGCGTTCCGCCTGCTAAGGGATCGCATTCAAGTGGATTGACTACTTTGGCTTTCAGACGGCACTAGCGTACCGCTGCAACAACGGACCATAAGGAAATATTCAAGTAAACGTTTCTCCAGAAAAGCTATTCGATTTGCCTCTCTTCCGTGCGGGAGAAAAGTAGGTTCTGGATAGGTAACGAGGATGTCGAAGTGCCCCTGAGGAAGTTCGATATGTGGAAGTTGGTCGGCTTTACAGCAGTCGTAACGATCTTTGGCATGGCCTTCTTAGCTCCTTCTGCGAAGGCAAACAGAAACTTCGTACCGGACTGGACCTTTCAGGGGTCATCGCTGGCGCAGTTCCACACGCTTGGCGACGTCGACTGGCATTCAGAGAACGGCGAGATTGTGGGTGTTCCGCGTAGCCCGGCAGGCGGCTGGCTCATTCTGGATAGGCCGCTTCAGGACATGCAGTTCGCTGCGTCCTTTCGCTGCACCGGCGGTTGCAAGGCGGGAGTGCTGTTGCGCACGCAGACGACGGCGGACGGAATTCATGGCGCATACGTGGCACTACCAGATGGTCAAAACCCCGCAGGTAGTTTTGCCTTGAAGCTTGATGCGCAGGGTCGCGAGCTTTCACGGGAACCGCTCAAACCTGCAGGCGGCATGGTGCGTGTTATGACTCCGCCCACGGCGCCGCGCACTTCGCCTCCGGCCCGGCCGGGTGGCGGTCCAATGCGTTTTCCCGGCAACGGTCTTCCGCCAGGTTCTCCCTACACGCGGCCTGACTACTCCTACCATCCTGGCGAATGGACGCCCTTGGAGATCATCCTCGATGCCAACATCATGCGCGTATGGCTGCACGATGGACCGGAGGGTGGGACAGCTAACGGTGAGGCCGATGACGATGTAGCGTCGTTTGGCCCGGTGGCGTTTTACGTTGGCGGCACTGGGGAGATACGTTTCAAAAACGTCGAGTTCAAGGACCTGGGACGGCGCGTTCTGCAAGACGAGCAAATCTCCAGCCGATTCCGCATGCAGCACATCAATGACTTTTATTACGGGTGGTCGGCGACGGCCGCCGATGTCAACCACGACGGCGTCCTCGATATCATCTCGGGACCTTTCTATTATCTCGGTCCCGACTACAAGGTCTCCCGCGAGATCTTTCTCAGCAAGACGTCCGATGTGACCTCGCAGCTCACACCCAACATGGTGAACTTTGCTTATGACTACACCGGCGACGGTTGGCCGGACCTGTTGGTCTCAAAAGGCAGGGCCATGTCGCTCTATGTGAACCCTAAGGGTGAACTTCGGCGATGGGACCGATATGATGTGCTGCCCACCGTTTGGGGCGAGGTCGTCGCCTTCAAGGATGTCAACGGAGACGGTGTACCCGATGCTGTCTACGTTGGCGGCGGTTACGTGTGTTGGGCTACTCCCGATCCGAAAAATCCGACGGCGCCTTGGATCGTGCACAAGGTCTCTGAGGAGGGCTATAACGTCCCTGCGCAGCACGGCATCGGCGTTGGAGACATAAACGGCGACGGCCGTATGGACATCGTCTCTCCGCACGGTTGGTGGGAGCAGCCGGCATCCGGAACGCCCGAGACACCATGGCCCTACCATCCTGCAAAGCTGGGGCGCTGGCCGCGCGCCGGGGGCAGTGTAGGCGGCGCGGAGATGGCTGTCTATGACGTCAATGGAGACGGGCTCAACGACGTCGTCACCAGCCTTGAGGCACATGGGTGGGGGATCGCATGGTTCGAACAAACGCATGACAAAAACGGCACGATCTCTTTTGTCGAGCACATGATCATAGACGACTACTCCACAAAGAACGCCGGAGACGTAACGTTCTCCGAGCCGCATGGAGCGACGATCGCCGATGTGGACGGTGATGGCATTCCCGATTTCATCGTGGGGAAGCGCGTCTTTTCGCACCAGGAGAGCTATACAGATCCAGACCCGTTTGGGCCCGCGGTGCTGTACTGGTTCCGCACGATGCGCAACCCGAATGCCCCAGGACGGGCCGAGTTCAAGCCTGAGCTGATTCACAACCGATCTGGCGCCGGGTCTACGATTCTGGCGACCGACCTGAATAACGATGGCGCTGTCGATATCGTTACGTCGACTAATCGAGGAACCTTTATCTTCTGGGGCAAACCGAAAGCAAAGACCAGGAAGTGATTTGAGGATGGGAAGAGATATGTTGTGCTTTGGCCGCTTCGTCAGAGGAATAGCCGTGACCGTCATCATTGCAGCCGTTGGCGCAAATGCACAGCAGTCCGCAAGTGCACAGCCGTCTATGACCGGCTGGACAGACTACCTCGGCGGTCCGGACAGCTCGCACTTTTCCCCTTTGAAGCAGATAACGCCAGCCAACATCAGCAAGCTCGAAATGGCATGGAACTTTCCGGCAGGAGACGGCAACTACACCTTCAGTCCATTAGTGGTGGATAACATCGCGTATGTGGCTGCACACCAGGGCGCGCTGGTTGCTTTGGATGCTACGACTGGCAAAGAGATCTGGTCGCACCCATTCGCCGGTGGTGGTGTACGTGCCGGCATCGGTGGCCAGCGCGGCTTGAACTATTGGGAAAGCAAAGATCGCTCAGATCGTCGAATCTTCGTCACCACGAACGGCTTCCTTTATGCCATCGACGCGCTTAGCGGCAAAGATATCGACTCGTTCGCCGACCATGGGCGGCTGGACCTGAAGACAGGCATCGATCGCACGCCGGTCTCTCTGGGTTCCAGAACTCCAGGAAGGACATTCGGAAATTTGATCATCCTCGGCAGCTTTCCCGGGGAAGGGTACCTCGCGCCTCCCGGAGATATTCGTGCATTCGATATTCACACGGGCAAGCTGGTCTGGATCTTTCACACCATCCCACGTCCTGGCGAGATGGGCTTCGAGACATGGCCGAAGGATGGGTACAAATACCTGGGTGGCGTAGACGTGTGGGGCGAGTTCACCATAGACGAGAAGCGTGGCATCGTCTATTTCCCGGTCTCATCGACGAAATACGAGTTATATGGCGGCGACCGGCATGGGAGTAATTTATTCGCGGATAGTCTGCTGGCTCTCGACGCGAGTACGGGCAAGTATCTGTGGCACTTCCAGACGGTTCATCACGACGTGTGGGACTACGACCCCAACCAGGCGCCACAGTTGGTCACGGTCCGTCATAACGGCAAGATGGTCGACATCGTAGCTCTTGCTTCGAAGAACGGATTCCTCTATGTCTTTGACCGCGTCACGGGCAAGCCTCTCTGGCCAATCGTGGAGCGCCCAGTGGCCAAGTCTGACCTGCCCGGTGAGCAGACGTCGCCGACGCAGCCCTTTCCCACGGTGGTGCCGCCGTTTGCCCGCCAGAGTATGACTCTCAATGACCTATACACCGGCTTTATGACGCCCGAAGAGGCAGCCTGGTGGAAGGACAGGATATCCAAGGCAAAGGGTGGTTTATTCACTCCGCCCAGCGACAAGTACGAGACCATTCAGATTCCCAGTGTCACCGGAGGAGCGGCGTTCTTCGGTAGTGGCGCAGATGCAGCTAAGGGCATGGTCTTTATCGAGACCAGAAACCTGCCTTCAATTCTCAAGATGGTGCCGGCTGGGGAGTCGACATCTGCTAACAACGGTGGCCTGATCCCGGGAAGGATTGCCCCGGCTACGCCCCGGGCGACTTCAACCATCCCCGGCGGAGCGGTCATGCAGGCAAGGCTGGGCCGAACCGTCTATGAGCAGACCTGTCTGATCTGCCATGGTCCAGATCTGAAAGGAGACCGCGGCCCCGCGCTCGATACAGTCGTTAGCAGGCTTGGTCCGGAAGGAGTGAGCTCGATCATCACCCACGGACGAGGCTCAATGCCGGCGTTTTCCTCCATTCCAGCGCAGGGCGTTACCGATGTGGTCGCGTTCCTGCAACAGCCGGATCTGGCGCCCCCCGGGACGGGGATCGGCGGGAATTCCTTCACGGAACGTATCGAACCCGATTATCCCGCTGACCTGAATCCGAAGCCACAGCGGTACAAGACTGGGTACGGGCAGGAGGGGTACATCATCACGCCGCCCTGGAGCACGATCACTGCCTACGATCTGAACACCGGCAAGATCGCGTGGCAGACACCCTATGGCGATATGCCACAGGCAGGTCCAAGTGATCGACTACGCGGGAATATCTTTCCCAAGAGTGGATTTGTTGTGCTCGCCTCCGGACTAGTCGTCTTCGTAGATAACCAGGGAATGCTCTACGCGCTTGACCAGAAGACGGGGAAGGTCATCTTCAGCAAGAAGGTGCCCAATGGCGGAGTGGGGGTTCCGGCTGTGTATGAGGTGAATGGTCGCGAATACATCTTGTTCGCTCTTACTGCAGGCCCAGCATTCTCGGAGGGGCTCAGGATGGCTCCTGGTGGAATCAATCCGCCCGCGGGACAGAAGAGCTACGTGGCATTCGCCCTGTCTCAATAAAGAGGACGCCTTAGAGTCCCACTACGTATAGAGGCAGCTTCTCGGGCACGCCTCAATAAATCGATAGGAGCTTTCTCAATGAATCCGCTACGACTGTTATCTCAGGGGAGAGTATTGAAACGAACTCCTATTTCCGCGGTCTCGTCGCTGCTTGCCCTACTCCTTCTCACTGGAACATCCGCCGCTTTCGCCGATAACTCGCGTCTTCCGGACGGCACCGAGTTTCCGATATGGGAGAAGCCGCTCCACTTCACCAAGACCTACTACGTCGACGCAAATGCCAGGAATGCAACCGACAGTGGACCGGGTACAAAGGAGCGTCCGTTCCGCACGATTGACCATGCAGCACAGGTGCTCCAACCAGGTGAACATGTCATCATCGCCGGCGGAGTGTACCGCGAGGCGATCCGTCCGGCGCGCGGAGGCACAAGTCCCGACGCGATGATCAGTTACGAAGCAGCTCCGGGCGCGGATGTCGTTGTATCAGGCGCGACCGTGACGGAAGGATGGCAGCCCAGCGAGGGCTGGAACATCGGCCCGGACCGGGAGACGAATCAGCCCGTGAAGGCATACCAGCTTCATCTTGACCCCAAGATGTTCC
>JABFXN010000339.1 GCA_013361705.1 Acidobacteriaceae bacterium
GGTGGCGCCCCTTACGTCTTCCGTGGAATGTAGAAGATCTCCGGCCTGACGGGCACGCCGGTCACCGTTGCATTGCGGAAATAGTGCGTGGTCTGGTCATAGGCAACGGCCGCAGCGCTGACGTACTTGCCCACCAGGCGATTGGTCATGCCGGGGAGGGCATTTGGCTCATAGGCCAGCGTGGGAACCCTCAGCAAGACCGCTGCCGCCATTGCCGGCCCGCTGGCGTAACCGCCGACGCCCACCACGACATCCGGCCGGAAACTCCGGATAAGCCGAATGCAATGCAGCACCCCAAGGGGAAGGTCCGTAAAGGTCTTTAGACGAGTCACCAGGCTGACGTTCTTCAACTGGCCGGACTTCACCAGTTCCAGCGGGAATCCAGCCTCCGGAATCAGCTTTGTCTCAAGCCCACGCTCGGTGCCGACAAAACGCACCTCGGCGCCAAACGCATCGCGCAACTTACGCCCGATGGCGAGCGCCGGAACAACATGCCCCCCAGTGCCGCCGCCGGCAATCAATACCTTCATTGGATTCTTATATCCATATATCGCACCTAATCGGTTTCGCGCGAGATGTTCAGCAGCACACCCATACTGGCCAACGTGATAAACACGCTCGTACCTCCCGAGGAGATAAACGGCAGCGGGATGCCTTTGGTGGGCAGCAGCGCCAGAACCACGCTGATATTGAAGAAGGCCTGGATGATGACCGCGCAGGTAATCCCGAACGCCAGGAACCGGGCAAACGGATCGGTTGATAGAAATGCCGTACGCAGGCCGCGGTACCCGAGGACAACAAAGAGCGCAACTACGAACAGCGCCCCCAGCAGCCCCAACTCTTCACAGACATTGGCATAGATAAAGTCCGTGTGCGGCTCCGGCAGATAGAACAGCTTCTGCCGGCCTTCCATCAGGCCAAGTCCATGGAAGCCGCCGGTGCCTACCGCGATGAGGGACTGCAGAATGTGGAATCCGGTTCCGCGTGGATCCTTCTCGGGATCCATATAAGCCAGCATGCGGGCGCGGCGCCAGGCCACATGAAACAGCAGGAAATACAGTGCCGGCGCAGCCAAAGCGGCGCCGATGGCGAAGTAGCGCATCTGGGCGCCTGCGAGATACAGCATCAGCGCCAGCACCGCCGAACACACGAGCGCGGTTCCGAGATCGGGCTCCGTCACGACGAGAGCAATCATCAGCAACGGAGGGGCCGCCGCCCGCAAAATGGTTCCCTTCAGGTCATCCATCCGATGCATGCGGTTCTGCAGAAACCACGCCAGAAACAACACCAACACCGGCTTGGCGATCTCAGAGGGCTGAAAGGTGAAGAACGGACCGATCTTGAACCAGCGATGCGTATTGTGCGAATCGCGCATCGCGAAGACCCCGATCAATAGAAGCATCGTGATCGCGACCGACGGCAGAACAACCTTGGGGTTATTGAACTTCCGGTAGTCCACACGCATCAGCACAAGTAGCGCACCCAGGCCTAGCAAAGCCCACATCGCCTGTTTGCTGACGAAAGTATAAGGTGAGCCGTAACGCTCTTTGGCCATCACCGCCGAAGCAGAAAAGACCATCACCAGTCCGATAAGGACCAGCAGCACCACCACAAAGAACAACCATTTATCGACACCGACGCGCTTTGCCATTCCCTGCCTTCATCCGGAGCGGGCAGGCTCGCCGTCGTGCCGGCCTACTCCACCCAGCCGTTTACCGTCTCCTTGAAGACGCGGCCGCGGTGTTCGTAACTCTGGAACTGGTCGAAGCTTGCACATGCAGGCGCCAACAAGACGACTTCGCCTGGTTGGGCAGCTTCCTTTGCCTGAGCGAGTGCGTTTTCCAAAGTTCCCGCTGAGACTATGTTGACTACTTTGTTAAGGTGCGACTCGATCTTTTCCGCGGCTGAACCAATGGTGTAAACAGCGACAGCCCTGTCTTTCAACAGAGGCACGAGGGTGCGGTAGTCCGAATCCTTGTCCTTGCCTCCGAGAATCAGGTGGATTCCCTTTGGAAACGACTCCAGCGCCTTCACCGTCGCATCCACATTCGTGGCCTTCGAGTCGTTGTAATAGTCCACACCGTTTACCTTGCGCACAAACTCAAGGCGGTGTTCTACCGCCTTGAAGCTGGCTACCCCGGCACGGACCTGTTCTTTAGAGACACCCGCAAGTCTTGCGGCCGTGATGGCTGCCAGGACGTTTTCAATATTGTGCGCGCCCTTGAGAGGGATCTCGCTGATCGGCATGATCGGCTCCGGGCGATGGCCTTCCTTCTGTTTGAAGTAGATGCCGTCGCCGTGGACGAACGCTCCCTGCTTGATCTGCCGCGAGGGCGAGAACCAATAGATACCGGCCTTCGTATGCGATGCGGTCAGCTGCGTGGGCACATCTTCGGCGTTCAGTACCAGGAAGTCCGAGGGGTCCTGCGCGATGGTGATGCGGTATTTTGCCGCGGCATAGGCCTCAAAGGTGCCATGGCGGTCCAGAAGATCAGGCGTGATGTTCAGGACTACGGCGATCTTCGGATGGAAGTGGGTCACCGTCTCCAACTGGAAGCTCGAGACCTCCAACACCACCCAGTGCTTATGGGTGGAGACGCGGCGAAGGTTCAGGACCGGAGTTCCGATATTCCCGCCCACCAGCGTCGGCAGACCGGCGGTCTTCAGAATGTGACCGATCAGCGAGGTGGTTGTCGTCTTCCCATTCGACCCGGTAATGGCGATGATCTGGCCCTTCAGGAAGTAGGACGCAAGCTCTACCTCACCAATCACCGGCACGCCGGCGGCCATGGCGTATGCGATCTCTTCGGTATCCAGCGGGACGCCGGGCGAAACCACCAGCAGATCCTGCCGACGGAAGGTCAGCACACCATGCCCGCCCGTCTCTACCGCAATACCCGCCTCCAGCAACGCCGGGAGCTCTGCTGACAGCGCAGAAGCCGACCTGGAGTCCGAGACGGTAACAAGGGCTCCCTGCTCCTTAAGAAAGTGAGCAGCAGCCAGGCCTGACTTTCCAAGACCAACAACGAGAACACGTTTATTCTTCAGCTCGATCATCGTTTCTACGTAAATCCGCTCTTCTTGTTTGTCATTCCGCAGAGAGCAGATATCTGCTCTTTGTGCGGTCTGTCAGGAGATTGCAATCAAGGCTACCACCTCACCTAGCCCTGGGTATCAAGACGAAAGGGAGATCCGGCCGCCTCATTTACCGGCTGCCAAAAGAATGGACGATGAACTCCCCTCCCGGAGAGCACACACTAGAGCATTTTCCCTGTTGCTGGGTATCCCTGAAAGGCGTGCAGTGGCGTTTTCATTGCGGAAAACGCCCATAAATGCGGAAACCCTGCATCACACCCACAGGAAGAATGCTCTAGCGTAATTTCAGGGTCGTAAGAGCGAACAGAGCAAAGACCAGCGCTGCAATCCAGAACCGGACGATAACCTTGCTCTCGCTCCACCCCAGCAGCTCGAAGTGGTGGTGCAGTGGAGCCATTTTGAAGATACGTTTTCCGTTACGCAGCTTGTAGCTGCCCACCTGCAGCATCACACTCAGCGCCTCCAGGATGAAGACACCGCCGATAAAGGGCAGCAGCAGCTCCTGCTTGATAAGCACCGCGACCGTCCCAATGGCCCCACCCAGGGCCAGCGAACCGACGTCCCCCATAAAGACCTCAGCCGGGTGCGCGTTGTACCAAAGAAATCCAATGGACGCGCCTACCATCGACCCGCAGAAGATACTCAGCTCTCCGGCCAGCGGCATGCGTGAGAGCTCCAGGTAGTCCGAAAACACCGCATGGCCGCTCACATACGTCAACACCGTCAGCGCTGCGGCGGCAATAATCGTGCACCCAATCGCCAGACCATCCAGGCCGTCCGTCAGATTTACCGCGTTGGAGCTGAAGGTGAGTACCAGCATGACAAAGATCACGAAGGGAGCAAACCCCAGCCACCACAATGAATGGTTGTGCATCAGGGCTCCGATGATCAGGTCGGGCCTCCAGCGCTTGATGAACGGAACTACCAGTCGGGTAGAGTAAAAGCCCTTATGCTGCAGCACACACAGAGCCAGCGCGACTCCCAGGCTGACCAGCAACTGCAACGCAAACTTCTGCTTCGAGGTCAGGCCAAGGTTCCGCTTATGGACGACCTTGATGTAGTCGTCCGCAAACCCGATCGCCGCAAAGAAAAACGTAGAAAGAATGGTGATCCACACCAGCGGATTCGATAGATCGCTCCACAGCAGCGTCGGCACCAGGATCGAGATGCAGATCAGCACGCCTCCCATCGTCGGCGTGCCCTTCTTTTTCTGGTGGCTCTGCGGCCCCTCTTCGCGGATGTACTGGCCGATCTGGAACTCGCGCAGCCGCTCGATCACATAAGGACCGATAATCAGCCCGATCAATAGAGCGGTCAGGGAGGCAAAGACGGTCCGGAACGTAAGGTAACGGAAGATCCGGAACAGCCGGAAATACGGGAATAACTTCTGGTAGAGCAGCCAGTAAAGCATGTGCGCCTAGAGCAGTTCTCCTAAAGGTGTAGAGCGAAGCGGTTGCAGTTTGCGCCGTTTTCCTTCCAAGAAAACGGCATTCGCAGATTTCTCCAACACCACAGCACCACAGTGTTAGGAGAATTGCTCTAGTGTATCCCCGCCAATGCACGTTCCAGACGTACCCCGCGTGATGCCTTCAACAGCACAGCGTCACCGGCCCGCAGATTGGCCTGCAGCCACCGGCCTGCCTCTTCCGGCGTAGTCACAAAGATCGACTCGGCGCCCCCCGCCTTTGCCCCGGCCACCAGGTGCTCGGCCAGACCACGCACTCCAATCACATGCCGAATACCGAGCTGCGCCATCGTCCGTCCACTGGCCTCATGCAGAGCCGGCCCTTCCGGGCCCAACTCCAGCATTTCGCCGGCGATCACGATATGCCGCTCCGCCTTTACCGCCAACAAAGCTTCGACCATCGCGTCCAAAGCCCGCGGGTTGGAGTTGTAGCAGTCGTTGATCAGCGTCGCTCCACGCCAGTGCAAAACCTCGCCGCGCTTGTCTGATGGCTGTAGCTGGCGCAACCCTTCCACGCATTCCGCCAGAGTCATGCCGCACTGCAGTCCGGCGGCGATGCCGGCAAGCGCGTTGTAGACATTGTGGCGTCCCAAAAGCGCCAGCTTTGCTTCGGCACGTTCTCCTCCGGCGACCACCGTGAACGACATGCCCTCCTCACCGGCTTCGTGCACGTTCTCTGCCCGTACCGTCGCAGTTTCGCCCAGGCCATAAAAGACAGCGCGGCTGCCCATCCCTTTACCAAAGGTGCTGACGTACTCGTCGTCGGCGTTCAGAATAGCGATGCCATCGGTGGGCAATGCCTCCACCAGCTCGTACTTGGCGCGGGCAATGCCGGCGATTCCATCCGGGAAGTACTCCAGGTGCACCGGGGCAACATTCGACACCACGGCCCAGTCGGGCTCAGCAATCTTAGCCAGCAACGCGATCTCACCTGCATGATTCATACCCATCTCAAGAACGGCAATCTCATCCTCCGGCTCCAGGCGCAGCACCTGCAGCGGCACACCGAAGTTGTTGTTCAGATTGCCTGCGGACTTCAATACCTTGAACTTCGCTCCCAGAACGGCAGCCACAGCTTCCTTAGTCGTGGTCTTACCGGCTGATCCGGTAATGCCAATGACGCGTTTGCCCCACTGCCTCCGGACGGCGGTTGCGAGCTTCTGCATCGCCGCCAACACGCAATCCTCCCCTTCGGGCACGCGAAGCAGCTTGCCTTGATCAACGGTCGCCGGAACGACCCAGTGCATGCTCACCACCGCAGCAACCGCGCCATCTTTCAATGCCGTCTCTACGAAGTCGTGACCATCCAGCCGCTCCCCTTTGACCGCAAAGAACAGATCACCGGCAGAGATGGTACGCGAGTCGATCGAGTAGCCATAGGCCACGGCATCGTCATCGAAGTCGCCTTCCGCGTGAATCCAATCCGCAATCTGGCCGAGCGTCAGCTTCATGCCATCTCCTCCAGTACGCGCGCGGCCACTTCGGCATCATCGAACGGAATCGTACGGTCAGCCAGCACCTGGGTCTTCTCGTGTCCTTTGCCTGCCAGCAGCACAATGTCACCCGGCTTCGCTCCCGCCAATGCCCGGCGAATGGCCTGCTCGCGATCTGCCTCGACGATGCAGTCTGTTCCTGTCTCTTCCACACCACGGAGCGCCTGCTCGAGGATGATGCCGGGATCTTCCGAACGCGGATTATCACTGGTCAACACCACCAGATCACTTCCCCGGCCAGCGGCACGCCCCATCTTCGGCCGCTTCGTCCGGTCGCGATCGCCACCGCAACCGAAGAGCGTGATCACGCGATGCTCTTTCCCGGCGAGCTCACGAGCCAGCCTGATCAGGTTCAACAGCGCATCGTCGGTGTGTGCATAATCCACGGCCACCGTGATGTCTCGATCGTTCGGGACTGTCTGGAAACGGCCTGGAACGAACGGAAGCTCCGCGACGCCCGCGGCAATCTGCTCCAGCGAAACACCGCGTGCATACGCCGCTGCCGAGGCCGCCAGCGTATTCAAGACATTCACGCGCCCGGTCAGACTCGTCCGCAGCAGAATCTCTCCCGCAGGCGACTTCAGCACAAAGCGCGTCTCACCGGCGCGCAATATAACCTCTTCCGCACGCCACTCGCCCTTCGTCATGCCGTATGTGGCTACGACCGTCCCTTCACGTAGGGCAAACTTCTCCAGGCGATGACCGTACTCGTCCTCTGCGTTGATCACAGCAACACGCGGCGGCGGCGTCCCCACTCCCGCAAACAGGCGTTGCTTAGCGGCGAAGTACTTCTCCATCGTGCCGTGATAGTCCAGATGGTCCTGCGTCAAGTTGGTGAAGATGGCCACATCCACAGGCATACCCCACACTCGCTCCTGATCGAGCGCGTGCGAGCTCATTTCCATCACGGCCTCGCTTGCTCCCGCCTGACGACCCTCGGCAAACAGCGCCAACAGATCGCGCGCTTCCGGAGTGGTGTGAGGAGACTCACGTACCTCGCCAGCCAGGTGCACTTCGATCGTGCCGATAAGAATGCTCTTGCGCGACGCAGCCTGCAGCATCGCCTCTACCAGGAAGGTGGTGGTCGTCTTCCCATTGGTCCCGGTAACGGCCGTAAGCTTCAACTTCTGCTCGGGATGCCCGAAGAAGTTGGCGCTTGCCGTTGCCAGAGCGCGACGTCCATGCTCCATCAATCCGATACAGAGATGTGGCCAGCGCGACAGCGCATTCGTGAAGCTCTCCCTTGAATCGGTGAGAACTCCACCTGCGCCCTTATCCATAGCCTGACGGATGAATTTATTGCCGTCGGTGGTGCCGCCGCGCATCGCGACAAACAGCGAGCCTTCGCGCACACGGCGCGAGTCGTATTCGACACCTGTAATCTCGCACGAGCCATGCGTCTGCTCGTCGAGTTCGATACCTGCAACTACTTCGGAAAAAAGCATATAGAGAGACTGAGAACTAAGGATCTTTGACTGAGAAATAAGGGTCTTTGACGCGAAAATGAAAGTCTTTAAAGGGAGCCTAGCGCAGGAAGCGCACAACCACCTGCGTCCCTACAGGAACCATGGTACCTGCCGACGGCACCTGCTCCCTCGCCAAGCCGCTGCCGACTGGCTGTACACGCAGTCCTACCGAGTTCGCCTGCTGCACCACCTGACGCAGCGCCGCGCCATTGAACGCCGGCACCGCCACGCGCTTGGTCGCGTCGACAATCACGCCGCCATCTTCTTTACGCTGTGCCAGCGGAGCAACCTTCGGCGCAGCCAGCGGTTTGCTATCCGCTGCATCGGCCATTGTGTTCGCTCCTCCGTTGGCACGGAAGGCTGCCAGCACCTTTTCCGGTAACAGATTCAGCACAGACCTCTTTGCCGGCTGCGACGCCGCGGACTCAGCTTCGGGCTTTGCCGGACCGGCGTTGGCCGTTCCCTTCAGCGGATCGTCATCCGGAAGCGCGTTGGCCTCGGAAAACATGGCATTCAGATCTGCCGTGCTGTCTTCCGGATGATCGTCGTGCTCGACCTTCGCCACCTTCATCTCCTCGGCATGCTTCTTCGGATTGAAGGGCTGATCGTGCGGTACGCCCAGATACTCCAGCACCTGTTGCGCCACTTCGGCGAAGACCGGCGCGGAGACCGAGCCACCGTAGTAGGAAGGTCCCGCCGTGGGCGTATCGATCACTACCGCGACCGCGATCGCCGGCGTACTCACCGGAGCAATGCCGGCAAAGCTGGCGACGTGCTTGGTCTTGGAATAGGTATGCGTTGCTGCATCGATCTTCTGCGCCGTTCCCGTCTTGCCACCGCTGGAATATCCGTTTAATGCCGCGAGTGTTCCAGTTCCATTCACCACAATGGACTGCATCATACTGCGCATCTTCGCGGCGGTCAGTTCACTGATCACACGGTGCGAGCCATCCGGCAGTTTCTTCGGAAGCTCATTCTGCGGACGGAACGGAGTCGCTTTCAGCGCAGTATCGCCCTTCATCTTCTCCGTTTCGGAGAGGATGATGTGCGGCGGCAGATACATGCCGCCGTTGGCAATCGTGGAGACCATGGTGACCAACTGGATCGGCGTCACACCGACCTCCTGTCCGATGGCCAGGGAGCCGATCGAAGCCGGGTCCCACTTACGGACCGGCCGCAGCAAACCTCGGGTCTCACTCGGCAGCTCGATGCCGGAGCGGTCACCGAAACCGAAGTCGCGCATGTATTTATAGAAGCGTTCGTTGCCGAGCTTCATGGCGAGCTTCACCGCGGCAACGTCGCTGGACTTCTCCAGAGCCCGCTGCACCGTCACCACGCCCATGCCGCGATCGGAGATGTCGTCATGAATCGTACGGCCAAAGATCGTGATCGCACCGCCCTGGCAGTCCACCAGGTCTTCCGGCTTTACATTGGCCCCATCGAGCGCCGAAGCATACGTCACCAGCTTGAAGGTCGAGCCCGGCTCATAGACATCGCTTACTGCCAGGTTCGACAGCGCCTTCGGATCGAGATGCCGTGTCTCATTTGGATTGAAGCGTGGCGAAACTGCGAGCGCCAAGATCTGCCCCGAGCGTGGATCCTGTACGACAACAACACCATGCAGTGCCTTGGTCTTCTCCACCTGCTCGTCCAGGGCTCGCTCGGCGATGTGCTGAATGTTGGCGTCGATACTCAGCACCAGGTTTTCGCCCGGCAGCGGCTCCTGCTCAATGCTGCCCAGCACCTTGCGGCGGGCATCGAGCGCGGTGCGCACCTTGCCTGGCGTGCCGTGCATGTCTTCCTCGAACTCACGCTCCAGACCGCCCAGACCGACATCCTCGGCGCCGACATAGCCCAGCACCTGCGAGGCCAGATCGTTGTTCGGATAGAAGCGCTTGAACTCCTTCTGGAAGTAGACCCCTTTAAGGTTAAGGTCCTTAACCCTCTCGGCGATCTCAGGCGTCACCCGATGCGCGACCCAGGCGAAGTTGTGCGAAGCGGTGAAACGCGCCAGGATGCTCTGTTCGGAGGTGAAGCGGTCATCCGGATCGTCATGCACCACATGCGCCAGCAGACTGGCGGCATCGGCCGCATTGCTACCCAATTCCTTAGGAACGGCGTAGATCGAATCCACAGAGACAGTCATCGCCAGCTCACGCAGATTGCGGTCATACAGCAGACCACGCCGCGGAGCTACGGTTACGCTACGCTCCTGTTGGCTCGCAGCCTTCTCTACATAATGCGAATGGCGGATGATCTGCAGCCAGACCAGGCGGCCAGAGATGACGACCGTCCAGAAAAGAAAGAACGCCGCCACGTAGACGAACCGGACACGCTTGATCGGTGCGGTGAGCGTCTGACGTGGGGGCGCCACAGTATGCATCTACTTCAACCTCAGCATCCAGAGAAACAACAAAACAACAAACCTATTAGTGCGTAGCAACCTGCGCCACGACCGGAGCGTTCGGATCGTTTACACCATCCGGACGAACCACCTGACCAGGGAGCGGAGCTGACAGGCCAAGCTGCGCGGCCATCGTGTGAATCCGCTCAGGATCGGTCAACTGGGCCTCCTGCAGACGGAGCTGGCGATTCTGCTCCTGCATCTGCTCAACCTGCTGCTTGGCGGCCTCGATCCGATAGCCTGCTTCAATCGCGCTGAAGTGCTGCCAAACGTACACCATCACCAGCACGAACAACACCGCACAGGCGGAACCAAAGGTACGCATCTCACGCTTGCGGACCGGATCATCGGCCTTCACGATGCGCGAGTTGTCGAGGTACTTGTGGAAGAGGACCTCGGGCGTCGGTCCGCGGCGCGCCGCGCGCTGCGTCTCATAGACACGACGATTCCGCTCGGCCGGCGACTCGGTGCGGCACTTCCGCCGTCCCATTCCTTCAATTGTCTGCGCCACGCTTGCCATTGCCGTGCTCCCTTCTCATTTCTTCTCCGCTACCCGCAGCTTGGCGCTGCGTGCCCGCGGATTGCGTTCCATCTCGTCCTCAGTCGCCGTTACCGGCTTCTTCGTCAAAACCTCGTACTCGCCTTTCCGCGATCGCTCGCGAAAGTCGTCTTTTACTAACCGGTCCTCCAGCGAGTGAAAACTGATCACCGCCAGCCGGCCACCGGGCTTCAGAAGAGATGGCGCGCTTCCAAGCAGCGACCGGATCTCCCCCAGCTCGTCATTCACGTAAATCCGGAGCGCCTGAAAGGTCTTCGTCGCGGGATGAATCTTCTCGCCTTTCATTGCTGGGGCCGCGGCCGCTACCACTCGGGCTAACTCCCCCGTCGTCGTAATCGGCCGGGCCCTGACAATGGCTCTGGCGATTCTCCGCGAACTCCTTTCCTCTCCGAATTCGTAAATCAGGTCGGCGAGCTCGTTTTCGTCGATCTGATTTACCACCTGTTCGGCACTCACCCCTACGTTGGGGTTCATCCGCATATCGAGCGGACCGTCGTGCCTGAAACTGAATCCTCTGTGCGGTGTGTCCAACTGCAGACTGCTTACGCCAAAGTCCGCCAGGATGCCATCGAGCGTTCCAGGCGCAATCACCTGGTCCGCCTCGCTGAAAGCCCGTGCATGAAACTCAACCTTCGGCATCGTTGCCTTCAGCTCCGCTGCCAGATGTTCCAGCCGCTCCTTCG
>JABFXN010000023.1 GCA_013361705.1 Acidobacteriaceae bacterium
CTAATCGCATCACTGAAGTTCTGCTCGGCGTCCTGCGTGTAGCAGGACCGGACACTGCTAAGCCCCAGAAGGTTGTAGGCCTCCACGTTTTCAGGATTGACTGCGAGAGTCTTATGCAGAGCGTCCTGCGCTTCCGGGATTTTGCCCTCTCTGAAATATGTGTTGCCGAGTTTCAGTAGGAAACGGTCGTCATTGGCGTATCGTCTCGCGCCGCGCTCAAGCATCGCGATAGCCTCGTCTTTGCGGTCGGCAGCGAGCAAGACGTTGGCCATTCCTTCGAGTGCGTCGTGATCCTCCGCGCGGTGGTCAAGCGCCTGCTGAAACGCCTTTACCGCGGCATCTGTCTGCCCGACATGCGCGTAGGCCTTGCCCAGCGTCACATAGGGCGCAGGCCATCTGGGATGTTCGCGGTCTAAGACGGCACGCAGATTTCCAATTCCGTCGATCCCGACATCATTCACCTGCGCAACCGCAAGATAGAGACCAGCGTCACTCTGCGTCGCCGGCTTCGGATAGTAAATCCCAACCTTGGTGTGGTCCGGCACAAACGCCTTCTCCGCAATCGGCGCCTGCAGGTCGCCCGGTGGAAGGCGGCGCTGGATCCAGTGATCCGTCAGCAGCACATGGACGGAAGTTTCCGGCCGTCGCTTCGGCATGTGGCACGTCAGGCAATTGCTGCCCGTCTTTATCACCACTCCTTTGTGGGCAGCGTCCTTCGCCAAGTCTATTGTTGAGGCGTGACAGCTCTGGCAGACTTCAACATAAGAGCGCGTGGCTGCCTCTCCGCGCGGAATATCGTGCGGGTCATGGCAGGTCAGGCAGGTCATCTGCGACTTTTGAAAACACGCTGACTGCGGAAGCTGGTAGGACGCATGAGCTGTTTCGAAGCCAAAGTCGTCGGCGTCCTTCGAGCGCTCGAAATAAGTTTTGTAATCTGCCAGCGGCTTACCCGGCCGATAGGAATTCAGATCGCGGTCATAGTTACGTATGGAGTTTGGTATATGGCGGGCACTCGTCTCCAGATGGCACTCCATGCAGACCTCAAGCTGTCGTTCACGGCTGAGCTTGTTCGGGTTGACAATGGTCTCGGATATCCGATCATCGCTGGCTTTGGCACGCGCCGCGGCGATATGTGCGGCTCCCGGCCCATGGCAGCGTTGGCAGTCGATCCCCTCCGGCAGCGTTGCCGGAAACACCTCTTCGTCGTCCTTTGTCTTTCGATCATTTGCCAGCGGATAGGCCGTGTGACAGAAGACGCACTCCGAACTCACGGCGCCGTGCATATCCGGCTGGTCGGGCTGGTCGAACCCCGGACTCATGTTCCAGGATCCGCTCTTCTCCACATACCAGTTGATCGGCAATTCCACTAGTCTTCCCTGCTCCGTCCGGTGCAGGTAGGCGCGCGCATGATTTCCAGAACCGACAACATAGTCGATCTGCTCCTCCATAACGTCAGCTTCCTTTCCATCAAAGCCGATCGCAGAGCGCCGGATGTAGAACTTTCCATCACGATCGATCATCGTGTAGGTCAGTCCGGAGGCCTCGTGGACAAAACGATTCGCCTGCTTAAAATCCTCGATTACGGTCTGTTCGCTCGGCCTGTGAAAGGTGCGCGCCATCCCCGCGAGCCGGTAGGTCTTCGCAACGTTGGCATGACACTCGCTGCAGGCAGAGGAATCCACATAGCCCGCCCTCCGCAGTTCTGACGGCTGCGACGGAGGAAGGCGGCTCCACGTGTACCAAATGGCGCCGGTCCCGAGGAGTGCCGCCGATCCTGCGGCAACAATCCACCAACGGTATCGCGATCGTTCTGCGCCCGGTCCCGCGGAGTCGGGTCCTCTCAATGTGCTGCCCATGCACGGCAGACTATCAGGGTCTCGATGCGTTCCGGCTGCCGGGCGTCGTTTGTCCATGAAGATAAAGGTGCCCAGCTTGTTTTCGGTCACCATGTCCGTTTTGCCGTCTTCCGTCGAAGCTAAAGGTGGTCAGCCCCACTTGAGCGCGAGCCCTCGCCAAACGGAAGGCATCCTGACCGGAGATTTTCGAGAAACGTTTACTTGAATCTGTTCTTACCCGGGGGTGCTAGCAGCGGTACGCCGGTGGCCGCTGCCGAAGCCGAAGTGGTATGCCCACTTGGGCTCGAGCCTCTACCAAGCGAAAGGCATGCCGGTTCAAAAGTTTTCGAAAAAACGTTTACTTCAACGTTGACAATCGCTCCACGGTCGGCCTAAAGTGCCACCACTATTGTGTAACACGCGATTACATTTGCGTATTATGCAATGCTTCTCGGGTCGCACATAGCACTGTACGAATTACTGGAGGCTTCAATGCGGATTTCAAAAGCAGTATTGCGGATACTTGCGGTCGTCCTCGTATTTGCAGGCGCTTCCGCAGTTTCAGCAAACGCTCAAAATATCTTCGGCTCGATCGTCGGGACGGTAAGCGATCAGTCAGGGGCCGTACTTCCGAATGCGGCTATCACTGTCACCAACATTGCCACGGGAGACAAGCGCAGCGTCACCAGCGATGGCCAGGGCAACTACCAGGTACTCTCACTGAAGCGCGGCGAATACTCAGTCGACATCGAAGCCACCGGCTTTAAACACTTTTCGCGCAGCCCCATTGACGTAGTTGTGGACCAGGTGGCGCGCGTCGACGTCGCTATGTCCGTCGGCGACCAGAACCAGACGGTGACGGTGACCGATGCACCGCCCGTCATGCAGACCGACAGCGCATCGCTCGGCCAGGTAATTGGAGGCACCGCTGTACGCGATCTGCCTCTCAACGGCCGTAACGTTCTGGCGCTGGTAGCGCTGGTGCCGGGCGTTGTGCCGCAGGGTGCGTCCAACACGAACCTGAGCGGACAGAATGTATTCGCGGCAGGCAACTTCCAGATCGGCGGCGGCAACTCCAACCAGGGATCGGTCCTGGTGGACGGCGTCTCGGTGAATACGTCCTATGGAAATGCCGTCGAGTTGGTGATGGATCAGGACAGCATTCAGGAATTCAATGTCCAGACACACAACAACACCGCGGAGTTCGGCAAGTACACCGGCGGCGTAATCAACATGAGCACCAAGTCCGGCACCAATGCCTTCCACGGAACGGCGTATGAGTACCTGCGAAATACGGTGCTCAACGCCAACAGCTTCTTCGCGAAGAGAAATAACTCCGGAAAACAGGCATGGCACCAGAACCAGTTCGGCGCCAATCTTGGCGGACCGCTAATGAAGAACAAGCTCTTCTTCTTCGGTGATTACCAGGGCTACCGGCAGACCAACGGCCAACTGGTTAACGTCACCGTCCCTACCCTGGCGGAGTTGAAGGGTGATTTCTCCGGCATCAGTGCTCCAATCTATGATCCGCTAACGACATGCGGGGTTACGCTGAGGAACGGCACAGTCAATCCACCGTGTACAGCCGCACAGAACGCCGGGACAGTTCCTACGCGGCAACAGTTCTCCTACAACGGCAGACCGAATGTCATCCCACCGAGCAGGATGAGCGGGGTTGCCAAAAACCTGATCGCATTTCCCATCTATGGGGAACCGAACGTGCCAGGAACACCGTCCGCCCAAGGGCCATTGAACAACTTTTCGCGACTGGCCACGGCCGGCGGTATCAATGACCAGTACACGATCCGCGGGGATCAGAATCTCAGCGCCAAACAGACAATGTTTGAGCGCTACACGGCATGGAGCTCGAAGAACATCGACCCCCAGCCGTTCCCCAACAATAACCTGTATTACATTGCTCTGGCGCCGGAGGTCTTCACCACCAAACAGATCGTATTCGGCGACACGTACGTCTTCAGCCCCAAGTCGGTAGCCGATGTGCGCCTCGGATATCTACGGTGGAACTACAACCGCATTCCAACCAACTTTGGCATCAACGAAGCCACGGCCTTCGGCTGGCCGTCCTACATGAATTTCGGCTCGATGAATAATCTGCCGAAGTCCACCTCGGTGCCGATGATAAGCACTGGAGGGCCCATCAGCTATTATGAGGGCTCCGCCGGATACATCTTCTCGATCAACAATAACTACTCAATCGCATCGACCTATCAGCGGATATGGAACCGGCACACGTTCAAGTTCGGCATTGATCTGCGCCGGCTGGAGATGAACTACTTCCAGAACAACAATCCGGGTGGCATCTTTACTTTCGACAACATCTTTACCTCTCAGAGCACAGGATCGCCGGGAGCAACCGGAAACCCGCTCGCCTCCTTTGAGTTGGGATACGTATCGACCAATACCGGACAGACAGTGCAGATTGCGCCGCCTACCTATCAGACCCTCTACTACCAAGGCTACTTTGCACAGGACACCTGGCAGTTGACCAATAAGCTGACCGCAACCCTCGGACTGCGCTACGAGGTGCCCGGCACCTTCCGCTCGCGGCGCGGTTGGGCTAACACCTTCAATCCTACGGAGATCAACCCCCTGGTGAACGTGCCGGGCGCCTACGACCTGGTCAGCTCACCGCAGCATCCCGCGGCCGGCGTCTACAACGAGAACTGGACGGACTGGGCGCCGCGCGTCGGCGTTGCTTATCGCGTCACCAACAACGACGTCATCTGGGCAGCATTCGGCAAGTTCTTTGTCCCAGCGGACCTGCAGTTCCCCAGCGCACCGCTGCAGGCGGGCGTCAACTTCCTGAACAATCTGATGGTCAATACAGTTGACGGCCAGCAGACACCGTGGGACACCCTGGACAATCCATATCCGAGCGGGCTGCAGGGCCCGCCGCACCGGAACCCGAACTACCAGCAGGTGCTGCTTGGCGGCAATGCACAGGCCCTCTATGCCAATGAGCCGAACGGCTACACGTATCAGTGGAACCTCTCTGTCGAGCATCAGTTCCCGCTTGGTCTCGCGTTGACTGCCGCGTATGCCGGCCTGCGCGGCGAGAATCTGCCGATCAGCCTTCCCATCAATCCATTGCCGGACAGCGTTGTGGCGCAGGCAGCTGCCGATCCTGACTGTTCATCGGGCAATATCGGAAACTGCTTCCTGAACGCGAAGGTAAACAATCCTTTTTACCCGACCATTACCCAGGGAACTCTGAAAAATTCCACAGTAACCAGGAACCAGTTGCTACGCCCATTCCCGCATTACGGCAGCATCTCCAACAGCGGTCACTACGCCGGCCTCAGCAACTATCATTCACTCGAGGTGAAACTGCAGAAGCGCATGGCCAGTGGCGGGCAACTGCTCGGGTCGTACACCTTCTCCAAGCTGCTGACCAACGCCGAGTACCTCACTTCATGGCTGGACGCAACCGGGTCGGCAGGGTACTCGGACTACAACAACCTTCCAGGCGAATATGCGCTGTCGAGCTTCGACGCCCGGCAGCGTCTCGTAGTCAGTTATGTCTATCCGCTGCCAATCGGAAAAGGCCAACGGTTCCTGTCTAATCTCCCCGGAATCGCCAACGGATTGCTCGGCGGATGGGGTGTGGAGGGCATTACTACCTTCCAGAAGGGACTTCCGCTCGCCCTCACAAATGCCACCAACACGCTCTCAACCTACGCGTTCCTGGGATCGATGCGTCCGATGTACGTCCCCAGTGCGAACGGTTGCAATGGGACTAAGACGACCAGCGGATCGGCATATGAGCGTCTGGGAGGAAACGGGGCAAAGACGAACTACTTCAACACAGCCTGTTTCGTGCAGCAGAGTGTCAGCAATCCGTACATCTTCAATCGCTTCCAATACGGCAACGAGTCGCGTACCGATAGCACGCTGCGCGGCCCGGGGCAGGCCAACTGGGATATGTCTGTCTACAAGGACATCTCCATCAGCGAGAGTGTGAAATTCAACTTCCGCGTGGAGGCATTCAATATTTTCAACCGCGTGCAGTTCGGCAATCCGAATACATCGGTTGGCAATACTCTTTTCGGCAACATCACAACCCAGCTGAACAATCCCAGGGCACTCCAGGTGTCGGGACGATTTTTGTTCTAGCTGCAACTTCGTCAATCCTCCAAAGCCCTACCGCAGACCTTTTGTGGCTGGGCTTTGCTCTTTAGGCAATAGAACGCAAACGCCCTGAGCAGTGCGTCAATGAAGGAAAAGCTTGACCACTGCTCCCACATTGGCTGTATATTTTCCCGATTTCAAACCAGCATTGTGAGGAGTCGTCGAACGTGAACATTTTTAGAAGAGCCAAGCTCTCATTAGAGAAAACGTTTCCTCCAGAAAATTTCGCCTGCCTTCCCCTTTTATTCATTGCGTTGACTTTGTTGTCCGCCGCCAGCGCATTTGGGCAAACGGCTGGCGTAGTCTCTGGCCACATTAGTGACAGCACCAACGCAGCTGTACCAGACACGAAGATCGTCCTCCGTAGCACGTCGACCGGGACTACACGTGAGACAACGTCTACGAGCACTGGTGACTACACCTTTTCGGAAGTGCCTGTCGGGCCTTACACTCTCAACTTCAGTCGCGAGGGCTTCAAGACCACCACGAGTGATGAGTTCCAGGTACAGGTCCAGCAGACGGTTCGCCTCGATGTGGCGCTCCAACTCGGTAACGTGACTGAGACGATAGAAGTGCAGGCTACGGGGGCGCTGCTGCAGGCTGAAAACGGAACCGTAGGTACCGTGATCGAAAACAAGGCGATCAACGAGCTCCCGTTGAATGGCCGCAACTACCTAAGCCTGGTCGCACTCTCGTCGAACGTCAATACGCTATCGCCCTCATCGGGACAAGCCGGCAGCCGCCTTGGCGGCGACCGCGCAGCGCAGGCCCTGGCAGTAGGCGGACAGCGCATTATGTTCGACTACTACACGCTCGACGGCATTCTCAACACTGATCCGGACTTCAATACCTATATCGCCCTGCCCTCCATCGACGGCATTCAAGAATTCAAGACGCAGACCGGCGTTTACTCTGCCGAATATGGACATCAGGCATCGCAGGTCAACGTTGTGAGCAAGAGCGGCACCAATGCATTTCATGGATCCGCATATGAGTTCATCCGTAACAACTACGTCGATGCGTTGCCATACTACTTCACCTACAATCCCACGGCTCCTACCGTGAACCCGTTCAAGTGGAACGATTACGGTTTTGTGTTCGACGGCCCGGTACGGATTCCGAAAGTCTTCAACGGCAAGGACAAGTTCTTCTTCATGGTCGACGATGAATGGAGGCGAATCCGCTCCAACGGGACAGCCACGGCAACCGTTCCCACTGCGGTGCAACAGAATGGCGACTTCTCAACGTATGCGACCAAGATCTACGATCCCGCCACGGGAACGTCGACAGGTATGAACAAGCAGCAGTTTTCCTGCAACGGCGCGCCGAACGTTATCTGCGCAAGCCGCATTAGCGATGTATCGAAGCGGCTACTGAAGTACTATGCTGTTGGACCGACACCAAGCACAGGAAATCCTAACTACCGTTACGCAACCAACAGCCCACAGAATCGCCAGTCCTTTACCGCTCGCGGTGACTACTACATGTCGACCCGTTCCCAGCTTGCTTTCCGCTATAGCCAGGGCGACGAAGACCTCATCAATACCGGTCTGTCGGGTGCGGGCAGCAAGACGATCACCCAGTACTACCAGTACATGGGCTCGAATACCTTTACGTTTACTCCGCACCTTGTCAATGAGGCACGGTTCGGATACAGCCACTTCTACAACTCGCTCGGTCTGCTTTCTGCATTTACGACTGACGTTGTAACCGGTGTGCAGATTCCAGGACTGTCCGGCGGTCCGTCTTCGACATGGGGCATTCCGTTTATCAGCTTCGGTACGATCCGCAGCGGAACGACGAACTTCTGGAGTAACTTCGGCGATACGCAGGACGGACCGTATGTTGTTGATGACCCGGCCTGGCAGATCGTCGACAACGTTTCGTGGACAAAGGGCAAACACTCTCTGCGCATGGGTATGGAGTACAGCCGCCAACAATTCAATCAGCTGGGGAACCAGTTCTCCCGCGGACAGTTCAACTTCGCTCCGAACACAACTGCCTTCGTTAGCACCAATTCCTCGGGATCAAATGTTTACTCTGGTGGCGATGCGTTCGCCGAATTCCTTCTCGGCAACATCCAGCAGTCTTCCGTGGCGGTCGCCGTCGCAAACGCGCAGTACCGCCGCAATGTCTGGGCTGCGTACATTGACGACACGTTCAAGTTCACGCCGAAGCTGACTCTGTCACTCGGACTTCGGTACGAACTCACTCCGCCATGGGTAGATGCCTTGAACGACCAGTTCACTGTATACGTGCCGAACGCGCCGACCTTCGGCTCGGCTACGCAGCCGCAGGCCCAGTGGCCATTCTTTGTCCGCCAGGGCAACTGCAGCGACCCATATCAGGGCCTTTCGGTCTACTGGACTGACAGCACGGGCAAAGCGGGCACACGCGCTAATCCACCGGCGCGCTGCAGCAATGGCCTGCTGCCGGACGCGTTGGTCAACACGGCAAAGATGAACTGGGCACCGCGCTTCTCACTGTCCTACTCGCCGGTCAACGGTATGGTGATCCGTGCCGGCTACGGCATCTTCTACAACCAGGACGTTGGCAACGCCTACTTTGACATGGCGCGCAATATTGCAGGCCGCGTCACGGTAAACGCAAACACCAGCACTCCGGCTGGAACAGCCGACCTGTTCTGGAATAATGCCCTGCCGGGCGGTACAGGCGCGGTGGCGGCAATTCCGGGAACCACCGGCTTGTATGCTTACGCAAACGCAGTCTCACATAAGACCAGCTACACCGAGCAGTTCCTGTTGAATCTACAGCAACAGTTCGGCAAAGACTGGGTTCTGGAGGCAGGCTACCTGGGCAGCGTGAGCCGTCATCTCTATGGCTTCCTGAACATGAACCAGCCAACGCCCTACGGATATATCGGAAACGGTGCTCAGACCTCGGTCGCATCCCGCCTTCCCTTCCTGAATTACGGCGTAATCCAGCTAGTTCATGATCAGGGATCGGCAAGCTACCACGGCGGAGCAGCAAAGGTTACACGGCGCTTTAGTAATGGCTTGAACATTATTGCTTCGTACACTTACTCCAAGTCCCTGGACAACGGTTCCGGCATTAGAAACCAGGGCAACGACCAGCTCTTTCCACAGAACAGTTACTGCCTTCGCTGCGAGTACGGTCCGTCGGCCTTCGACGTAACCCATCGCCTGTCAGGCTCTATCCTCTACGATCTACCGATCGGTCCCGGAAAGCTGGTCAATGTGAAGGGCTTCATGGATGCCCTGATCGGTGGATGGCAGCTTGGAACGATCTTCACGGAACAAACAGGTCAACCGATCACTCCAACCGTTGGAACGGACAACTCCTCGATCGGAAACTCGAACGGTACCTTTGACCGTCCGGATCCGACCGGAGTCAGTCCTTATCTGTCCTCGTCCGCTCGTACGTTCAACGTATGGGCGAATAAAGCAGCCTTCAAGAACAACGCTCCGGGATTCTTTGGATCTGTAGCCAGAGGGAGTTACCGCGCTCCTGGTCAGATCAACACCGATGCTTCACTCCACAAGAACTTTAAGATGCCCTATAGCGAGAAGCACCAGCTCTCGATCCGGTTTGAAGCGTTCAACGTCCTGAATCACATGAATGTAGGCGCTCCGAACATGAACATCAACTCGGCCACCTTCGGTCGCGTTAGCTCAACAGGCAATATGCGCCAGTTGCAGCTTGCTGCCAAGTACAGCTTCTAGCATTTGCCTGCATCAGCCCAAAGCTCATACAACAAAAAGAGGAGCACTATGAAGCCACAGATCCTATTGATGGTCCTGCTAGCAGGTTGCACGGCTCTCGCCCAGCCTCCGGAGGATTGCAAACCCTCGGCGCTCAATATTCCCGGCGCGCCTTATCCCTGCATCCGCCCCGATCGCACGGCGATGTTCCGCGTGTCCGCCCCCAACGCACAGAAGGTGCAGGTAAAGACGGCAGGTGGCGTGGAGATGACGAAGAAGGAAGACGGTCTTTGGTACGCCACAACGCCACCACTGGTCGAGGGATTTCACTACTACATGCTTTCCATCGACGGAGCATCGGTCTCCGATCCTTCCACACGAACGTACTTCGGCGGCGGCCAGTGGAGCAGCGCGATTGAGGTACCGGCTTCGGATGCCGACTTCTATGCCCGCAAGGCCGTACCCCATGGTGTGGTCCGCGAACAGGATTACTTTTCGACCGTGACGCAGCAGTGGCGCCGCGCAATGATCTACACACCGCCAGACTACGAGACCAACTCCAAGATGCGTTACCCGGCTCTTTACCTGATGCATGGCTGGGGAGAGAACGAGATTGGCTGGACAGCACAAGGCCATGTCGAGTTGATTATGGACAACCTGATCGCCGCCAACAAAGCCAAGCCGATGATCATCGTGATGGACAACCTCAATGCAGCCAAGCCGGGTGAAGATGCGTCCCTCTACAACGCTCGTTCGGTTATTACACAGGCCGTGCCGGTACCTCCCCCTCCGCCGGGAACACCTCCAGCGCCTCGTGGCATGCCCCGCATGAGTAATACGTTCAGTGAGATGATGTTCGCTGACCTGGTCCCCATGGTGGAGAAGAACTATCGTGTTGCTCCAGGACGTGAGAACCGCGCGATGGCAGGGCTCTCCATGGGAGGCTTCCAGACCTTTAATACCGGGCTTAATCATCTGGATAGGTTCTCGTACCTGGCCGGCTTCAGCGGCAATTGCGGCGGCGGAGGAAACTTTGATCCGAAGACGAGCTGCAGCGGGGCATGTGAGAAGCCCGCAGAGTTTAACAAGTAGATCAAGTTGCTCTACCTCTCGACCGGTTCCGTAGAAGGGCCTCGCGTAAAGCAGTTTAGCGAAGAGCTCAAGAAGATCGGCGTAGAGAATGTTTATTACGAGTCCCCCGGGACAGCGCATGAGTGGCTGACCTGGCGCCGGTCATTCTATGATTTTGCGCCGCGGCTATTTCGGTAGGAAGTCCATGCCTAAGAGAAGAGCCTCCTTCGACGGAGGCTCTTCTTATTGTTGCAGAACTGGCATCATGTAAGGCATTTTCCTGTTGTTGGGTATCCCGGGACGAGTGTGCAGCGGCGTTTTCATTGAGGAAAACGTCCATAGATGCACCGGCCCTGCACTACACCTACAGGAGAAATGCTCTCGTTTC
>JABFXN010000372.1 GCA_013361705.1 Acidobacteriaceae bacterium
CTTCAGGTCCTCCGTCGCGGTAACGTGTTCTTCCAGCGTGACAAACGCAGCGATCGCCTGGCCATTGAGCTCGTCCGGACGGCCGACAACAGCGGCCTCCGCAACAGCAGGATGCGCAACCAGCGCTGACTCAATCTCCGCCGTTCCCAGGCGATGTCCACTGACGTTGATGACATCGTCAACACGGCCCATCAGCCAGAAATAGCCATCTGCGTCCCGCCGCGCGCCGTCGCCGGTAAAGTACGCTCCCGGAATCTCCGACCAGTAGGCGGCAACATAACGCTCCGGGTTGCCGTAGATGGTGCGCGCCATCGAGGGCCAGGGCTTGCGAATGATCAACAGACCGCCGTGGCCGTCCGGCACGGGTTCGCCTTCCTTGGTCACAATGGCGGCATCGACACCAAAGAATGGCACGGTAGCCGATCCGGGTTTAGCGGCAATCGCGCCTGGAATCGGCGCAATCATATGCACTCCGGTCTCGGTCTGCCACCAGGTGTCGGCGATGGGGCAGCGCTCATGTCCAATTTCGCGATGGAACCACATCCATGCCTCGGGATTGATGGGCTCGCCCACCGTACCCAGTAGACGCAGCGAGGCCAGCGAATATTTGCGGACCCACTGGTCGCCCCACTTGATAAATGCACGGATCGCCGTCGGAGCGGTATAGAAGATCGTCACCTTGTGACGGTCGATAATCTGCCAGAAACGGTCCGGCTCCGGCCAGTTAGGCGCGCCTTCATACATCAGCACGGTGGCGCCGTTCTGCAGCGGCCCGTAGACAACGTAGCTGTGTCCCGTAATCCAACCGATATCGGCGGTGCAGAAGTACACGTCGTTCTCCTGCAGATCGAAGACATATTTGCTGGTCAAATACGTGCCCACCGCGTAGCCGCCGGTGGTATGCACCAGGCCCTTAGGCTTTCCGGTTGTTCCGGAGGTATAGAGGATGAACAGCGGATCCTCGGCATCCATGGGTTCGGCCGGGCAGTTCGGCGACGCCTTCGCGGTCAGCTCGTGCCACCAGAAATCGCGGCCGGGGGTCATCGTCACCTCAGATCCCGTACGACGATGGACGATCACCGTCCGGATCGTCGGGCAGCTCTTCAATGCCTCATCGACGATGGGCTTCAGCTTCACTTCCCCGCCGCGGCGGTATCCGCCATCCTGGGTCAACACCGCAACACAGCCGGAATCATTGATCCGGTCGACAAGAGCATGCGCCGCGAATCCACCGAAGATCACATTGTGCACCGCGCCAATGCGGGCACAGGCCAGCAGGGCAATCGCCAGCTCCGGGCACATGCCCATGTAGATCGCGACGCGATCTCCCTTTTGGACGCCCGCCTCTTTCAGCATGCTGGCCGCCAACTGCACCTCGGTGAGAAGCTCGGCAAAGGTCAGGGTACGGACTTCGCCTGGCTCTCCCTCCCAGATGATTGCCGGCTTCTGTGCACGGCTACCCAGCACATGACGATCCACGCAGTTGTGGCTGAGGTTCAGCTTGCCGCCGACAAACCACTTCGCCCAGGGCTGCTCCCACTCCAGAACCTTCGTCCATGGCTCGAACCAGTCGATCTCGCGCGCCGCATCTGCCCAGAACTCTTCCGGCTGCTCGATGGAGCGGCGGTACATGGCGTCATACTGCTCTCGCGTTTTTATATGGGCCCGTGCAGCGAACTCAGCGTTCGGCGAAAAGACTCGGTTTTCTCGTAAAAGCGAATCAAAACTTGTTTCAGACACAGTCGACATGCAGCTCCTAGTGAGACCACGATTGTACTTTGTCAAAATACCGACCGGCCACAGGTACACTCACCACATGGAATTCCATTGGGGCGCCATCTTTGGATTCATGTTCGGCTTTATGTTCGGTGTAGGCTGCGCGCTGGCGGTCATGTATTCCATCTATATGGGCGGCTATCGCGCTGCGCTTCGTGACGCCCGGCTTCCCGTACCACCCGAACGCTACCGCAAAGCCGTTGCTAAGCTTGACAGTACTCAGGGATAGTCTTTTTCCGCTACGACGATTGTCCTAACTGTGCTCGCAGCGCCGCGATCTCTTGCCGCAAGGCTTCCAGTCCTTCCTTCATCTCGCGAGCGCTCTCCTCTATCGCCGAGGGCTTCTTTCCCTCCACGTAAAAGGTCCCATTCGGCTGCAGGCTGCATAGATCCACCGATTCAAAGGCATGGAAGCCTTCCTTATGCAGGACCGTCAGCAGGTCGTGCTCCGTCAGATGCTCCCGTTCCATTGCCGTCTTGTCCACCCGTCCATGGCGGACAAGAACCGTTTCGCTACCCAACAGGGCGGAATCCAGTTTCGGGGCGCGGTAGAGCGCAACGCTGGTGATCCAGTTAATGGCGAGCAGCGAAAATGCCCCAATAATGCCACCGGAGACCGAGTTATCGTCGCCGATGATAGCGTTCTGCACCGTATTCGACAGCGAAAGCAGAACGACCAGATCGAACGGATTTAACTGCGCCAGCTCCCGTTTGCCGAAGAGCCGCAGGAAACATATCAGGCAGAGGTAGACCACGACGGGACGCAGGATCTTCTCCAGCAGCGAGACCGTCGATGGCAGGAGGAACATGTGTTCGAGCACGGCGAATTCTCCAGGGTTGGAATTTCTGCCGCAGAATACCTCACCGCAGGTGATGAAGAATCGTCCAACCGGGGACGGCATCCGGACAGGTACAATTGTTTGCAGTGGATTGCTCTTGTCTTTTGCCGGCCAGATTCTGGCGGTGGAGTTCCGCGCGATTTTGAAGGGATTGACCGAAGCATGATGAAACGGATGTTGTTGGGTGCGCTGCTGCTGAGTGCCGGCAGCGCGATGATGGCGCAGGAGAGCAGGCAAGACATTAGCGTGAGCGCCATCGGAGTATGGCAGCCCCAGGTCAATGGAAACGGCTCCCAGCTAAATGCCAGCATGACCATGGGTGGTCTGGTCAGCTACCGCTACCTGGTAACCCCGCGCAGCGGCCTGGAAGTGAATTACTCCTTCTCGCAGTACACGGACTACTTCCGCACTAGCTTCACCCGGCCCGCGGTTCACGTCCGCCAGCAGGAGATCACAGGCGCCTACGTTTACTCCCGCAACTATGGCAACTACAACCCGTTTGTTGAGGTTGGCGTCGGCGGCTACATTATGAGCCCGATCCGCGACTTCGGCACCAGCAGCCTGGATACGAAGCAGAACACGAACATCGGCGCGCTCTTCGGTGCCGGTGTTGCCTATGAGCTCAGCCCGAGCTGGGATCTGCGTGTCGCCTACCGCGCTTTCGTGCTAAAGGCGCCGAACTTCGGTCTCGACTCCGTAGCCACCCGCCGCTATACCGTCATCTCGACCCCGGCGGTCGGCTTCGCCTACCACTTCTAAACTGCCACAGCGGCAGTAAAAAGCCCCGACCTGGATTGTCCAGATCGGGGCTTTTCAGTTTCTTATATCGGGGCCTAGCGTTTCGTCGGATAGCGGCTGTCGGAACCGAAGTGGTAGGCCACACCAAACGACACCACTTGTGGCGTGATGCCGTGAGGCGGATATCCAGGCCAGTTCTGATATTCGTAATCGAACACGCGAACATTGATGCGGCGATTCGCGCGGATATCCAAACCGCCACCGGCAGCCCAGATGTTGTACGCCAGATTCGCAACCACAACATTACTCCCGAGTTTGTCCGTAAAGTTGTAGACCCCGCGTCCGTACATGCCCTTGATGTACGGACGGAAGAGGCCATCCTTGTACGACCGGCTGTATCGAGGGCCTATCTCGTACGTCTTCTCATATTCCTTGCCAGGGTTGTCCTGATTGACCTTGTGAAACTCACCTTCAATCCCCAGGTGATGTTTGAAGTCGAGATCGAAATAGAGATAGAACCCCTTGAATTTATCCGCGGTAGAGTCGGGTTTGGCGATCGAATAACCGCCGCCGGCCTGAAGGTCGGCCCTTCGGCTCGCGGTGTAAACCGACTGTGCGTGTACCGCCGGCAGCGCGGCAGCGAGTGAGAGCAACGCGAGAGACTTTCTGATTACCTGCAAGAAATCCAACCTTCCCTGACCCCGAAATGCCAGCTATAAGGGTCAACTAACACAACCTTTATCTCTGTCTACATAAGACGGGGGAGCGAAGTCCCCCGTCTTACGAGGAAATTACTGGTTCTGGGGAGGAGTGGAGGTACCAGAAGACGGTGCTCCATTTTGTGGAGCAGGAGCGGTTTGAGGAGCGTTGCCGGGATTTCCATCCACGGGGGCCGGTGTTGCCTGCTGCTGTACCGGTGCTGCAGTACCTGCGGCAGGCGCCGCGGCGCCGGTTGCCGGAGCGGGAGCACCTGCTGCCGGAGTAGCGGCTGGCGCTACGGGGGCCGTATAGTAGCTGAGCCGCAGATAGATCGGCGTCACTTCGAACGGCATCTTGTCACGCGGATTCAGAATCGGCTCCTGAGCCGCATGCAGCGTGATGACCTGGTCGGTCCAGGGGTCGAACTTCAGGAAACTGCTCAGCGGCATGGCTGCCATCTGCTTCAGATCCTTCACGTCCAGCTTTTGTCCCTTTGCCTGAAGTGCAGACAGCCAGAAGGTCGGATCCTTGTCCTTGTCGTTCTTGATCAGCGAGTCACCGATCATCGCCTTGTTCAGATCAGGAAGAGCCTTCACACGCGCAGACAGCTGCTGCAGATACAGCCCAAAGTAGGTCGGGGCGTCCTGCAGCTCCTTGGCGTTCAACAGCTCGACGGTCTTCTTGGCGGCCTCTTCGTTGTCCTTATCCGTGTGATGCATCGGGATATGCGTAAACGCCGAGGTGTCCGGGAAGAGCAGGCGATCGCTGAAGGCATACTTGGTGTCCAGGCGATGCCCGAGGATCACATGCGCAACCTCGAAGGCCAGGATGGCATTCAGGTTGCCCGCCTGCTGCGCACCGTCAGCCGTAATAACAGCCGTGGTATCGATCACACTCTTGCTCAGTAGTACGGTGTTTCCAACCGCCAGCGATTCCAGCGGCTCCGTCAGCAGTGTACGCACGCGGATGGGGCGCGACAGCGGAATCTGGTTATAGGCCAGAATGTTGTTGGCAAGGGCCGCAAGAGTCTTATCGAACTCGCTGGGGGCGGCGAGCAGACCGGCCTTGGTCAGACGATCGATGACATTGTCTTCCGCCTGCTGTACCCACTCGCGCTGTGCACCGAGCGGGCTGACGTCCTGAGCCTCGTTGGAGACATCGGTTGCGCCCTGCACCTCAACTGAGGTGTTCTCGAGTTCCTTCTCAGGAACCTTGAGCGCGTAACCCCAGATATGCCCAACCGCCTTGAACTTGACGATGTTGCAAGGAACCTTCGGATTGCTCTCCTCTACATAGAACGAGTTCGGCAACCAGATATCCGGCTGCACATTGGTGCGCCAGCTATCGAAGTGGTAGTACTCACTGTGCGTCGCCTGGCTGCCGTTGAAGCTGCCGTTGAAGCGAACGATGTTGCCTCCGCGACGCTCGATCCAGATACGGCCGAAGAAGCGCCCATAGCTTCCTTTCGCGGGCTGCACATCGAACACCGTGGTCGCGACGGAACCCAGGAAGTCATTGCGGACGAAGTAGAAGTTATAGTGCTGGCGATCGAAATCCTTGGAGTCAATCAGCAGCATCTGCATGAAGCCGGCTTCGTTGAACTCCAGGTTCAACGCCTTGCCCAGGCCGGTGATAAAGCTGAGCGAGTTCTTGAAAAAACCGAACTTGCCACCGGAGGCGGCAGTCTTGGAGGTCTCGTAGGTCCTATCGCCGATGACCTTGCTGAACTCGACACGACCCAGAAAGTGCTGGTCAGATTCGGGCACCTGCAGCAGATCCGGGTCGGGCTTCATGGTCTGGATATAGACCTCGGTCAGTGGAGCCCGCTCTTTAAGGACCTTGATTACCTCAGCCTCGCGGGCGATGGCGCGGTCAATCAACTGATTCTGTGCTGGCGTTGGCTTGGTGTATCCGGTATCGTCTGGCTGCTTTTTCTTGCCCGGCAGAATTTTAATTGCGTGCGCGGGTGCCGCCAGCACCATCATCGAGGCGAGGGCGAGGCCTGCCATGCAAGCTTTACGAAAAATCATATCTTCCTGACTCCTAGGCGGGGAAAAGCCGCTTTCTTTCAATAATGACTTCAACTACAACCATTCAAAAATGAACACCAAGAAACTGAAAGCCCTACAACATCTGAAAGCCTACGTTCACAACACCTGACCAGTCCACTGGCTGGCCGTTCTGCATTGCCGGCGAGAACTTCATCGCCTCGACGACACGGACCGCCGCCTCATCCAGACCATGTCCCAAACCGCTGCTGACACCCAGCACCTGCACTGCTCCGGAGGCAGTCACACGGACCTTTACGTAGACGGTTCCTTCCAGATGTAGCTTTCGCGCCTCGTCCGTGTACTCCGGCTTCGGTTTGTACAACACCTTTGGCGGAGTGGCGCCGGATACAGTTGTTGGCGCTGCCGGCTTGGGCATCGGCGGAGGCGCCGCCTGCCCGAGATTTACAGGTCCAGCAACCCGTCCGGTGGAGTTCAACGGACCAGTTCCGCCGGCAACTCCCAGCTTTACACCCTGTACGGGCTGAGCAGCATTATCCCTGCCGCCAAGCGTTCCGTTCGGAGAACCCGAACCAAGATTCACTTTGGTCGACGGCGGTCCCATGCCGCTTCCCGGAGGCATCCCAGCCATACCGCGCTGTCCAAGATTCACAGGGCTGGTGGCTGGTCCCGTCATGGGAGCAATCGGATTATTTGTTTGCCCGAGGGCAACGGCCGACGGGTGGGTCGAATTATTCACCACGCTGGCGGCCTGGGCCTGACCGAGGTTTACTTTCACTGGAGCCGGAGGCGGCTGAACCTACTTGGGAGGCGCCGGCAGAAGCACGACAGGCTTCGGCGTCTCCATCTTGACCTCTGGCGGCTTTGGTACGTCGGGCAGCTTGGTCTCAGGAATTTTGATCTTCGGCGGCGTGGGAGGAATGACCGGCGGCTTCGGAAGTGGTTTGGGCCTCGGAAGCTCAGGCTTTGGCTCGGGTTTTGGCGGCGGCGTAGAAGGCGCCGTCAACATCGTGATCTTATGAGCCTCTGAGACCTTCTTTGCGGCCGCAGTGAGAATGAGCGCAACCACCAACAATGTCACGTTGATGACAAGCGCAGAAAACAGGGAGCCCCGCCCCTGCTTCCCGGTATGCATGACTCCGAAGTGCGAAAAGGCAATATCGTTCTGTTGCGCGGTCGTCTCGCGCTGGCCGGTGTATCCGGTTTGTGTCTGTCTCGCCATCGTTATTCCGTCCTCAAAAATGCGCTTTCCTCGTCCTCACACTGACGCATTCTTGCGGCAACGGTCGCAGGAGTAGCAGGAACCGATTTACCAAGGGCAGGCTCAAATCAAAGCAAGAATGCAGCAGCAAAGGCTCTAACATAAAGATCGGCTCGGCCGTGCAACAGCGAAGGAACAACTCGGGGGATTAGCCTCGAGCCGGGGGGTATACCCCTATCTTCCTGAATCGCATCGGCGAAAGCAATGAAAAAAGTCATGAATCAGTCCCCCGCGTGATTGATACCTCCAGCCATTAATTTCGTTCGAATTTCGTTCCCAATGGGAGTTTTCTCCGCCCCGCCTGTCCTGATTCTGAGTGGGAGTCGCTGATACATTGGTTGCAGATAGAGGGAAATTGGTTTCGATGAATTTTTTGGTGACCGGCGGAGCCGGCTATATCGGTGGGACTGTCTCCCGCATCTTGTTGCAACAGGGAGCAAAAGTCGCAATTTACGACAATCTCTGCCACGCAAAAGCCACTGCCGTTCCCGCACAAGCCTCCTTCATTCAAGGTGATTTGCTCGATCACCAACTACTGGAGCGCACCCTCCGTGAAGGCAAGTTTGATGCCATTCTTCACTTTGCCGCTCTCATCGAAGCCGGCGAAAGCATGAAGAAGCCGGAACTATATTTCCGCAACAACACCGGCGGCACCCTCAGCCTGCTGGAGGCAATGTCAGCCACCGGACACAACAAGCTCATCTTCAGCTCCACCGCCGCCTGCTATGGAGAGCCTGAGTCGACGCCGATCTTCGAGACGGCCAAACTGCAACCGACCAATGCCTATGGCGAGTCGAAGCTGCTCTCAGAGACCATGATGCGCTGGATGAGTGAGATTCATGGTCTCCGCTACGCCGCATTGCGCTACTTCAACGTCGCGGGGGCAATCGAAGGATATGGCGAAGCCCACGAGCCAGAGTCGCATCTGATTCCACTGATTCTGGACGTTGCCCTGGGCCGTCGCCAATCGATCAAGATCTACGGACAGGACTATCCCACTGCGGACGGCACCTGCGTCCGCGACTATATTCATGTCCAGGATCTGGCCGAAGCGCACATCCTGGCGCTCAAGGCGCTCGAACAGCCCGGCCACCACATCTTCAACCTCGGCAGCGGACAGGGATTTACCGTGCGCCAGGTGATTGAATCGGCACGCCGTATCACCGGTCATGGGATTCCTGTGATCGAGGAACCGCGCCGCCCAGGAGATCCTGCGGTTCTTGTCGCCAGTTCGGACAAGATTAAGAGCGAGCTCGGTTGGAAACCGAACTTTCCGGAGCTGGACCAGATCATCGCCTCCGCCTGGGAATGGCACCAGAAGCGATACGCGTAAATCTCCACGGTCATCAAAAGCCCCAAGGGCCAGGAAGCATTTTCGCTCCTGGCCCTAAGTCTTTCTGCGGGAGGTCTAGAGTATTTCTCCTGTTGCGGGGTGTCCCGGAAGGAGCGTACAGCGGCGTTTTCATTGCCGAAAACGCCCATAGATGCATACCCCCTGCACTACACCTACAGGAGAAATGCTCTATTGCTGGGGTGGCGGGCCTTGACGACCGCCGCCACGCATCTGCGACTGCATCTCTTCGTAGGTCTTCTTTTGGTCGTCGGTAAGAATACCTTTGACCTTGTCGGAGTAATCCTTCTGGATCTCCATCATCTTCGGGCGCATGGTCTCCATGTCGCCGCCGCTCGAACGCAGATCCGTCATTTTCTTATCGCGTTCGGCCATAAAGTCCTTGACCTTAGCTGTCTGGTCCTCGGACAGGTTCAACCGGGTTTTCATCATCTCGAGCTGACGGGCACTGCGCTGCTCGGGAGTCATCTGGCCCATGCCGCCGCCCATTCCCTGCGCATGTGCGCTGAGCGTGGCTGGACCCACAGTACAGGCAGCCATAATCGCTGCCCGCATCACAATTTGTTTCAGGTTCATGGAAGTTACCCCTTTGACCTGCATCGGCGCGTCCCTGCCAGGGAACGTGCCCACTGTGGAAACGTTTGAGATCTGCAAATTGTCTCGATCTGACTGATTAATTTCCAGGCCGCGAAACTCGTTCCGCCTGGAAGTAATACGGATCCCCCTGCTGCACCGCATACTCCTCCGCAATCTTCAAAAACGCGCGTGCCGTATGGGACAAAGCCGTCTGTTTGCGATACACCACGCGGAGCTTGCGCTCGAAGTTCAGCTCCCGGGCCTTCACCTCCACCAGGGCGCCCGTCCGCAGCTCGGAAGCGACGGTCAGTTTGGGAGACAGCGCTACACCGTTACCCATCGCCACAAATCGCTTGATCGCATCGAGGGACGGAAGCTCGACCCAGATGGGTAGCTTCGTCCGGTGCTGGGCAAACGCCTGAAAGACTCGCTGGCGCTGCGGCGAGGCGATGTTGTGTGCGACAAAACGCTCGCGGCCGAGTTCTTTCACAGACGCCGTACCCGCCCTTGCCAGCGCATGATTTGGGCTGACCACGCAGACCAGCTCGTCACGGAAGATCACTACGGAACGGAGTTGGGGGTCAGAGGGTTGAAAACTCAGCACGCCGAGTTCGACCGAATTAGCCAGGACGTCGTCGCCGATCCGGCTGGCCAGCGACCGCTGTACCTCGACCTTTACATTCGGATGGCGACGGGTGTACTCGTGGATGAGCGGAAGCAGGCAGAGACAGGTGTACTCATTCGCCGCCAGCAGCAAACGGCCGCGATGCAGTGAACGAAGCTCCTTCAATGCCGAACCCGCCTCGTCGCGGAGGTTGACGAGCTTGACGGCGTACTCGCGCAGCACCTCGCCGGCGTCAGTGAGTGAGCCGGTCTGGCGCTCGAAGAGCGACTCGCCCAACTCGGCCTCAAGTTTGCCGATCACCTGGCTTACCGCCGGCTGGGTACGGTGAAGGCGCAGTGCGGCGCGAGAGAAGCTTTTCTCCTCGGCAACGGCGAGGAAGGTTTCCATCTGAAAGAGGTCCACGGCGGCTCGCTTATTGGGGTATTAGAAGTACTAATCGACCAGACTCGCTCGATAAGTGGGGTTTATCATAACCGGAAGCAGAGGTGTAAGGCCAAGTATGTCGACTAACGATCGCGTTCTCTTTTTCGATACCACGCTGCGTGACGGTGAACAGTCGCCGGGATGCACGATGCACCATGACGAGAAGCTCCGATTCGCACATCAGCTAGCTCTGCTGGGTGTGGACATCATTGAGGCCGGTTTTCCCATCGCCTCCGACGGTGACTTCCAGTCGGTGCACTCGATCGCGCGCGAGGTTGGCCGCGACGGCAAGAGCCCCCGTATCGCCGGTCTGGCACGATGCAAACGCGAAGACATTGAAGCCGTGGCTCGTGCCGTAGCCCCGGCGGCGCGAAACAGAATTCATACCTTTCTTGCTTCTTCCGATCTGCACCTGGAAGTGAAACTCCGCATGAGCCGCCAGCAGGCCCTGGACCAGACGGGCGAGATGGTGGCTTTGGCTAAGTCGCACTGCGAGGACGTTGAGTTCTCTGCCGAAGACGCGACGCGTTCCGACATCGACTTCCTGTGCAAGATGGTGGAGATTGCCATCCAGGCGGGTGCAACGACCATCAATCTTCCAGACACGGTTGGCTACTCGACACCGTCTGAGTACCAGACGATGTTTGAGACGGTTCGCGCCCGCGTGCCCAGCAGCGGGCAGGTGATCTTCTCCACGCACTGCCACGACGATCTGGGGCTGGCAACGATCAACACCATCAGCGGCATCCTCGGCGGAGCGCGTCAGGTGGAAG
>JABFXN010000319.1 GCA_013361705.1 Acidobacteriaceae bacterium
CCACCGGCCGCTCCCACGGCTCCTATAACCGCAACAAAGGCGACAATCGCCAGTTGCACTATGCCCACTTTGGCCACTGGCGCTGCGGGCGTCATCTCTGCTGTCTCTGCTTTAGCCATATGTCCCACTTAAATGCACCTGCCGTGCCATTCAGGCACGGCAGGCATTAGTGAGGACTCAGGAAGGCCTCAGACGCTACAACTAACGGATCATATTGATTGCAGACTGGGTTAGCGTGTCGTACGCCGTAACCGTCTTGGAGTTCGCCTCAAAGGCGCGCTGGGCCACAATCAGGCGCGAAAACTCGCCGGCGATATCAACATTGGACTGTTCCAATGAATTTCCCAGCACCGTGCCACGGCCGCCTGCACCGGCAACGCCGATCGACGGCAGACCGGATGCCTGGCTGGAAATAAAGGAGTTGTTGCCAACGCGGGTCAGACCCTGGGTGTCGCTGACCGTGGCGACCGCCAATTGGCCGACCACGCTGCTACGGCCATTGCTGTACTTGGCCGAGATAATGCCATTGGAATCAATGGAGAAGTTCTGGTAGGTTCCGCTGGCGTACCCGTCCTGGCTGGTGGACGCCGTAGCGGAGGCCGAACTCGAGCTCGAGATCATGCCGTTGCCGGATCCATCGTAGAGCGACCAGTTGAAGCTCAAATCGGCGGCACTGTTCGTAAGTCCCGGGAAGGTAATGCCCGTGACATTGCTCGACGGGCCGGTCAGCTTACCAGTGGAGTCGAAGGTCAGCGTCCCCGTATTGTTCGAGGGCGTACCGGTGATATCGCCGGAAGGAAGTTCAATGTCGTAGTTCCAGGTCGTATTGCTGGTCTTCGTAAACTTCACGCTTGCGAGATGAGTGTTTCCGAGCGAGTCGTACACGCTGACGGAGCTGGCGAAGGTCGTACCGGTGGCTGCCGAAGAGTCCAGATTGGCCCGCAAACCGACGTTCTTCGTGGTGCTGGCCGCCTGATTGGAACCGATGGGAAGCTGGATCGCAGCCAGAGCGCCGCCAGTGCCAACCGTAACACCATCCGTGCTCTGGAAGCCCATTACGCTTGCGCCATCCAGGGTCGTCAAATAGCCATCCTTGGCAAGCTGGAAGTCGCCGGCGCGCGTAATCTGCTGCTGACCGTGGTCCTGGATCACGAAGAAGCCATCGCCGTTTAGTGCCATATCGGTCGCATTATTCGTCGTCGTCAGACCACCCTGCGAGAAGTCACCCACCGTACCGGAAACGCGGGTACCGAGTCCGGACTGCAACGCATTGCCGGAACCAGACTCGCCGAGCTGTTGGTAGAAGAGGTCTTCGAACTCGGTTGTAGCGCCCTTGAAGGCCACCGTGTTGAGGTTCGCAAGGTTGTTGCCGATCGTATTGAGCGCCACGGTATTTGCCTTCAGGCCCGTCAACGCAATTGAAAATGCACCCATCGTAATTCTCCTATCCTTTGTCCGTGTTACTGGAAATCTTTATCAGTTGCCGCTGGAGCTTGAATCTGTCGAGCTGGTGCCCGACGTCAGCGAAGTAATGCCTTGATTGATCGAGATCAACTGCTGCAGGCTGTTCACACTCACCAGCTGCTGCAGGTATGCGCTAGGATCGGTCGGCTGCGTGGGATCCTGGTTCTTCATCTCGGCCACCAACAGCGTCATGAAGTCGCTCGCGGTGATATTGTTGCCACCACTGCTGCTACTGCTGCCTGTTGAACTGCTCGTATCCGATGTCGAGGCCATCGGACTTGCCGCATTTGCATTTACCTGCATTTCCGTCTCTCCTTAATTCCGGCTTACGCTCGGACACTCAACAGCCCTAAACCGCGTGATGTGGTCGACAAGGAAGGAGAAGCTCCTACCTGCCGCCATACCAGCTTTTTCTGCTCTGCCCCTGCATCGGTGCCGGAGGACTGCTGCCCACGATCCTGTTGCGCTCTCCCGCCCAGGTCCATGTTCATGGCAGCGTTCTCCTGCATCCGGACCACCTGGACTCTGTCCACCGGCACCGTCTGCTGGCTCAGAAAACTTGTCATATGTGGTGCTTCAGCTTTCAGCACCTCGTGCGAAAACTCACTGCTCGCCATCACCACGGCCTGCACCGTGTTGTCGGTTCCCTTCTCGGCCCGCACATGCATCACACCATGTGTTTCATCCGCAATCGCCACTTCAATCTGGCGATGTCCGGCGGCTACCCATTGTGCGCCGTTCTCCTGCGCATTCGATCCTGCAGCTGCATCCAGGCGCGCAAACGGATCGTGAGAAGCAGACGGCGTCGGCTTCGAAGCATTGGTCAGATCCTGGAGATTATTCGCCCCTGTCTCTACCCTCAGCGCAGAGACCGCATGCAGCTTGTTATCTACTGTATGGACTGCGGGAGAATGCGCCGCCTGCGGAACAGCCGTTTCGTTGGCGGCGGAGGTATTTTTCTCGGCCGGAGCGGAAACATCCTGCACGGTCTTTGTTACTCCTGCCTCATCCTTCGAAGACTTTTCATCTTTTGCTGTGCCCGCTTTTTGCCGTCCTGCCACCTGAGCTAGACGTCCAAACTTACCTGCAACCGTTTTTGTTGTTGCAGTCTTTACCGCGACAACCTGAAGCGAACCTTCGACATTATCTTCCTGCGATGGCTTCTGCCCAGTTGGAGCCATAGAGGTCATCGGCATGGCGTTGACGGCTGCATCGGTCTGGATGATCTGCTGCTGGGGAGCAACATCGTTTCCGGTCTCCCCGTGTGAGATCTTTCCAGAGACAGAACCCTTGCTGCTGCCACGTACAGCGGAATGGGACTCAGAAGGAGCCAGTGCATCTTTACCAACCTTGGTCGGCTCGGGTAACTGTACCGGCATCGCAGGAACCAGAATGGCAGCAACAAGGCTCGCATCCTGGGCTTTGTCCTGAGGATCGTTCTTTTCATCAGAGAACGATGACACCTGCGGTACATCTTCTTTTGTATCGGTTGAAATCTGACCCTTCGGGCTGTCTGCTTTTACCGGTCCGTCCGTCTGTGGCACATCGGTTCCAGACCCAATGTCGATAGCGCGAACGATGGACTGGTAAGCATATTGATGTCCGCGCGACATGACGAGCGGAAGCGTTTCCGTACCCGCCTTCGACTCCTGCGTCTGCGACGGAACTTGTGGCTGGGATACGGTTTCCGGTGCTGAAGTAACTCGCTCGTTCGAAGTCGCCTGTACTTCGTCTGGAGTCGCCTGTACGGCCGTATTCGCTTGAGCCGGTATCTCTGACTGCACGGGGGCAGCCTTAGTTACAGGCGCTGGCTGTACTGGAATCGGTGATGCAGAGGCATTTGGCTTCACGGCCACTGCGACGGCAGGTTCCGTATCTAAAGTCTTTCCCTGATCGCTGCCTGATACAGGCGAGGCATTTACTGATTGTGAAACTGGCTCTGCGTCTGATTCGTGCGGAGCCTGCGGCAACAGCTTAATGTCAACGGGCTGCGATCTATCCTGAGCCGCTGGGGCTGGCAATTCCTGTGGAGCAATCGTCCCCACCGCGTTCTTAGGATCAGCTTGTGGCGCTTCAACATCGGAAGCGCTCCCCACCTGCTGCGGTACAGCATCACTAGACGCAGAACCAGCTTGTGGTGCAATAACAATCTGTGGAGCAGTTGGCGTGGGGGCTGCCGTCTCGCTTGAATGCGGCACCGTATCCATGGCGGCAGTAGTCTGCTGCAGAGATCCGCGAGAAAGATCGGGAGCTTTGTCGAATGTTCCACCGAGTGACGCCTGCGTTGCAGGAACCTTAGTCTTGCCATCAGCCGAAATCGGCGCATCCGTCGCTGTCTGTGCACCGGTTCCCGCTGCTGCTTCAAACATGCCGGCAAACAGCGAGTCTCCTGTACCCGACAGGTTGTCGCTAATCCCTGTCGCGTGCACGTCAGACGATATTGCCGTTCCTCGCACGAGCGAGGATCCGATCGTCGCTGCTGCCATGTCCATCATGCCCTGGATATGTGCAGTTCACGTTCCAAAACAACAGCGCTTTATATTAGTGTCTCTTTAGCAATCTTTTTCTTTGCCGCATGTTGCTTGATGAGAAAGAACTCATCCGCAGCTTTCTGTGCACGAAGATCTTCTGCAGCGGCCCGAGCTCTCATTGCTTCCCGATAGAGCGACTTCATCTGTTCGAGCTTTTGCTGTTGTATGAGCATCGCCTCTTGCGCCACGCGAATGCGCTCATTCGCACGGATAAGATCTTCGTTAAGCTGTCTCTCTTTTTGATCAATGAACGCTGACTCCGACGAAGACAGAATCCATTGTTCGGAGTCGCCGACACTCAGTGCATCCTGCGCCTTCTTCTTCAGGGCATCTCGTCGTGACTGGATTGTTCGAATGTTTTGTTCGATCTGTTGCCTGCTCATAAATGCCTGTTGCAGGACACCCTCTGCCTTTTCAGCTTCGGTCTCCGCAACACGCAGTAAAAGCGCAGCCCGCGCCAGCTCCATAACCTAGCTCCCCAAACCGAGAGAGAATAATGCACGCAATACAGCGTCCCGATCGACCTGTTCATTTGCAGTCTGCTGCAGGAACTGTCGCAGCACCGGACGCATCCGCACTGCCTCGTCGAGCTCGGCATCGTTACCAGTCTGATAAGCGCCGATGCGGATCAGGTCTTCTGACTTTGCATAGGCCGACAGCAGGCGGCGGACGTGATTCGCGATACGCAGATGCTCAGGCGTTGTTACTGCCGGCATCAAACGGCTCACCGAGTCCACGACGTTTACCGGCGGATACCATCCTGCTCCGGCCATCTGCCGTGAAAGCACGATATGCCCATCGACGATGGAGCGGACAGAATCCACAATCGGATCCTGTTGATCGTCGCCTTCCATCAGAACTGTATAGAACGCTGTAATGCTACCCGTCTGGAAATTCCCAGCACGCTCCAGCAGCCGCGCTGTCTTCGCAAATACCGAAGGCGTATATCCTTTGCTCGCTGGCGGCTCGCCCGCGGCGAGTCCAATCTCGCGTGCCGCCATGGCAAAACGAGTCACTGAATCCAGAACCAGCAGTACATTTTTACCCTGCGCAGCGAAGTACTCTGCTACCGAGGTTGCAGACATCGCCACTCGCATACGCATCAGCGGAGACTGGTCGCTGGTCGCCACCATGACCACGCTGCGCTTGCGCCCTTCTTCGCCGATGGCGTCCTCAAGAAACTCGCCAACCTCTCGTCCGCGCTCGCCGACGAGACCGACCACCGTAAGATCCGCCGATGTATTGCGGGTCATCATGCCGATCAGCGTGCTCTTACCGACACCCGATCCGCCAAAGATACCAATACGCTGTCCGCGGCCTACGGAAAGAACTCCATCGATGACGCGCAGCCCGGTTCCAAGTGGCTCACGAATTGGCTTTCGTTCCATCGGACCTGGAGGGTTCACATCCAATGGCCACCGTTCGATCGCATCGAGCGATGGGCCCCCATCGATCGGTTGACCGCCCGCGTCAAACACACGGCCGAGCATCTGCTCGCTTACAGAAAGCGACGGTCTGCGGCGCATCGCAAACACCTTTGCACCGAAACGAACGCCGGCAACCGCATCTACTGGACTCAGCAGGGTGCGGCTGCCGCGAATGCCTACAACCTCTGCCTCAAGCCGGTTGCCGTCAGCGACGATTTCACAACACTCGCCTACGGAACAAGGAGGCCCGTCTGCCTCGATCAGTTGCCCTTCTGCTTCAGCAACACGTCCGCTCCACCGCCATGAAGGCGTCGAAGACAGCCGTGCGTGAAAGCGCTGCAACCTCATGAGGGACGCTTTCCGAGAAGCTCGCAGAAGCTGGTCTCAATCTCGGAAAGCTGCGCTTCCACTCCCAGGTCTACAGAGCCGCATTTGGTATAGAGCTCGCAGCTCCCGGGCTGCATCCCCGCATCGCCTTCTACCTGAACATCCTCGCCCTGCAGGATCTCTGTCCACGCGGCAACATCAGCACGAGGCACGCGAAGGCGGACTTCATCTTCACTTGTCATCTGCTCAACCGCCACACGAACAACGCCGCGCAGCATAAGAGGATCAAGCTTCGCTTCACGATTCAGAATGCGTCGCGACAAAGCGAGCGCAAGCTTTACGACCTCCGCTTCAGCATCGGCAAAATAACGTTTGCGTTCGGTTTCAAATGCCTCTACGGCATCAATGATCTCGCGGCGAGCTTCGGCGCGCTGCTCTTCTGCCTCTTCTTCCATGGCTGCGCGTGCCTGTTTCGCGCCCTGTTCGCGCGCCAGGGAAACATCGGCGATGCGTTGCTGCTCTGCCTGGAAAAGGGCTGTGCGAAGGCGTTCCAATTCAGCCGTGAGATCCTCTTCTACTTCGGCAGGCTGTACCTCACGTCCTAGGCGGCCATGCGACCGGAACCGTAGCGGGCCCACAGAGTGATCACGCCCCGTAGACTCAAGCGGAAAGGTCATTGTCAGTCTCCATCCTCAGCATCAGTTTTCCTTCTGCTTCAAGCCGCCGTGCCAGGGCTAACAGTTCCTGCTGGGCCTGAGCGACATCGCGCGAGCGGACGGGTCCCATCACTTCCATATCCTCGCGAAGCATTTCGGCAGCGCGCGTGCTCATCGCCTGGAACAGGTGCGCACGTAGCGATTCCTTGGCGCCCTTCATTGCCGTCGACAGAATCTTCTTGTCCGCCGCGCCAACAATCTCGCGGATACCAGCCTGTGGTACCGTCAGCAGATCATCGAAGGTAAACATCAGGTTGCGGATACCAAGCGCGATCTCGGGCTGGTTCTGCTCGATGTCTTCGAGGATCTTCTTGCTCAACATCTGATCTACGCGATTCAGCATCTCGGCCACTGCCTTGAAACCGGCATAGGAATGTTTCTTGTTCTGTCCGATCGATTCAGAGCGGCGATACAGTTGCAACGCAACCTTCTGTGCCATCTCCGGAGAGAACTGACGCATTTCCGCAAGCCGCTTCACCACCTCGGTCCGCAGCTCCTCACTCAGAGCGATCAGCACCAACGCGGCGCGGCCGGCTTCCAGGTGAGCCAGGACGAGTGCAACTGTCTGCGGGTGCTCACCCTCGAGGAACTTCGCCAACTGCCGGGGATCGATCTTTTGCAGCATGGTGAGGTCGCTCATGGAGCGCTCACGCAACCGCCACACTTCGTTCAACAGCTCTTCTGCGCGATTCTCTCCAAATGCCTTCTGCAGCAGCCGGCGAGCATAGTCAACGCCGCCACGCGTTGCGAACTTCTGCGTTTCCTGCAGGGCGTAGTACTCACCGATCACGTTGGCCAGTTCTTCTCTGGGAACCGTGCCAAGACGCATGATCTCTTCCGTCACGCGCTGCACGTCTGTTTCAGAAAGATACTGAAACATCTCCTTTGCGAGGTCGTCACCTATCGCGACCATGAAGACTGCCGCTTTGCGCAGGCCTGCGGCCCGGGTCATCGGCGAATTGTTCTGACTAGCCATCTTTTTCGTCACCAAGAAAGGGTTTGTGCTATTCGTCCATGTCCGTAGCGATCCAGTGCTCAAGCAGGCGCGTACTTTGCTTGGGTTCGGCACGGATCTGCTTCTTGACCTGCTCGAAGATCATCTGCTCTTCACTGTTCTCTGTTTTCAGGCCGTTAGAGGCGCCCAGTACCGGCGTATCCGGAGATCCCTGCGTCAATAGGGACACTGGCTCTGTAATCGGTAGAACACCTGCGGCAGCACCTGCCCCGACAGCAGCAAGAGCGGGCGTCTGCTGCGCCATCAATGCTGGCGCCTCCGGTTCCTGCATCAGCGCCGCGGTCTGCTTGACCATCGGACGCAGGACGAACATCACCAGAAGCAGCCCCATCGCCACTAGGCCCACAGTGCGAAGTACACCCGGCGTCCGGATCAGTTCCTGCGTCTGCTCTGTCACGCGCTGCAGTGGAGTCAATGGAACTTCCGCACTGTTCGTCTGGAAGCTGATGTTCTCAAGAACAAGCTGATCTCCGCGCTTGGGATCAAACCCCGTGGATGCCTGTGCGAGTTGTTCCAGGCGGCGCATCTCTTCACTGCTGCGGCCATGCCAGACGGTATGCATGTCCTTGCCTGCGCCTTCCAGTTGCGGACGATCGTTTACCAGAACAGCGACGGTAAGCCGCTTCAACCGGCCCGGGCCTTCCTGCATGTGGCTCAGGTGCCGGGTTACGGCATAGTTGGCACTCTCTTCACGAGCGTTGTTGCTCGTCCCGTTGCCACCCTGCGGATATACAGGCAGATTGCCGTTCTGCATCAAAGGAGGAACGTTGCCCTGGCCATTAGCCTGCTGGTTGGCCGCGCCATTAGCTCCGGCAGCCGCTGGTCCACCCGCGGCATTGCTCTGTGTGCCTGGAACTCCCGCTGCGACCCGCTGGGAACCCTGTACTTGTTCGGTCCGTTGCATGCTGACGGTCGCCGAGAGTGCCGGGTCATAGACCTCGTCGGTTTTTTCTTCTGTGCCCTGCTCGTACTCCGCGTGCACCGTAGCGCGAACATTATCCCGCCCAGCCACCGGCTCCAACATGGAGATGAGTTGCTGCTCCATCTGGTGAACAGCATCGGTCTGCTGCGCGGACTGTGTCGGCGCGCTCATATTCACATGACCATCCGCATCCACCAGGTTCACCTGATCCGGCTGCAGATTCTCCACTGCGCCGGCTACCAGATTGCGAATCGATTCAGCCTCGCCCTGAGCCATGGTCGAACGGCGAAGCTTTAGCACTACCGTTGCCTTGGCCGGATGATCCTCTGCACTGAATAAGCCCTGCTTGGCCATGGCCAGGTGGACGCGCGCAGAACGCACAGAGCCAAGAGTGCCAATGGTATGTTCCAACTCACCTTCAAGAGCACGCTGGTAGTTAACCTTCTCATCGAACTCGGAACCAACCCAGTTCGGTTTATCGAAGATCTCAAAGCCCATGCGTCCGCTCTGCGGCATGCCTTTGCTGGCCACTTCCATGCGTGCCTTGTCCAGCAGCTCTTCGGGCACAAGCACTTCGCTGCCGTCGGACGAGATCTTGGCATTGATTCCTGCCGCGCTCAGTTCCTGGCTGACGGCTTGCACATCCTTGGGATCAAGCCCACTGAAAAGCATCTTCCATTCTGTGCGGGAGCCGTACCAGCTGAAAGCAGCAACTACTGCAAGTACGATTGCGGATGCCAGCATCAAACGCGAACGCTGCGCCTTCGGCAACGCATTCCAGCGGTTCCCGACATTATTCACCAGACGCTGCCAGGAAGCGGCGCCATCGCTGAGACCGGGGGTAGAACCTGTTTTCTGTAGTTCAGTCTTCTGATCTGGCATTGTTATGTCTTAGAACTGCATCTGCATCATCTGCTGGTAGGCAGCTACGGCTTTATTCCGTACCTGCAGAGCTAACTCGAAAGCCATGTCCGCTTTCTGGGTTGCGATCATCGCCTCGTGAATTTCGACGCCGCTGCCGTCCATCAAGCCTTTTACAGCCGTCTGCGCCTGCTTCTCCAATGCGGTGGCATCGTGCAGCGCACCTGCCAGAACATTGGCAAAAGGAGATTCCGCCTGCTCGGTCGAAGCTGGTGGCTTGACCGCATTGCCGATTCCGGGAATTGTTCCTGTTAGCCGAATGGCGTCCATATCTGTCTCTTACTTCAAGATGTCCAGCGAGCTGGTGATCATGCTTTTCTCTGCCTGTACTGCCGACGCATTCATGCCATAGCTGCGCTGCGCACTCATCAGCTCCACCATTTCGGTCAGCGGATCGATGTCGGGATATGCGACATATCCATTGGCATCGGCATCCGGATGCCCGGGATCGAAACGCATGATCGGCGCTTTGGCGTCGTCCTGCACTCCGGCAACTTCCACGCCTCCGGTCGCATTTGAGCTCACAGAGCCGCCGTGCATTCCCAGATGCGACATAAAGGCAGCGCCGAACGTGCCATCCTGGCCGGCCGTCTGGAAGACCACCTGCTGCCTGCGGTACGGACCTCCATCGGCGGTGCGGGTCGTCTCCGCATTGGCCATATTACTGGCCGTTACCTCAGCGCGAACTCTCTCGGCCTGCAGCGCGGACGCGCTGACATCCATCACACCAAACAGGTTCATGCCTTACCGTCCGCTTTGATCGCGTCCATGACGCGCGAATATTCCCGCTTCAGAAGTTCCACACCGGTTCGGAAAGCAAGCTGTGACTTTGCCAACTGCATGCCCTCACGCTCAAGGGAGACATTGTTGCCGTCCGGCCGGGCTACAAGGCCATCAACATCCTGAGTAGACGGAGTAAATGTGCCGCTTGCGGTGCCCTCCATGGCGTGCCGCATCTCATCTTCGAAACTGAAACCCTGAGTCCGGTAGCCGGGAGTGTCAGCATTAGCCATATTGCTGGCCGTTAGCTTCATCTGGGAGCTGGCCAGGTCCAGATACCGCGTCAACGCATCACTGATCGCACTTGTCTGCATCAGACATCCCCTCCCTCAAGCGATTGGACTTATCGCCGATAGAGAGTGCAGGTTTGGCTCCATTCTTCAGGCAGACATCTAAGAAGGCTCTCAGCCTCAATCATTAGAGCGAAACAAGAAACCGGGCTCTCGCCCGGTCTTGGAAGTAAGTGCGCTCGTAAGATTGAGCTTTGGAACGGATGACAATGCCCTATGCCCGTTTGCGGCGGAGGATCACTTCCGTCATTCCAATCTCTGGACGGTCTTCCGCCAGAATGGCCGCTCGCTCCAAAACATGCCCTAACTCGCGGACATTTCCGGGCCAGTCGTATCCTCGAAAGACCTCCAGGGCCGCCTGGGAGAGGCGTTTCTGCGGCATCGTCTCGCCAAGCTTATTGAGGATATGTGTCGCCAACAGCGGAATGTCCTCCGCCCGCTCGCGCAATGCCGGAATGACAACGGGAAAAACTGCCAGTCGATGGTAGAGGTCCAGCCGGAAGGTCCGCTCTTGGCTTAGCCGTTCCAGATCGCGGTGGGTTGCAGCGATCACACGCACGTCTACCCGAACGGTCTCGTTGTCGCCGACCTTCTGCAGTTCTCCGTACTCCAAAAAGCGCAACATCTTGGCTTGCAACGGCAGCGGCATCTCACCAATTTCGTCC
>JABFXN010000140.1 GCA_013361705.1 Acidobacteriaceae bacterium
TCATGCCGGGAACTTTAGCAGAGTTTCCGTTCAGTGGATCACCTGTACAGCCGATAAGTCATCCAACGGAGGGTGGGCCGGTTTGCGACCAAACCAGTTCTGCGGCATCTGATATGAGAAGATTTGATAGAGGTTCACTCACATGGGCGATTTTGTAAGCGTTATCCGGCCCAACGCCGGGGAAAAGAAGGAAGAGTCGCAGAGCAAACGGGTCGTGCCGGTATTACCGGTGCGGGACACCGTTTTGTTTCCGCACGCCGTCCTTCCTCTGACGGTGGGGCGGGAGAGCTCGATCCAATTGATTCAATCACTTGGCGAGGAAAAGACAATTGTTGTGGTCGCCCAGAGGGATGCTCGCAACGATACCCCTCAGCCGAGTGATTTATTCGAAACCGGCACCTTGGCGACAGTACACAAAGTTGTCAAAATGCCAAATCAAAGCCTGTTTGTCTTTACCGAAGGCAATGAGCGTGTGCGTCTGGGCAAGTTCAGCCAGTTGCAGCCGTTCATGATGGCTGAGGTGGAAAGTCAGCCGGAGCCGGAGCCGGAGAAGACGTCCGAGCTTGAAGCCATGCAGCGCAATGTGGTCAGCCAGTTTCAGCAGGTAGTGCAGGCGTCCCCGACGCTTTCGGACGATCTGCAGACCATTGCGCTGAATATCGACGATTCCGGCCGTTTGGCCGACTTTGTCGGTAGCTCGCTGCCATTCCTTACAACGCAGGATAAGCAGGAGCTGCTGGAAACCAACGATATCGCCGAGCGCCTGGAGCGCCTGAATAAGCATTTGGTGAAAGAGGCCGAGGTTCAGGCTCTGCGCAACAAGATTCAGAGCGAGGTGCAGGACTCCGTCCAGCAGAGCCAGCGCGAGTACTACCTGCGCGAGCAGATGAAGGCGATCCAGAAAGAGCTGGGCGACGCCGACGACACACAGAAGGACATCCAGGAGCTGAAGGAGAAGATCGAAGCTGCCGGAATGCCGGAAGAGGTGAAGAAGGACGCCCTGAAGGAGCTTGGCCGCCTGCAGCGGATGAGTCCGATGGCTGCGGACTATTCCTTGACCCGCAACTACGTCGAGTGGCTGGCGGTGTTGCCGTGGGCCAAGACCTCCGGCGGAGAGGTGGATATCAAGAAGGCCGAGGGGATTCTGAACGAGGATCACTACGGTCTGAAGAAGGTGAAAGAGCGCATTCTCGATTACCTGGCGGTGCGCCGGTTGAAGCCCGATATGAAGGGGCCGATCCTGTGCTTCGTCGGACCTCCGGGCGTGGGTAAGACCTCGCTTGGACGCTCGATTGCGAAGGCTCTGGGACGGAAGTTCTCCCGTATCTCGCTTGGCGGCATGCACGACGAGGCCGAGATCCGTGGACACCGCCGAACGTACATCGGTGCCCTTCCGGGACAGATCATTCAACATTTGAAGCGGGTAGAGGTAAAGGATCCGGTCTTTATGCTCGATGAGATCGATAAGCTTGGTCGCGACTTCCGCGGCGACCCGGCGAGTGCACTGCTCGAGACGCTTGATCCGGAACAAAACAACACCTTCCGGGACAACTATCTCGATCAGCCGTTCGACTTGAGCAAGGTCCTGTTTATCGCAACTGCCAACCAGCTCGATACGATTCCGGGACCCTTGCTCGACCGTATGGAGATCATCGAACTCACCGGTTATACCGAGGAGGAGAAGGTCAACATTGCACAGCGCTACCTGATCCCTCGCCAGGCGAAGGAGAACGGATTGCAGGAAGGACAGTTGGAAATTCCTACCGAGTCCGTCGCGATTGTGGCGCGGCACTATACGCGTGAGGCGGGTGTCCGCCGCCTCGAACAGCTTGTCGGCACCCTTGCCCGCAAAACAGCGCGCAAGATCGCCGAAGGCAGTGCGGAGAAGGTTGTGATGACACCGGAGGTCGTGCAGGAGTTCCTGGGCGGCTACAAGGTCAGGGTCGATACCGAGATCGCCGAGCGCACCAAGCGGGCCGGTGTGGCGGTAGGTCTGGCCTGGACACCGGTGGGCGGTGACATACTCTTCATCGAAGCGAACAAGATGAAGGGTAAGGGGCACTTCCACATCACCGGCCAGATCGGCGACGTGATGAAAGAGAGCATGCAGGCGGCAATGACCTGGGTGCGCTCGAATGCACAGTCGATCGGGCTGGATGAGGATGTGCTGAAGGATATCGATGTCCATCTGCACGTGCCGGCAGGCGCCATCCCGAAGGATGGACCCTCCGCCGGTGTGACGATGGCGACGGCGATCGTGAGCCTGCTGACGGATAAACCAGTCCGTCCGTTGCTGGCGATGACCGGTGAAATTACGCTCAGCGGCAATGTGCTGCCGGTAGGCGGAATCAAAGAAAAGTTCCTCGCGGCCAAACGGGCCGGAGTGAAGGATGTGATTCTGCCGGTGGATGTGAAGACCAACGTTGACGAGGACCTGACCAAGGACCAGACCGACGGTATGACCATCCACTACGCGCGGCGCATCGAGGATGTCCTCGCGATTGCGCTTCCTTCAAACCAGAAGGAAGCCCAGATCGATGAGGCTCTGCGCGAGGCTGTTGTCTCGCAGGAGAGCGCGCTGACGGCCTAGAGCATTTTCCCCGTAGGTCTAGAGTAGGGCTTCGGCATCTCTGGGCGTTTTCCGCAATGAAAACGCCGCTGCATTCCTCTTCCGGGATACCCAGCAACAGGGAAAAGGCTCTAATCCCATCGCAGATTCAGAGGGCGGCTTCCCAAAAGAAGCCGCCCTCTTTGCGTTTGGGTATCATCGCTGCACGGCGATGATGCGGCATCTTCTGGTCTGCGGGGTAGTGGGCGGCGTGGCGATTGCGCTGCTGCAGTGGAGCCAGTACCGGTTCCTTGTTGTGGACCATTCAGTGGAGATCTATGGCGCCCTGGTTGCAGCGATCTGCTCGGCCTTCGGCATCTGGCTTGGGCTGAAGCTGACCTCGCGGCGGCGGCAGGTGGAGGTGCGGGAGGTACTGGTGCCGGCCGATAGCCCTTTCGTCCGCAACGAGGAGCGCGTCGACAAGCTTGGCATCACGCCCCGCGAGATGGAGATCCTGGAACTGGTTGCGGCTGGCCTGAGCAACCGCGAGATCGCAGAACGTCTGTTCGTCAGCGAGAACACGGTCAAGACGCACTGCAGCCGGCTCTTCGGCAAGCTGGGGGCGGAGCGCAGGACGCAGGCGGTGCAGATGGGGAAAGAGATCGGCATTCTGCCGTAGCCCCGCTGCGTCACCCAAAGGTACGATTTCGCTGGAAAACCAGAAAATCATCCGAAAGAATGACGACACCCGCTAGGGTGACAGGCGATGGTGAGGAGGTATTTGACTCCTTGCTGAGGGAATAAGAGATGAAGAAAGTCATTCTTACATTTGGTCTGATCGCGGGCGCCATCTCGGCATCACTCATGGTCGTCTCCATGGTTTTTGCCGACCGGATCGGGCTCGACCGTGAGTACGTGGTCGGTTATACGACCATCGTGATCTCTTCGCTGGTGATCTTCTTTGGGGTGAAGTCATACCGGGACAACGTCAGCGATGGAACGGTGACCTTTGGCCGTGCGTTCCTGGTGGGGTTGGGCATCGCAGTGATCTCCTGCGTCTGTTATGTCGTGGCATGGGAGATTCTCTACTACAACTTCATGCCCGACTTCATGGACAAGTACGCGGCCTACCAGGTGGCGAAGCTCAAGGCCTCAGGCGTAGACGCCGCAACAGTCCAGAAACAGCTGGATGGTATTGCCAGGATGAAGGTGCTCTATGCCAACCCGCTCTATAACGCAGCGATGACATTTCTGGAGCCGTTTCCGGTCGCCCTGCTGATGACGTTGGGATCCGCAGCGATTCTGCGACGGTCAAAAGCTACTGTTCCGCAAAGTGTCTAGGAGTAATCGGGGGAGTGAGGGAAGAGACCCGCCTTCGCGTACCCTTGGGGTATGCAGGTGCGGGTCTTATATTTTGGAGTGCTGAAGGAGTTGTTCGCCTGTCCGTCAGAGGACATAGAGGTCGAAACCGGCTGCAGCGTCGGAGAGCTCCGGAAGGTCTTTCACGGACGAATGCCGGAGAGGGCATGGAAGTCGATGGCGATTGCGGTGAATCAGGAGTATGCCGGGGACGAGGTCCTGTTGCACGACGGCGACGAGGTAGCGCTGCTGCCGCCGGTAAGCGGTGGAGGGCCTGGTGATGCTCCCAATCCGCGGGAGAAGATAAGCCTCCTTCCGCCAGGCACCGTCTAAGATGCAGGAATCATGCAAATTGCCATTGTCCGGGAAGTGATTGACGCAGGAAGCATTACCGCCGCGCTGAAAGCGGGGGCGGATGGCGCCGTATGCGTTTTTGACGGGATTGTGCGCGACAATACGCGCGGCCGCAGGACGCTGTACCTGGACTACGAAGCCTATGAGGAGATGGCGCTGAACCAGATGCGCAACCTGGCTGAGGAAGCTCTGGCAAAGTTCGGCGTGCGCGATATCGCCGTGGTGCATCGGCTGGGACGGCTGTACGTCGGCGAGAGCAGCGTGTTGATCGCAGTAGCGAGCGCGCATCGCGGAGCAGCCTTCGATGCCTGCCGGTGGCTGATCGACACCTTGAAGAAGACTGTGCCCATCTGGAAGAAAGAGCAGTTTGAAGACGGCGCCGTTTGGGCCGACGGGGAGCCTTTCCCCGAGGAGATTGTGCGCGGGTGAAGGTTACCGCTGCCATATCGCTGGTTGCGATGCTGCTTCTCGGAGCTCAGGAACCTGTGCAGCAGCGGCCGGGAGATATTCCGGTCGTACGCGTGAACACGCGCCTGGTCAATGTTGCCGTGAACGTGACCGATGAGCATGGAGCTCTGATCGGCGGCCTGGAGCAAGACCAGTTTCGGGTGCTGGAGGATGGGATGCCGCAGAAGGTCGCCTTCTTCGAGCGCGAGAGCGGGACCCCGCTCAGCATGGTCCTGGCTCTGGATACCAGCGAGAGCATGGTGCGCGACGACCGTCTTGCCCGGGATGCAGCGAAACAGTTCGCGCGGACGATGCTGCGCTCGCAGGATGAGCTGGCTGTGGAGGAGTTCTCGGACGCGGTGAGCGAGGTGGTGCCGTTTACCAATGAATTGAAACGGGTGGAACGCGGCCTGAACCATCTCGACTACGGTCCATCGACCGCGCTGTATGACGCGGTGTATCTCTCGGCGCAACGCCTGGAAGATGCAAAGCGCGACGCGACGAGAAGGCGTGTCATTGTGCTGGTGACCGATGGTGGCGATACGGTGAAGGGGGCAACCTATACGCAGGCCATGGAGCAGGTGCAGCGCGCCGGGGCGATGGTGTACTGCCTGATCATTGTGCCGATCCGTGCCGACGCCGGCCGTAACGTAGGCGGCGAGCACGCCCTGATGCAGATGTCCGAAGACTCCGGCGGGCGCTACTACTATGTCGACGATCCCAAGAACCTGCAGACGGCCCTGGATAAGGTCTCGGACGACCTGCGCTCGCAGTATGCCATCGGCTATTACGCGCCTCCGGGCAAGCCGGGGGGCGAGAGGCTGCGGTCGATCCGTGTCGAGATGACCGAGCCGGAGCTGGCTGAGCGATACAAGCTGCGTTATAGGACCGGCTACTACCGCTGAAGAGGCCGGAAGCCGATTCAACATCTGATTCCGAACTGACAGGTAGTATGTAGGGTATGCCGTTCTCCAATGGAAAGCGTCGTCATAAGTCGCCCCCGCCGGGAGAAACCGGGCAGGAGGCGTTGTATCTGAAAAGCCTGAGTGAGCGCCAGGTGCCCGTTACGGTCAAACTGCGCGACGGGGAGCGCGTGAACGGTTGGATCGAGTACTTCGACGATACGATGATCCGCCTGACGCGCGAAGGAAAGCCGAATCTTTTCATCTATAAGCAGCAGATTCGCACCATAGCCGAGGAGCGTCGCAGCAAGCCGCGCAACGGCAACCGCGAGGTGGTGGAGTAATGTCTCTGGAAGTCGCGCAGAAGGCCGCTGAGATCGCCAAGGAGGCCGGGGCGCTGCTCCGGAGCTACTACGAGACTGGCATCGCCGCGGAATACAAGGGCGATGTAGATCTGGTGACCGTCGCCGACCGTGCCAGTGAGAAGCTGATCGGCGAGCGACTGCGTCAGGTCTTCCCAGACCACGGCATCTACGGGGAAGAAGGCACTCGACAGGCTCTGGAGGCGGAGTTTCGTTGGTATGTCGATCCGCTGGATGGGACAACAAACTTTGCTCATGGATTTCCGTACTTCTGCGTCTCCATGGGTTTGGAGCGCCGCGCTCCAGACCTGAGGCCGGAGGAAGATGGCGAGCTGGTTGCAGGTGTGATCTACGAACCGCTACGTGATGAATGCTTTGTCACCGGAAAGGGAGAGGGTGCCTGGCTGAACGGTCGCCGTATTTCGGTCTCGAAGACTCGGCTGCTGCAGGAGAGCCTGGTGGCAACCGGCTTTCCCAGCCATAAGCGCCACGAGAATCCGAATATCCACTTCTACCACCAGCTCACCCTGCGTTCGCACGGTGTGCGTCGTGCAGGAGCGGCGGCAATTGATCTGGCATATACGGCGTGCGGCCGCCTGGAGGCCTTCTGGGAGTTCAACCTGAACCCCTGGGATACGGCGGCCGGCGTGTTGATGGTGCGCGAGGCCGGCGGTACGGTAACCGGCTTTGATGGCTCACCTTTCAAGCTGGATAGCCGTGAGGTGCTGGCGACGAACGGTCGCATTTCGGCAGAGATGCAGGCGGTGTTTACGAATATGTTTGCCGGGCGCGACCTGGAGCCGATTCCGACTCCGGCAGAGTTCCGGGAGCGCCGCGAGGCAGCAAAGTAAATGTCTGCGCGCTCATGGGGATGGTCGTTCTGGCTTGGAGCCGCTCTCCTGCTGATGGGAATTATGGGACTCTGGCGGCTGAAGGACATACAGGTCCGAGCGTCGGATAGCGTCCTCTGGACAGTTCTTTACATAGCGATGGTGCTACGGGGCGGATGGTTGACGTACCGTGGAATCCGGATCACAGGCAACCAGAACTAGTACTTCTTTGGTCCGATATAGAAATGCATTTCGCCTGTATTGGCGCGGGCGAGATGGCTGTTATGATGAACTCACGCGAGACAATCTGGAGGCATGAGTTAAGAGATGGCATACGTAATTGCAGAACCCTGCATCGGCACCAAGGACACGGCTTGTACGGACGCCTGTCCGGTGGATTGCATTCACCCGAAGAAGGATGAGACTGGTCACGCCGAGGCTGAGCAGCTCTTCATCGATCCGGTGGAGTGCATTGATTGCGGCGCCTGCGTTCCGGTCTGCCCGGTGTCGGCAATCTACGCCGGCGACGACCTGCCCGAGAACTTCGCCATCTTTGCTGAGAAGGCGAAGACGCACTTCGGCCGCTAAACCGGAGCATCCGGCGCATTTGCCGCATACCCCTCTAACTGCCGTTGAGGGACGGCACGGATTCAAGAGAAGCGCGCAGCCCAGGGGCTGCGCGTTTGCTTTGTGTAAGACTTTTCCAGCGTGACCACATACCAGACAGAGGCGATTGTGTTGCGGACCTGGCCCTTTGAAGAGGCCGATCTGCTGGTCAGCCTCTTCACGCGTGAGCAGGGAGTGGTGAAGGGCGTGGCACGGCATGCCATGAGGTCGCGCAAACGCTTCGGCGGAGCCCTGGAGCCGATGACCCACGTACGCGCTACCTATGCCGAAAAGCCGAAGCAGGACCTGGTGCGGTTGGACTCATTCGAGATCCTCTGGTCGCCGATGAGCGAGCCGGTGGACTACGGCCGGGTGACAGCTTTGCAGTTTGTGGCTGAGGTGCTGGGAGAGGCGCTGCCTGAGCGCGCGGTGGAGGATGATGTTTTTCGCCTGACCGTGGCGACGCTGGCTGAGATAAAGGTCGGCCAGGTATGGATGCCGGTAACCTACTTCACGCTCTGGATGACACGGCTGATGGGCTGGCTGCCGGAGTTAAGCGTGTGCATCGTCTGCGGTGAGGCACTGCGCGGACAGCCGGTCTGGTTCGCCGCAGGAGCCGATGGCGTGACCTGCGGCCCGCATAAGCGTCCAGGCTCGGTCGCTCTTGCACCCGAGGCGGTGGCGCTGGCCGAGCGAATGCTGCGGCGTCCTTTGGCGGAGCTGTTGAGGGAGTCGTGGGGGAAGACGGGACCTCTGACAATGGTCCGGCGGTTTGCCGTGGAGATTTTGGAGCGGCACTTGGAGCGGCAGATGAGAAGTGCCCGGGTGCTGTCGCGACTCTAGTCGCGAGCAAGGTCCCGTTGGTTTTGAAGCGCGACGGTTTTGTACGGCACCAAACGTTGGGACAAGTATTTCATTGTGCAACAGCTCATGTGGCAACGTACGGCGCGTTATGTCGCAACTAACTTCACAGGGACCAATAGCGATTCCTTTATAAAAGGTCCCCGGAGTAAGTCAAAATGTCGAAGTCTGGCTGTTATGTCGCTTGTGCGGCACTTTTATCCCTCGTGACGTTCTTTCTTATCGCTTGTGGAAGCGGATCAGGTTCCGGTTCCACCTCAGGAATGGGAATGGCTACCGTTTCCATCAGCGATCCAGCCACCTGTGCCGGTCCATCCGGTACTTTCCTGCATGTATACGTAACAATTGTCGATGTGCAGGTGCACACCAGCGCCACGGCCTCGGCTACCGATTCCGGCTGGCAGGACCTCACCCCCAACCTTTCCTCCTCCCCCAAACAGATTGATCTTCTTGGCCAGGCAAATAACCAGTGTTTTCTAGCGACACTGGGAGATGCAAAACAACTACAGGCAGGTACGTATCAGCAGATTCGTGTGATTCTCGCGGACAATTCGGCGTCGATCTCCAACAATCAGTGCAAAGCCGCCGGTACGGCGAACTGCGTCGTGCTGAGCGCAGACAGCAAAGCTTATGCGCTGCAGCTTTCGAGCGAAGCGAAGACCGGAATCAAGATTCCTTCCGGGCAACTTGCCTCGGGAGGCTTCACCATTGGGGCGGGGCAGACGAAGGATCTGAACATCGATTTCGACACCTGTGCCTCGATTGTGCAAACCGGAAACGGGCAGTTCCGTCTGAAGCCGGTGCTGCATGCAGGTGAAGTGACGACCACGGCAACTTCCATCAACGGAACGGTTCTCGACAAGGTCTCCGGCAAGCCGGTCGCGGGGAACGTTCTGGTTGCTCTGGAGCAGAAAGATTCGACCGGCGTCGATCGCATTGTGATGTCCACTCTGGCGAATGCGGATGGCACGTTCGTCTTTTGCCCGCTGCCCACTGGTATATACGACGTCGTCGTGGTTGGCATCACATCGACCGGCGGAGTCTATGCGCCTGCGATTGTGACCGGTGTCTCAAACGGTGAGACTACGGGCAATATAGCCTTATCGGCGCCCTTGGCCGCGGGAGCGGATACCGCGACTCTCTCCGGAAAAGTAACCAGCCAGAATGCAGGCAACAGTGGAACGGTAACGGATGTCTCATTGAGTGCGCTGGAGACCATCTCCGCCACGACGTATACCATTCCGCTGGTCCCCAATGCGCTGCAGAACGCCGCAACGGCTACGGTGACAACGGCAGCCGGATCCAGTTGCCCGAATAACACTGACTGCGCCAGCTACTCGGTGTTGTTGCCGGCGGCAGGAGTTTACATCGGCGCCTACTCAACCTCGGCAGCGACGTTGATGCAGTCGTCTCCTTATGCCACCTATGTTGTCGATGGCATTGCGTTTGTTCCTTCCTCCGGCGGTACGCTCAACTGTACTCCGTCTGAAGTGAAGAGTCAGGCGTATGCCCTGACTGCCGGAGGGGCAACCATCTCCGTGACTTCGGCGCTGGCATTTGCTCAGTGTCAGTAGAGTAATCGCGGTAGACCACGGGCCCGATCTCTTGGGGAGTCGGGCCCGTTTTTTTGAATTGTTGTTTGATCCACAGGACCGCGGGGCAACCCTGAGATGGGCCTCAATCTCTCATCGTGCACGCTGACAGGACAGGATCAGTCTGGCCGGCGACCGAGTCTCAAGGAGAAATGCGATGAGCTTGAAAGAAGTTCTGGTGGATGAGTTGAAGGATCTCTATAGTGCCGAAAACCAGCTCGTGAAGGCGCTGCCGAAGATCGTCAAGGCGTGTGAGGACGAAGAGTTGGGTGAGTCAATTAATCAGCATCTGGAAGAAACCAAGGGCCATGTTGAGCGATTGCAACAAATCTTTGAGCAGCTTGGTGAGAAGCCAACCGGAAAGCACTGCAAGGGCATGGAAGGCCTTCTGGAAGAGGGTAAAGAGGTCATCGAAGAAGGCGAAGAGGCTCCATTCGGGGATCTGATGATTACGGGTGCAGCTTCACGCGTGGAGCACTACGAGATTGCCGGGTATACCTCTGTCATCGAGATTGCTCGCGGCCTCGGCGAGGACGAGATCGTCGATCTGTTGACTGAGACCCTGGAAGAAGAACAGGCTGCGAGCGAGAAGCTGGCCGAGAAGGCGAAGGAACTGATCGCCGAAGCCGCAGGCCAATCGGAAGACGAGGCCGAGCTGGAAGACGAAGATGTCGAGGCGGTCTCCGAAGAGGATGAAGCGGGTGAGGCGTCCATGACCCGCAAGCAGACGCAGCATACATCGAAGCCTGCGCCGAAGAAGCCGTCGCGAGGGAAGTCCAGGGCTGCATAACCTCTGGAAAAGAACCGGGGAGAGGCGCCAGCTCTCTCCGGTTCCTGTTTGGCCTCGGGTAGACTTGAGGCATGCCGTTTGTTGCGAATGGGAAAGAGGCGCTCACCTTTCAGGAGCTCCTGTTCCGGCTCCAGAGTTTCTGGGCGGAGCGTGGGTGTGTGCTGCAGCAGCCGTATGACGTGGAAGTCGGTGCGGGAACAATGTCGCCGGACACATTCCTGCGCGTTCTGGGGCCAAAGCCGGTGCGCATTGCCTATGCGCAGCCGTCGCGCCGTCCGGCGGACGGACGCTATGGAGAAAATCCGAACCGCCTGTATAAGCACACGCAGTTTCAGGTGATTCTGAAGCCGCCGCCGGCCGATGTGCAGGAGGTCTACCTGGACAGTC
>JABFXN010000360.1 GCA_013361705.1 Acidobacteriaceae bacterium
CATGTAGTTCATGCGGGTCATCTCACGGGCTGCATGATGCGCCGCTACGTGAGCGATCTCATGCGCCATGACGCCGGCCAGTTCGGCTTCCTCATCACAGGCGAGGATCAGGCCGCTGTTGACATAGAAAAAGCCGCCGGGCAAAGCCATGGCATTGACTTCGTCGGTATCCAGCACCTTAATGGTGAACGGAACCTTCGAGTCAGAGTTCTTTACGATGTTCTGGCCGATACGGTTAACGTACTCATTGACGACCGGGTCGGTAATCAGGCGGGCGCTACGCTCGATCTCCATGGCGTAGCCCTTGCCGTTCCGGATCTCCCAGTCGGTGGAGTACCAGTTGCCCATACCGCGGCCGCCGATATCGCTGGTGCCGGCAGCCTCGACGTCGTCGTCGCTGCCCTTCTTAATGTTCTTGTTCAGCTTTTCGCCCGGCTGCGGGATGGAATCGGCCTTCTTCGCAGCCTCTTCCTTCGCTTTCTGGATCTCTTCTGGCGTGGATTTGCTGGCGTCGGTCGGCACGGGGGAACCGGTCGGTGACTGGGGAGACTTGCTGCTGTCCTTATCGCTGGGCTGCGACTGTGCGTAGACCGCACCCGGGACGGCCAATCCGGCCATCGCCAGCGCGAGTATGGCTGTCTGTAACCGACGCATTGCGACACCTCATCCGCCGGGGAACGCACCCCGGCACATTCTTAGACGTAGTATGCGCCCGTAGGGTAACAGATGACCACTCCGAAGCCCTTTTCGGAGCCTCCGGTGACCCAGATTAAGCCCGGAAACCGGGTGCCCCATCCATCGCATCGCGATGGGTGGGATATCGGACCCGGTGAACTTGGTTTACTGGGTGGCCATCTGAGCGGAGTGTTTCGCGCGGTGCGCGAACGCTCCCACCCATCGCGATTCACCCCAACGAACAAGTTCGTCGGGGACCCCGATATGCGATGGATGGAGCACCCAGTGTGTGGGCACACCGGAAGATTCCCCAATAAATCACCAGACCGCAAACAAGTAAGCCTCCGCGAACGGAGGCTTACTTATCCTTCAATCATTCATTTATTCCATTATTCAATGACTTATTAATCCCCGTAATAATCCAGACCGAGGTGAGTAATAAGCCCCTCACCCATAATGTGGCGGAGAGTGTTCTTCAGCTTCATCGACTGAATAAATAGATCGTGCTCCGGATATAGCCCATCAGGCACCGTCGGCGCCTTGAAGTAGAAGCTCAGCCACTCCTGCATGCCCAGCTTCTTCAGTGCCGGTGTGCGGTTGGCAAGGTCCATGAAGAGCACCAGATCAAGCGCCAGCGGTGCGGCCAGAATGGAATCACGGCAGAGGAAGTCGACCTTGATCTGCATCGGGTATCCGAGCCTTCCGAAGATATCGATGTTATCCCAGCCCTCTTTCTTATCGCCGCGCGGCGGGTAATAGTTGATGCGGACCTTGTGATAGATATCCTTATACAGATCAGGATGGAGCTTCGGCTGCAGGATGTAATCCAGCACACCGAGCTTCGTCTCTTCCTTGGTCTTGAAGTTATCCGGATCGTCCAGAACTTCACCGTCGCGGTTGCCGAGAATATTGGTCGAGTACCAGCCCGAAAGACCGAGCATACGCGTCTTGAAGGCCGGCGCAAGTACGGTTTTCATGAAGGTCTGGCCGGTCTTGAAGTCCTTACCCGCAGTCGGCACGCCCGCCTGCTTCGAAAGGTCCTGCAGCGCGGGAATATCCACGGTGAGATTGGGCGCGCCGTTGATGAAGGGAATGCCTTCCTTCAGGCAGGCCCAGGCGTAGATCATCGATGGAGCGATATCGGGATCGTCGTTAACCAGACCCTTTTCAAACTTTTCCAGAGTGGAGTGGACCTCTTTCGGCTCCAGGAAGATCTCGGTGGAGCCGCACCAGATCATCACCTGGCGGTCTGTCTTGGTCTTGAACTCCGCGATATCGTTGCGGATCTGATTGGCCAGATCGCACTTGCTGCGGCCGGTCTTCACCTTCTTGCCATCGAGACGCTTGACGTAGTGCTTGTCAAAGACCGCCGGCATCGGCTCAATGCCTTCGAGGAACGGCTTAATTTGATCCAATTGATCGCGATCGAGAACCTGAGCCGTCTTTGCAGCGTCATATAGATTGCCACCGAAGATGTCCCAACCGGTGAAGACGAGGTCATTCAGGTCAGCCAGCGGAACGAAGTCCTTAATCAGCGGTGAATTTCCCTCGGTACGCTTGCCGAGCCGGATGGTCCCCATCTCGGCCAGTGAACCGATGGGTTTTGCAAACCCTTTGCGAACTGCTTCAACACCTGCGATGAGCGTCGTCGCAACTGCGCCCATGCCTGGAATCATGACGCCAAGTTTTCCCTTGGCGGGCTGAATCTGCGCCGCAGCTTGGTTGGCTGCGTTGTGATTAGACATACTGCGTCACAACCTTCCCTCTATGTTTGTTACTTTCCGTTGTTTTCCGTTGTACGGAAGCTAAAGTATCTCACCAATTTCATGTGCGACAACTTATGCTTTAACCATGCAGAACGCGCGTATTGGCATTGATCTGGGTGGAACGAAGATAGAGGCCCTGGTGTTGGATGAGCACGGCCAGGAACGTAAACGGTTACGCATTTCAACCCCGCGAGAGTACTCCGCAACCGTCGAAGCTATCCGTGACTTAGTCACCGGAATAGAGTCTGAACTTGGTATCTCCGCCACAGTCGGTGTCGGTATGCCGGGCACGATCGTGCGCAGCACGGGGCTGGTCAAGAACGCGAATTCAACCTGGCTGATCGGCAAACCGTTTGAGCGCGATTTGAGTACGGCACTCAACCGCGAAGTCCGCTGCGCCAACGACGCAAACTGCCTTGCCGTCTCTGAGGCGACCGACGGCGCCGCCGCAGGCATCGCGACCGTATTCGCCGTCATTATCGGAACCGGCTGCGGCGGAGGCATCGCCCTGCACGGCCGCGTTCACGAGGGCCGCAATGCCATCGCAGGAGAATGGGGGCACAATGGCCTGCCCTGGCCCACGGCCGACGAGGTTCCCGGTCCTCCCTGCTACTGCGGCAAGCACGGCTGCATGGAGACCTGGGTCTCCGGGACCGGTCTGGGCAATGACTTCACCCGCGTTACCGGTGTCGCAAAAACCGGCGCCGAGGTGGGGGTAATGGCCGAGGGTGGCGACCCTGATGCCATGGCTGCTTTTTCTCGTTTGGAGGACCGTTTGGCCAGGGGTTTGTCCAACGTTATCCACATCCTCGACCCCGACGTGATCGTCATGGGAGGGGGGCTTTCGAAGGCAAAACGACTCTACGAGAACCTCCCAGCCCTGATCGAAAAGTACAGTTTCGGCGGCGGTGTAGACACACCCGTGGTCCACGCTAAGCACGGCGACTCCTCCGGCGTTCGCGGAGCCGCGTGGCTCTGGCCCCTCTGAAGAGTTAAAAGTTGAAGGTTAAAAGTTAAAGAGGAATTCTGTGGTGCATGAAAGTTCTGGTCTCACTACGGACCCCTCTCTTTTCTATGCGCCAAGGGGAAGGACCCTGTAGGAGAAGCAAACCGCCTGCCTCACCACAAGGTCCCTCTTCAACTTTCAACTTTTAACTTGCAACTGCTTTAGGCGCTTGCTTCGCTGCGTGAATTCTTCAGGTGTGTCCAGACGAACCAGACGATGCCCGCAACGAGCACCAGCAGGATCGCTGCATCCGCCTTGTGCAACACCTTCTTCAGAGTAGAGTCAGGGTCGTTCCAGCTTTCGCCGGCCTTCATGCCAACCCATGCCAGCGCAAAGCACCAGGGCCAGGAGCCGATGAAGGTATAGATGTGGAAGCGGAGCTGCGGCATTCTAGCGATGCCGGCAGGGAGCGCGATAAAGGTGCGCACCACGGGCAGCAGGCGGCCGATCAGCACCGTGATGTCTCCATACTTCTGGAAGTAATGGTCGACACGGTCGAGGTCGTGCTTGCTCATCAGCACATAACGCCCGAACTTCTCCACCAGCGGGCGTCCGCCGTAGGCTCCCAGCCAGTACGCCACCACCGAGCCGAGATTGCAGCCGAGCGCACCCATGGTGGCCGCCCAGAAGAGGCTCATCTTGCCCTGGTAGACCACGTAGCCGGCGAACGGCATGATAATTTCGCTGGGAAGCGGAATGCAGGCCGACTCAATGCCCATAAGAATGGCAATGCCGGGATAGTGCAGCGCGGCGATCAGGCCGGTAATGTACGGCAAGAGGAAATTGATAATTTTTTCAGTCATTTGTGAGGAGGCTTGCCCTTGCAGTATACCGGGGCTCGGTTGCGGCTATGTCAAAAGCAGTTGCTGGATGCTAGTTGCTAGATGCTAGTGAAACGGGGAGCGCTTCGCGCTCCCCGTTTATGCTTACCTATAAATACCTATTTTCGTTGGACTTACAAGACACCCTTAATCCCTTCCTCTATCGTTTCAACAGATCGATGGGTTCGTCGATGTCAACCGTGCGGAAGTAGCTTGCCAGCGACGGATGGCGTTCCGCCACCGCACGATACATCTCCCATGCGACATTGCGGTAGGAGAAGTGTCCGGCGACACCGGAACGCAGCTCGCTGATATAGAGGGCCTCCGCGAAGTCCATCTTGAAGAGTGCGCGGACTCGTGTACCCAGCGGCAAGAGATACTGAGCTGACTGCTCCGCCTCCGGCAGACCAGAGTCGCGGAGCGCACGATAGGCGGCAAAGCTGGCATCCATCGCTGCGCGGTACTCCTCTTCCAGACCTGCATCGGCCAGCGTCGGTTGGCCAGGGCACTCGGGAATGTCGTAGCCATGCACGTCCGTAAACTCCTGGATGAGCTGCACGCACTTGCGATGGCGGTGCATGTCGCGGAAGCCGCCGATATCCATCAGGATGTCGAAACCGAAGCCATGGCCCGAAGAAAAGGCGCGTGTCAGCTCGTCGTGACGTCCGCGGTGCTTTGCGCCCAAGGCCACAATCGCATCACGTTGCGTGGCTGAGAGACCGGTGACGGCATTGCGAATCTGGCGGTAGGAGTAGTGGCAGTGCGGATATAGCAGTGAGGCTGCAAGCTCCACCTCAAGCCCCTCAGAGTCATCCACCAGATCGACCACCGGAGCGGGCTCAATTGCTGCACCCTGCATCAGCTCAGCCGCTGCTGCACGCAGCTCCTGCTTTGTTGATGCCTCATACGCGGAGGGCTGGGTGTACTTCACCAGCGTGGGCGAGACCTTTACCTCGCGGCCCAGGACCGACAGGGCGCGGTCACCGCATATCCCATCCACGGATGAGATCTCCTGGCACAGCACCCGGGCCTCATCGGCATGAACGTTCCATGCCGGTCCACTGGCGGCTTCACGCAGCTTCTCACCGAGTTGGCGAATCTCGGCGAACTCCGATCCCAGCAGGCGCGCGATCTGCCCTTCCAGCGTGCGTGCATTCACAATCTGCCCCAGAGATGTATTCGTCGCCAGCGGCAGCAGGTAACGAGCTACATCAAACGCCCGTGCCTTGAGCGTGCGCACATAGGCATCGTCTTTCATCTCGGCAGGCTGCGGAATGGCTCCCTTCAGCGCCTCCAGCATCTGCTTGCCGATGCGGTCATAGGCGATGAAAAGCTTTTCCGCGGCAGCGGTGTACTCGGCAGTCTTTTCGCCCAATGCCGGCGTATACCAGCCGCTCTTTTTAAAGTCCTGATAGCGCGTCGAGCGCTCTTGCCCGTCCCAGCGCTGCTCGTCCACCAGCGAAATAGCAGCCAGCAGACTCAGTCGTTCGATCGCAAAAGCGACGTGCGCCAGGTCCGCGATGGAGCGATGGCCGTAGGCAAAGTAGAACGTGTTGAGGAACTGTTCAGCGCGCTGCGTGCTGATCTCTTTCAACGACTCTTTCATCGAAAGAGCCGAGCGCGAATACTTGGCCATCGCATAGGCCAGCACCTCCGGGTCTGCGCCGTGGATCGCGTACACGTCGGTCGTGTTCATATTCTCTGGAAATGCGGTGGGGTTCTGGCGGATGTCACTCATGGCACCTCCAAGCATAGCCAATCGGCATCTGGAATACGCCGGTCATTTTCCCGACCGGCAGATGGAGGTCTACATCGGCGTTCGCCCGCCTATAATCGGCACTGACAGAAAAAAGGAGTACCCGCAGCAAAGATGCCGACACTTCAAGGCCGTATCGCACTCGTCACCGGAGCATCGCAGGGCATTGGACGCGCCTGCGCACTGGAACTTGCCCGTCACGGGGCCACCGTCGCACTGGCCGCACGCCAGATCGACAAGCTTGAGGCCGTCGCAGCCGAGATTCGTGAGGCCGGCGGTACCGCCGAGGCCTTCGCTCTCGATATCTCCTCTGAGGAGTCGATCAAAGCGGCAGCGAAGGCGATCATCGCCAAACTTGGCAAGGTGGAGATCCTGGTCAACAATGCCGGTATTACCCGCGACACCCTGGTCCTGCGTATGAAGCGTGACGACTGGGACGCCGTACTTTCCACCAACCTGACCGGCAGCTTTCTTCTGACCCAGGCGCTGATCTCGCCGATGATGAAGAACCGCTGGGGCCGGATCATCAACATCACCTCGGTTGTGGGCGAGATTGGGCAGGCCGGACAGGTCAACTACGCCGCCTCAAAGGCCGGCATGGTCGGCATGACCAAGGCGCTGGCGCGCGAGTTTGCCAGCCGCAACATTACCGTCAACGCGGTGGCGCCCGGCTTTGTCGAGACGGCCATGACCCATGTCCTCTCTGACGAACAGAAGGCATTCTTCGGCACACAGATTCCGCTCGGCCGTCCCGGCACCGACAAGGAGGTTGGCTACGCAGTCGCTTTCCTCGCCAGTGAAGAGGCGGGCTATATTACCGGACACACGCTTGATGTCAATGGCGGCATGTACATGGGCTGAACGCCCACCTACATCTCCATAGATTTGAGTTGCGGGCAAGTGATATACCCTTGAGCGTTATAACGAGGAATAGATGCACTGAAGCGATCCCGTCTCATCGCCGGAGCTGTACTTCTCTCCTGCACCGCCGTTGTGCTTCCGCTCATGGCGATGTATCTGCTTGGCCGCTCTCGCTCCATCGAAACAGAACAGCGCCACCTGACGGACTACGGCAACTGGACCGTCATGCGGGCCAACATCACGCTCAACGACGCGATTGCGGCGTTGAAGGATGTGGAGGCCCAGCACTGGCATGACTGCTCCCAGGCGCATATTGAAGCCATGCGGTTGTACACCATGAATCATCGCGCCCTTAACGAGGTGGGCTTCTTCAAAGATGGATATCTTGTCTGCACCTCCTGGGGCGTCGTCGAGCATCCTCTTGCGCGGCTTCCGGCGGACTATCAGATCGAAGGCGGCATTGGCGTCCACGTGCGCGTGATTCCCCTTATCACACGGGGCCAACCTATGATCGGCTTCGAGTACGGCTCACACAACGTGCTGGTCGATCCCATCCGTATGGTCGACGTTCTGGTCGACAATGAAATGACCCTCGCCCTGGCGAACAGCAAAGGTGAGGTTTTGGCCACGCTCAACAATCCTGACCCGGCAGTTGTTCGCAAGGCGATCGATCATCCCGGTCCCGGCGCGGCCGGCAGCTTCCTCTACTCCAGCTATCGGACACCTCTCTGGATCGCGGTTGCCATTGAACGCCGCACCTATACCCACGCGAGCTTTCGCCGTCAGCAGGCGATGCTGTTGCCTCTCGGCTTCCTGATGGCAAGCATCATGGTCGGCCTGATCGCCTGGGCATTGCGGCGCCGGCTCTCGCCTCTCTCTGAGCTGGAAATTGCCGTGAAATGCAAAGAGTTCATCGCCTGGTATCAGCCCATCGTCGAGCTGGCGACCGGCCGCTGCATTGGTGCGGAGGCCCTTGCACGCTGGCACCGCCCCGATGGAACCATCGTCGGCGCGAACATCTTTATCCCGGTGGCGGAACAGAGCAAGCTCATCTGCCTGATTACCGATCAGATTGTGGAGAGAGCCATCGCCGATATGCATCCCTTCCTCTCCAGCGAAACCGGCCTGCATATTGCCATCAATCTATGCGCCGACGATGTGGAGACTGGCCGTCCCCTGCCGTTGCTGGCTGAGCGGCTGCGTGAAAAGCGTATCCCTCCCGACCGCATCTGGCTGGAGGTGACCGAGCGTGGATTCATCAACGCCACTGCCGCCCGGGATACGCTGATGCGCGCGCAGGCACAGGGACACGTCATCGCTGTGGACGACTTCGGAACCGGTTACTCCAACCTGGGCCTTCTTCACTCGCTGCCGCTGAATGTTCTTAAGATCGATAAGTCGTTCGTGGATGCCATCGGCACCGAGTCGGCCACCAGCACCGTGATCGCCCACATCATCGATATGGCGAATGAGCTGCAGCTCGAGATCATTGCTGAAGGGATTGAGACAGCCGAACAGGCAGAGTATCTGCGCAGCCGCGGTGTCCGCTACGGCCAGGGATGGTTCTTCGCCAAGGCCATGCCGCGCGAAGAGTTCCTGGCTTACTATCGACTGCACAAAGACAAGGAAGCGAAGTCGGAACCGGCGCTTACGTGATGGTCACGACGACCTTGCCTGGATGATCGCCTCGAATCTCCCTGCTGGTAAAGGCGGCAGGTGCGCGCTCCAGACCGATCTCTGCAGCCACATAAGGCGTGAGATATCCGGCATCAAGCAGCATGGCGATGTCAGATAGCTGTGTCCGGTCTCCGTTCACGATGAAGAATGCGGCCTTCGTCCGCGGAGCCTGACTATTTTCTTCAACGATAGTCACCATACGACCGCCTTCCCGAAGCAGCGGCCATGACTGTTCCAGCAGATCTCCGCCGACGGTATCGAAGATGAGATCCATGCCGGTGACAATCTCCGCCAGCCGGTCCTTTGCCGGATCGATCACGCGTTCGGCGCCGAGCTTCTTCACGAAGTCGTGCCTCCCCCCTGATGCCGTCGCGAGAATCTCCGCTCCATGCATCCGTGCAAGCTGAATGACATACGCTCCAACCGCGCCGGCGCCACCTAATACCAATACCTTTTCGCCCGCCCTGAGATCGCCGCGGTCGAAGAGCCCCTGCCATGCGGTAAGGGCTGAGATCGGTACGCTTGCTGCTGCGGCAAAGGAAAGGTTCTTTGGGAGAGTGACAACCATCTCCGGCCGCGTGACACAGAACTCCGCCAGTGCACCATTCGCGAACCAGTCATTCATGCCAAAGACGGCCTGGCCAGGCACCATACCCGCAACTCCCCTGCCGACCGCGGCGACGGTACCGGAGAACTCATGTCCGGGAATCGGCCGGACGCGCGGATCGCCGTCTTTTGTGTGGGTTGTGGGATACCAGAGCAGCTCACTCGGGGTAATGGCGGCGGCGTGAACGCGGATAAGAATCTCGCCTTCGCCGCAGGTTGGGGTATCAACCTCGGCCAGAGCGAACTCGAAGGTTTCAATGGCGTCAGTGGCTGCGGAGATGTACACGCATTTCATACTTAGCCCTCAAGGCACAGACTAGTCCGTGAACAGAAGAAACCCTAGCCCAGAGGAGCGTGCTCCGGGCTAACCCTTTCGGGTAGCCCGGAACATGGCAACGCACTCGTATCGGACTACGAGCCGCCGCGCTCCCGGTCGCCTTCGGGACCGTCGTACTCGCGATCGTAGTCGCGTTCAGACCCGCCGCGCCGCTTACTTTCCCACTCGCGCCGGGCCTCTTCTTCCGCCCGCTCTTCCCTGCCGTCTGCCATACTTCGTTTGCTCCTGGTTACTTACGATTCGCTGGGCTTACAACTTGATTCCCGCTGACTCGTAGATCTTCTCAATATAGGTAAGATCGCGCAGCCCCTCTTCACCCGGAGTCTTCGGAGTACGCCCCGTCTGAACACACTCGGCAAAGTGATCGGCCTCACGCTCAAACTGCTTCGGGTCCTTTTCCGGATTGCTCTCTTCCCAATGCTCGCCTTTTGCCCGGCCTCGCATGGTGACCCCGTCGTAGCCGAAGGTCGGCCCCATCTCCAGGGTTCCGGACTTTCCGTGAACGCGCATGAAGCCCTCCATCTGCCCGCCGTAGGTGGAGGCACAACTGGCCACAATGCCGCTGGGAAAACGCATGCTCCATTCGACCGACTCTTCCATCTCTGCAAAGCGCGGATCGTCCTTGTGCACCGTGCCGGCGACTGCCTTGATCTCTACCGGCTCTTCGCCCGTGAACATGCGTGCCGCCTGCAACGCGTAGATGCCGACGTCATACACACTGCCGCCGCCGGCCATGGCCTTCTTTGTGCGCCATACTCCAGGCTGGATATTGAAGCCGAACTGCCCTTCAAATGCAGTCATGTCGCCGATCTTGCCATTGCGCACCATCTCAATGCACTTCAGCGTCAACGGCTCATACTGCATGCGGTAGGCGATCATCAGCTTCACATTTGCGGTCTTGCAGGCATCAATCATCTGCTGGCACTCAGCCGAGCTCAGCGCCATGGGCTTCTCGCAGAAGACATGCTTGCCTGCCTTGGCGGCGCGGATGGTGTATTCGGCATGCATCGAGTTCGGCAGAGCGACATAAACCGCCTGCACCGTCTTGTTGTCGCGGATGCGATCGAAGTCCTCGTAGCTATAGATCGAGTCCTTGGGAACGCCATACTCCGCCGCGATGCGCTCAGCCTTGTCACGATGGCCGCTGACCAGGGCTGTGATCTTACAGCGTTGCGACTGCTTCACACCCCGCATGAAGTGGTCGGCGATGACGCCCAGTCCGATAACAGCGAATCCGACCCGCTCCTGCTGTTGTTGTGCAAATATGTCTGGAACCGCACCAGAAAACGCAGCACCAGGAACAGCGATGGCTGCCGTACTCAGTGCACCTAGTCTGGTAAATTCACGCCTTGTCCACGCCATTGCTCTCATTCCTCCGTTTTCGCGTTCGCGCTATAGGATGCTTGTGACCCCGGAGAATTCTGCCATATTCCGAAGGTTTGACACCGGGCTCCACAAGAGTCTAGGCTTTGTATCAAGCTAATGTTTACTCGTTTCGCCAACTCCTGCATGTGCT
>JABFXN010000342.1 GCA_013361705.1 Acidobacteriaceae bacterium
CATGCGCTTCAGCTCGCTGCCTGCCATCAGGAAGCCGCCTACGCCGTAGGTGTAGCTGGCGCTGGGGCGATAGTAGGCGGGCTCGGCGCCGGTCTGTTGGATGTTGCCCAGGCGGCCGTCGGCGTAGACGTTGGTGAGCAGACCGGCCCATGCCTTCTTGATCACCGGCATGTACTTCGCCTTGTCGAGAATGCCTTCATTCACGCCGTAGGCCATGCCGTAGACGAAGAGGGATGCGCCTGAGGTTTCGGCTGCAGGGAAGTGCTCCGCATCGAGCAGGCTTGCATGCCACTGTCCATCCTTGTCCTGCAGTTCGGCGACGCGTGCGGCCATGTCTTTGAGCTGCTGTACGTAGAAGGGACGCCGCGGGTCGTCTTTGGGAAGGAACTGCAGTGTACGGGCGAGACCGGCCATCACCCAGCCTTCGCCGCGTGACCAGAAGATCTTCTTGCCGTTCGGGCCACGCTTGGGGATATAGCTCGCATCGCGGGCGTAGAGATGCTCATCCTTATCCCACAGCAGGTCATAGGTGCGCTGCCACTGCGCATTCATGTAGTCGATGTACTTGTGATCGCCGGTTGCCGCGTACATGCGGGTATAGACAGCGGGAGCCATGAACAGCGCGTCGCACCACCACCAGGGGATACGCGGATCGCCTGGGCGGAGCGTCTCCAGAGGCATGACGGTATCGAGGGTGTGGATCGTAGGCGCAATGATCTTCGCGTCCTTCTTACCGCCGGCAAGATACAACTCGGCGTAGGTCTGCGCGATGCTGATGTCGTCGGCGTTCGGTAGCTTGTCAGGATTGCGCGGCTGGTACTCGAACTTTTCTGACATCTCAGCCATAACGTTGCGATACTTCGGATCGCCTAGTGAGTCAGAAGCGGCCATGAAGCCGCTGTAGAGCACGCTCCATGTCCAGATCTTGTCGAAGTAAGGCTGCGATTCCTTCAGTTGCCAGTCAGCGACCTTGCGCATCACCTTGTCGATCGCAGCGGGAGTCAGCGCGGGGGAGATGTCTTTTGCCAGCGGGCCGGGATCTTCGGGTGACGTGCCGAAGTGGCGGCCGTTGTCCTTGTCGATGATGGCCTGCATCTCCGGCGTAGGCTTCGGACCTTGCTGCGCGTGTGCAGAGATGGAGACAGCGGCCAGAGCTAGTGATGCAACTCCGGCGCGGAAGAGAGACGACGTCTTCATGCGTACGTTATTCCTCGTATTTGTGCGGGGTTTGAGCGTTGGCGTCGCTCTTCTTTGAGTTCTGCGTGAGACCCTTGATGTCCTGCGTGTCATCGAGAGCGACGGAGCTGCCGTCGGCGATCTGTAGCTTCAGGTCGTGCAGGTTCCAGTCGCGCGCGGCGCTGATGTGTCCGGCGGTGCCCGCCTGTACGTCGAGATGATCGATCTCGAAATGTTCAACGGGCTTCTTCGGATTGCCGGCGACGTCGAAGACCATCTTGGCTCCGGTGGCCTTGATGTTCCAGATATGCACATCGTGGAAGTAAGCGATGCCCTTCTCTTCAGGGACTGGCGTTGTCAGGACCTTGTAGTAATCCGGATAGTTGGTCAGGCTTTCAGGAATCTTGGTGTAGCTGTAGTTGGGATTCCAGTTCATGGTCATGCGCAGCACCGTCGGTGTGTCTTCCATCACCAGGTCGTGGATTCGGATGTTCTCGCCGAAGCCGCCGCGGGTGCGCGCCGACTTGAAGAGGATGCCCGAGGGAACGCCCTTTAGCGTATGCAGGTTGTAGATCTCAATGTTGCGGAAGCCGCCCGAGGTTTCGCTGCCAAAGGTCACGCCTGCCGCGCCGACACGGATCAGAGAGTCGCGGATGATGATGTCTTCCGTGGGGCGATTGACACGCAGTCCATCGGCATCGCGTCCGGCCTTCAGGCAGATGGCGTCGTCGTTGTTTTCGATGTCGGCATGGGCGACAGTGACCTTGCGGGACGAGTCGATATCGACGCCATCGGTTGAGGGGCCATGTCCGCCTTCATTGGCGCGGACGATGACGCCGTCTACCAGCACATCGTGCGAGTAGACTACCTGCACCGTCCAGAAGCCTGGACGCTTCAGCAGCAGCCCGCCGCCGAGCTTCACATCGTGCGAGTCATAGATGACGATCAGTCGCGGTCGTTTAGCGTCGTAGTCGGCGGCCCAGCGCAAGCCCTTGGGGTCGTCCTCTTTGCGCAGTGCCCAGTAGCCATCCCACCAGACCTTGCCGTCACCGTCGACAGTTCCTTCGCCGGTGATGGCGGCGTTGTGCTCCTGATAGATGTTGATCAGCGCCGCGGGCCAGGTCATCTCAATCCCGGCAACACGCGTGGGACGCATGGGATAGTCTTCGAGCTTCTGCGATCCCTGGATGGTGACGCCTTTATCGATCTGCAGCGTGACACCTGACTTTACGAAGATGGCTCCGGTCAGGTAGGTGCCTGCGGGAAAGGTGACGGTGCCGCCTTGCTTGGCAGCAGCATCGATGGCGCTCTGAATGGCTTTGGTATTCAGTGTGACGCCGTCTCCCTTGGCACCATACTTTGCGACGGAGAACGTCGCGGCGGTGGCAGAGACGGTGGTGCAGGCCAAAGCGAGGAGGGAAAGAAGTGTCTTCTTCATGCGAGTTTCCTGTTATCGCTGCGCTTCAAATACGAGTTCGATGTTGCCGAGAATGCCTGACGGGACGGGCTTCACCTTATCGAGATCCTGCATCTGGAAGCGATCGCCGTACTTGGCAATCAATGGCCTGTAGTCATGCAGAGGCTGTGCGGCCCAGGCGTTGAGAGCGGTGTTGTAGACATGTATCTCGATCTTGTTCTCGCCCGGCTGCAGCAGCCCAGCGATGTCCAGGCGATAAGGCGGATGCCACAGCGCACCCGCAGGCTTGCCGTTGATGATGACCAGGGCGCCCTCGCGCACAGGTGGGTTGTACCAGGCGCGAGTGCCGGGGCCGGTCCGTGTGATGAGGGGATTGGGAAGGCCCTCGCGCTTCTCAGCCGTCGGCGGAGCATCCGGAGCTCCAGGCTCGGCGCTGCCGCCGGTGATGGTGAGATACACGCCTGCGGCCGGAGCCTTCTCGATCTGGAAGCTGCGCGAATAGACGGCCTCGCCGGAGTAGTGCAACGTGGCTTCGTTCGACGTCCAGTCAGCAAGTGTGTGCTGGGTTTCCGTCTTGCCGGTGCCGATGAAGGTGATGTTCCAGTCGTGACTGAGATCGATGGGGGCCGCCGTTGCCGTGGCCTTGCTCGGGGCGGCGGTTACGGCATTGCCGAAGAGATATGTCCTCGACTCGTAAGGAGCCAGTGTCAGCCTGATGTTCTTCGGTGCGACCTTGGTGGGCAGTGCGTGGCCGGTCTCCGGATCGAGCGCAACGCCTGAGGTATAACTGGTGGCGAAGCTGACGGTTGCTGTGATCTCGCGGTTGCTGGTGTTGGTCAGGAAGTAGATATCGCCGGTTGCAAGCTTGCGGCGGATGAAGCCGATCGCATTGCGGTCGAACTCTGCGGCCTCGAAGCTGAGGTCGGGTGCTGCTGCCTGATGTAACGCGGTGGTCAGCTCGGCTGCTGTGTTGGCTGCGGCCGGAAAGAGGGAAGCGGAAAGCTTCCTGATCTCTCCGGAAGGCTTGCCTTCAGGGGTAAGTGTGGGAGCGTGGCCGAATGCGACTACTTTGCCGCCGGCTGCCTTGAAGGCTGCGATCTTGCGCAGCGTGGCGACAGGAATGCGTGTCGTTGGCGGCAGCAGTAGAATGCTGTGTTGCACGCCCAGGCGATCAATGGCTTCGGCATCGGTGAAGTCGAAGTTATAGCCTGCGGAGAGAATTGCGCCCAGCATCTCCTTGGGAAGAAGGTCCTGCATTGCTCCCGTGACGGTGACTTTGGTTGGCTTGAATGCTGCCCATGCATCGTCGGTCGGCAACAGAACGGCGACCTGGTTTGCGGGCTTGCCCTGGCGCATCAGGTAGCTCAGGCGGGCGATGTAGTTATTCACCGTTGGCATGACCGGATGCCACGGGTTGTGATCGTTGAAAACGGCAGCGGCGTAGAGTGACCATCCGGGCTCACCGGCCTGCGGCGCAGAGTAAGGCCAGCCGTGGAAGATGAGCTGGTTCTCGCCCATGACGAAGTCGATGTCGGCTTCGGCCTTCATGTCGAGCGGGGTCGCGCGGAAGACGGGCGAGTGTAGCCAGGTAAAAGTCTCGCCGGAGGTGACGTTGTTGCCGAAGACGTGATTGCCGGAGCTGGCCCAGCGCAGCGTCGAAAAGGCGCGCCACTGTGGGCCTTCACCTTCGGGTAGGGTAACCAGCTTTTGGCTCGAGAGCGAGACTGCGGGCTCGCCGTAGGTCTGCGAACGAAACTTCGTGCCGTGCTGGTTAGCCCACTCATTGATCTGCATTAGATAGGCCTCGTTCACCAGTTCGGTCAGTGTCTTGCCCCAGTCATGTCGAATGTTCGCGGCGTTGGAGGTATCGCCTGCAACCAGCTCCGGCAGGTGTGGCAGCAGATCGTAGCCGCGGCGCTTGCGAAACTCATCGGGAAGTGTCGGTGTCCAGTCGGCTCCGTAGGCTTCGAGCGAGTCCGAGAAGATAGCGTACGGTGGCGTGCTGCCGAAGGCTTTGACGAGTGGCTCGCCCACGGTCTTCAGATGGGTGGCGACAGCCTCTTTACTGAACGGATCGAGCACCCAGCCTTCAGCGCCGACGGCGGCGCGCTTCACCATCTGGCCGGTGTGGCTCTGGACAAAGAAGAGGATCACGCGTGGCGTGTCCGCAGGGGTGACCTTTGCGGACGTAGCGTCGAATGTTGCTGGCGACGAGGTGGAGGCATCCCATTTCGATTGCGTTCCGTTCACGGCTGCGGCGTAGATGAGGCTCTCGCCTTCTTTCAATGCGGGCAGCGGAGCACTGGCGGCTCCTGAAGGCAGGGCCGCGACGATGGTGCGCAGGCGTGTAGCGGCGTTGTGCAGCGTGACGGTGGGGCCGCCGTAGGGCCAGCCGCTGCCGAGGGTGACATCGATGCGTAGACCGAGATTGCGGCCCTCTGCCTGGGCGTATTGCACGGCATCGAGCATCTCGGGGGAGAGAAAGGTGAAGTTCTTCAGGCCGCGTGCAGGATCGTCGAGGACCTCGGGATAGACGAAGGCGAGCTCTGCTCCACCGATGCCATCGGCCTTCATCTGCTGCAGCTCGCGCAGAATTTCGGGCTTCTCGACCGCGGGGCCGAACCACCACCAGCGCACCATGGGTTTGGCTTCGTTGGGTGGATTCAGAAATCCCTGTTGGATGGCTTGCAGAGACGGTGCGGCTTGCGCGTAGGCAGAGACGTGGCAGCAGGCAAAAGCCAAGACAGCCGCCGGTAGGAGCAGCTGTTTGCAGGGTAGAGATTTCATGCTGGCGAGCTTACTCCCTCAGGTGCGAACTCTAGTGAACCTGACATACCAGTGTCAATAGGTAAACAGTTTCTGGAAATGTGATTGCAGCTTGCGATGGGAGAATGTCGGACCTCGCCACACGAAGAGCGCTGAAGGCGCGTTCTATATCAGCCTGGGGCAACGCCCCAGGTTTGGCGCCCGCAAGATGGGGAAGGGCTGAAAGCCCGCTCTATAGTCCTGAATCTGGGAGTTATAGATCGGGCCTTCAGCCCTCTGGTTTCTTTGTGCCTGGAAACCTGGGGCGTTGCCCCAGGCTGATATAGAACGCGCCTTCAGCGCTTTGATCTGAGGTCGCTTAGAAGGTCGTGTCATCCTTACCCACACAGTGCATGGGCTAGGAGCCCACTGTCGGCAGGTTCTCGCGGCTTACTACTTCATACTGCGTGAAGTTGTAGGGCGGTACGATCTCGCCGCGCAGCAGGGAGAGGCCCAGGCGCATCAGATACTCGCCGTATTGTGAGACCTCGTGCGAGACGGAAGCGACGGCTGGTGAGTCGTTGCGGCGAAGTTCGGCCATCATCTCTTCCACGCAGTCGTGGCCGGCGACGGCGACCTGCTTCTCGCGGCCGAGCTTGCGGACGGCGTCGATGGCGCCGAGAGCGGCGGTGTCGTTGGCCGCTGCGATGAGGATGCGACGGTCTTTCGGGTGGCGTTTGAGAAACTCGAGGACTGCCGTGGAGCTTTTATCGCGCAGGCCTCTGGTATCGATGCGCACGAAGCATTCGACCGGTGTTTCGGGCAGACGGTTGCGCAGAGCTTCGAAGACGCCGGTGATACGGCTCTGTACCATGGGGCCTGCTTCGGCGAGATCGAGGCCAATGATCCAGTCAATCTTGCCCTTCCAGCGCTCGAGGGCATGTTGGGCGAGGACCTCGCCTACGGCATAGCCGACGCGATAGTTATCGACACCGAAGTAGATGGCGTGCGGATGAGGGATGTCGACCGCGATCATCGGGATGTTGGCGGCTGCAATGCGGTCGGCGATGATGGGGGCCACGTGCTGGTCGATCTGGCACTCGATCACAACGTCGACCTGGTTCTGTACAAATTTTTCGGCATTGGCGACGGCGGTGGCGCCGTCATAGGAGTTGTCCAGCACCAGCAGATCCACGCCGACAGCGGCTGCGGCTTTGCGCAGGCTCTTTTCGACGGCGATGGCGAAGGGCATCTCGCTGCTCTGGCTACCGAAGCCGAAGCGTAGCTTCTTCTGCCGGGTGACATGGCGGTAGGCGCCGTCAGCGCTCTGCGAGACGTAACCGCGGTGCACGAAACTCTTCAGGATGCGGTAGACGGTCGTCTTGGAGATGCCCGTCTGCTTGTGAATGGATTCGAGCGTCATGCCCTGGCTCTGCTGCAGCATCTCGAGGATGTCGAGGGCCTTGGAGAGGACAGGGATCAGGTAGAGCTGCCGGCTTTTGCCTTTGGGTGCCACGTTCAGGTGCCTTCCATTATGAAGGAACCATCATAGAGATGCCTATGTGTAGGGCGTGTCATCCGATTTCTGTCGTCAGCGTTGCGAGCGAAAATCGGTCCAGACAAGGCGGAGGCCGAAGACCGTGGCGGGCCCACAGTCGAGGTCGACAACGAAGTATGGGGCGATTTTCGCCGCAATCCGAAGGACTGGGGCAGATTTTCCCGATCTCGTTGTCGCTCGTCGTTCCAGTAGGCCGGCTACAGTTCACTCCTCGCTCCTAGAACTCGAAAAAATCTGCTCCCAGCGCTGACCGACTGCAATCGGATGACACGCCCTTAGGCGTAAGAGCTTTGGGTATTGCTGTTTTTTGCTGCCCGCTCTTCGGTAATTTTCTTCACGTAGCCGCCGGTGCGCAGGGCTTCGAGGGGATTTGCGGGCAAACCGCGCGACTGGCGCCACTCGGCGACCATGGGTCGGACGTCGGTATAGAAGCAGCCGCGGAAGTGCTCCTCGGCCTCGACCAGCTTGCAGGCATCCTGCAGCTCGGCGAGAAGGTGCTGGTCCACCAGGGCGGCGCGGGCGAAGAGCTCCTGCGCCTGCATGACGGTCTGCATCATCGCCTCCATCTTGCCCTTGAGGTTATGGCTCTGGTCGATCATGTAGGCGATCTGGTCTTCGTGGACCTCGTTCCAGGTCTTGTAGCTCAGAATCTCGTGGAAGATGCGGAAGACCTGGTAGGGATCGATGGATCCGATGGTGAGGTCATCATCGGCGAACTTGCGGTCGTTGAAGTGGAAGCCGCCGAGAACGCCCAGGCGTAGCAGCCAGGCAACGATCTGCTCGATGTTGGTGCCGAGAGCATGGTGTCCTGTATCGACAAGGACGACGGCTTGCGGTCCTGCGGCTTTGGCAAGTGAGTGGGCCATGCCCCAGTCGGCGATATCGGTGTGATAGAAGGCTGGCTCGAAGGGCTTGTATTCGACCAGCAGACGCTGTGTCGGAGCCATCTCGTTGTGTGTCGCCTTTAGTGCCTCTTCCAACCAGCCGATGCGGCGGGAGATGCTCTGTGTGCCGGGATAGTTCGATCCATCGGAGACCCACAGGGAGATATCGCGCGAATCGAGAGCTTTGGCGATGCGGACTGAGGCCAGCATGTGCTGTATTGCTTTTTCGCGAACAGCGGAGTCAGGGTTACAAAGCGAACCGTACTTGTACTCCTGATCCTGAAAGAGATTCGGATTGATGGAGCCGGCGCGCACACCGTAGGTCTGCTCCAACTCCTTCACCTGCGCAACACTGCCTTCGCCTTCTGGAAGATCCCACAGCACGTGCAGTGCGACGGTGGGTGTAATCCCGGTCAGGCGATGGACCTCAGAGGCGTCCGCGAACTTCTCGGTTAGGTTGGTGGCGGCGGCCGCCTGAATGAACTTGCCGAAGCGGGTTCCGGTATTGGCAAATCCCCACGATGGAATCTCGATCTGGAGTCCATCGAGAGCGCGCCACACGCGCTCCTGTTTCTCCTGCGGAAGAGATGACACGCTACGTTCCATCGTTGGGGTCCTTGGAAATGATTTCGATTACTGCAACGCACATACTACCAGAGTGTGAATTCACATGAGAAACTATTCACCTAATGGAGACAAGCTCTTTTTTGATGCCTGAGCCGTCTCATGATGTTTTTCAGCATAGCCGTACCTATCTTTTGCAGCTAAAGGAAAGTTTGCATGCCCGGACCTCTGCTCGGCGTTCTGTATCACTGGCTCGGCGGTCTTGCGTCAGCCAGTAACTTCATTCCGTTTCGCGCCATCCGGCGGTGGTCGTTCGAGATCTACTGGATCATTCAGGGCGTTGCTGCGTGGCTTATTGCTCCCTCGGTCATTGCCTGGATCTTTGTTCCGCATGTAAGCGAGATCCTCTCCCGCGCTCCGCGTGAGGCTGTCGTCCATGCCGTTCTCTATGGTGTGGCCTGGGGTTTCGGCGGCCTGACCTTTGGACTTGCAGTGCGCTATCTCGGTATCGCGCTGGGATACGCGGTTGCGCTGGGTTTCTGCACGGCCTTCGGCACGCTGATTCCTCCCATGCTGGCGGGACAGCTCGGTGTTATCGCGAGTCAGACGGGCGGGCAGATCATTCTTCTGGGTGTCGGGGTATGCCTTCTGGCGATTGCGGTGAATGGCCTTGCCGGTTACTACAAGGACCGTGACACGGCCGATGAGACACCGACGAGCGAGCAGCAGAAAGATCTCTCCTTCGGGAAGGGCATTGTGGTTGCGGTCTTCGCCGGCATCATGAGCTCGTTCTTTGCTTTTGGTCTGGCGGCAGGCAAGCCGATCGGCGATATCGCCGCCGTAGAGCTGCGCGCGCAGGGCAGACTTGATCTCTGGCAGAATCTGCCGGTGTTAATCGTAGTGCTGTGGGGCGGCTTTGCGACGAACCTTGCATGGTCAACGTGGCTGATCCTGCGGAAGCGTTCGGCAGGACAGCTTGCGGGTGCGGTCTCTGATCCTCAGGCCGGTGGCGTGAACAAACTCACCGGCGGACAGTTGGTGAAGAACTATCTCTGTGCGGCCTCAGCCGGCATCATCTGGTACTTCCAGTTCTTCTTCTACTCGATGGGCCAGACCAAGATGGGTAAGTATGACTTTTCGAGCTGGACGCTGCACATGGCCTCGATCATCATCTTCGCGGCGATCTGGGGTGTGAGTCTTAAGGAGTGGAAGTCGGCAAGCCCGCGGGCGAAGGCAGTGCTTGCGTGCGGTGTGGGGCTACTGATTTTTTCGACGGTGATTGTGGGATACGGGAACTACCGGTCGGCACATTAGAACGAGTGACCACCCAACGAACTTGTTCGTTGTGGACCCGGGTGTCTAAGGGGGCTCAAGCTGTAGCTTGAGCCCCCTTTTTGTTTCTGCGCATCTTTGTCATTTCGTAGCGGAGCGGAAAAATCTGATTTTGTGAGGCCGCTGAGGTCAAAACTGGGGACTATAGGGCGGGCCTTCAGCCCTTTAAGTTCTTGTGTGTACGGAAACCTGGGGCGTTGCCCCAGGCTGATATGGAACGCGCCTTCAGCGCTTCTTGCCCGGTGCCGTTGAGGGATCAAGTGGCCACCCGTCACGGGCATGTCGAGAAATCGTTACGCTCATCGAAACGTCTCATTGGAGCGCATAAAGCCCACGATCTCTTCGAGTTTTAGGGATTTATGAGAAAACGTATTCTCCGGGAGCCAAAGATAAAACCCCAGTGATATAATTCGGCCTGCGAAAATAATCGTCTATCGTTGATGATGGAATCGCAGACCGAATCGCCACTATGACCCATCTCGCGCTCGCGCTCTTGAGTGCCAGGCAGCTTGCTACCTTGTCCTGGCCCGACATTTTGATTTTGCTGATGTACTTCGTGCTGGTGATCTTCATCGGCTTTTACGTGAAGGATTCAGCTAATACCAGCGAAGAGTTCTTCTTGGCAGGCCGTGAGATGACGGCCTGGATTGCCGGACTCAGTTTCGTTTCGGCGAATCTGGGTTCGCTGGAGCTGATGGGATGGGCAGGAACGGCCTACCAGTATGGCCTTCTGGCGACGCACTGGTACTGGATCGGCGCGATTCCGGCGATGCTGTTCCTGGGCATCGTGATGATGCCGTTCTATTACATCTCCAAGACGCATTCGGTTCCGGGCTATCTTCAGCTTCGCTTCGGCGAAGGTGCGCGTGCGGTCAGCGCGGTGACCTTCGGCGTCATGACGGTGCTGATGAGCGGCGTGAACATGTACTCCATGGCGCTGGTGATGAAGGTCGTACTCGGCTGGGATATCAACTTCTCCATCTGGGTTGGCGCCTTTACGGTCGGCTTGTATGTCATGCTCGGCGGTCTGCGTTCGGCCATCATCAATGAGGTGCTGCAGTTTGTGCTCATCTGGGCGGGCGCGGCGCTGGTGCCGATTCTCGGCCTGATCGAAGCCGGCGGTTGGACCAATCTGAAGCATCAGATCGCGGCACAGATCGGCAACGACAGCTACATGCATCTGTGGGCCAATACCGGCACCTTCCAGGGCAACGCGATGGGTATTCACTGGACCGGCCTGGTCTTCGGTCTTGGATTCGTCATCAGCTTCGGCTACTGGACGACGGACTTCCTGGTGGTGCAGCGTGTGCTTTCGGCGAAC
>JABFXN010000028.1 GCA_013361705.1 Acidobacteriaceae bacterium
GGGTCATCTGCAACTTACGTCCAACCTCGTTGCGCACCACTTCGCCGGTAATGATGTTGTTGCGAATCGAGGCCTTGAAGTCCTCAAAGCTGACCCCCTGATCGCGGGCCGCCTTTTCCAGGGCCTCCATCGAGTCAAAGTGGTTCTGCTTGCGGATCTCGTCCAGGCGGCGGACAACCTCGGCATCGGCATTGATGCCGAGCTCCTTACCCTTTGAAATCAACAGTTGCTGGTCAATCAGGTCGCGCAACAGGTCCTTGCGCCGCTTGTCGGCATCTTCCGGAGAGAGACGGTTCTGAGTGATCTCGCCCTCGAGCTGCTGCTGGGCGCGCTCATAGTCCGAGCGGGAGACGATCTGGTCATTCACGCGGACGACCATGTCCTCAACCACCTCGGCATCGGGCGTAATGGCCTTGGGCGTGGGCGAATTCACCGGCTGCTTCTGGGCAATGGGGCTTACATAGCGCGGAGCGCTGGGCTTCTGCTGCTGGGCGAACGCGGAAACAGCCAGAAGCAGGCTGGCGCTGCCTGTCAGGATGGATGGACGAATGGTCATAAATCGAAACAGAATCCCTGCCGGTTGAACTGCCATACCAGATTCGACGCGAAGGTCCCAAATCGGGTATCGACTCGCCTATTCTACGCCCCGCGAGGCGATTTTGGGCCTCGGTTCGGCTCACCTTCCAGTGCTATACTCCGTCATACGCGGGAGATAGAGCAGCCTGCGTTCGAGCTCTTCCCTACCTGTATAAAGAGGTACCTTCCACAATGGCTCTTCGCACCCGCCGTGCCGCCTTCTCTGCAACCGTTTTCTTAGCCACATGCGCCCTTGCCGGTTCCTTCGTGAACCAGAGAGTTGGAGCGCAACAGGCCACTGACGAAAACAAAGTTCGCGACAGCCTTAAAAGCTTCACCAGCGCCTACGCCGTGGTCGAGCAGAACTACGCCGACCCAATGACAGGTGAGCGCATCGACAAGGCCATCTACGACGGCGCCATTCCGGGCATGCTGCACACGCTCGATCCACACTCGAACTTCTATGACCCGAAGGCCTACGCGCAGATGCGCGAAGACCAGCACGGCAAGTACTACGGCGTGGGCATGCAGATCCAGCCGCAGGGCAACAAGATTGTTGTGGTCGCTCCCTTCGAGGGAACGCCGGCATATAAGGCCGGCATTCGCCCCGGCGACGTGATCTTCTCCGTTGACGGCAAGTCGACCGACGGCATGGACTCGGCCGCAGTGGCCAGCCTGCTGAAGGGCGCCCGCGGCACTCATGTCTCTGTCGTCATGGTTCGCGAGGGCTCTGAAAAGCCACTGACTTTTGACCTGGTCCGCGATGAGATTCCCCGCTACTCAGTTGACCTGGCTTTCCAGATCAAGCCGGGCGTCGGTTATATCCACGTCTCCAGCTTTATGGAGACCACCAGCCACGAGGTCGCCGATGCTCTGGAGAAGTTCGGCAAGGTTGATGGCCTGGTCATCGACCTGCGCGGCAACCCCGGCGGCCTGCTGAAGGAAGCTGTAGCGATGAGCGACAAGTTCCTGCAGAAGGGACAGATCGTCGTCAGCCAGAAGGGCCGCGCCTTCCCGGATGAGGTCTACCGCGCTACCCGCGGCGAGCAGGGCAAGTCGTATCCCATCGTTGTGCTGGTGAACCGCAACACGGCATCGGCTGCCGAGATCGTCTCCGGCGCGCTGCAGGATCACGACCGCGCCCTGATCGTAGGTGAAACCACCTTCGGCAAGGGCCTGGTGCAGACCGTCAGCACGCTGAGCGAGAACACCGGCCTGGCACTGACCACGTATCACTACTACACGCCGAGCGGCCGTCTGATTCAGCGTAACTACGACAACGTCTCGCTCTACGACTACTACTACGTGCGCGACACGCCGAAGGACAACGCCAACCGCGAGGTGAAACTCACCGACAGCGGACGCACGGTTTACGGCGGCGGCGGTATCACGCCGGACGAGAAGGTCGAAACGCCGAAGTCCACACACCTGCAGGATCAGTTGCTGATCGGCTACGCCTTCTTCAACTACTCCAAGCACTACCTGGCAACGCATCCGGTCACCAAGGAGTTCACAGTGGACGATGCGGTGATCGCCGACTTCAAGAGCTTCCTGAAGTCTGCGCCATCGACGCAGAACATTGCCTACTCCGACGCTGACTTCGATGCGGTGAAGGACTGGATCAAGGCCAACATCAAGGCCGAGCTCTTCACCTCGCAGTTCGGACAGACCGAAGGTCTGCACGTCCGCGCCGACTGGGATCCGATGATCCAGAAGGCCGTCGGCTTCCTGCCGCAGGCACAGGCTCTGGCCGATAAGGCCGCCAACGCGCAGAAGCAGGCAGCGCTGCGGTAAGTCTGGTTCACAACGCGTCTGGGCAGCAACACAGAATCACGGAAACACCGAAGGGCGCGTTGAGAGACGCGCCCTTCGTCTGCTAAACTAACTCTCGTTGGTTGTGCCACCGTCCGCGCCCACCAGATGCGCGGACTTCTGTTGTGGGGCTGTAGCTCAGCTGGGAGAGCGCCTCGTTCGCAACGAGGAGGTCAGCGGTTCGATCCCGCTCAGCTCCACCAAAGTCTCCCGGCCATTCTTAAAGTCTCCTCCGCCATACTTTCAGTCCTCCCCGAACATTTCTCTTTGTTTGTCATCCCGCAGGGATCTGCTTTTCTTCTTCTCAAGAATCAATGCGCAATCACCGACTGCCTGCCAAGCCTCTGATTCAACCGATCAAACATCTCCGGAAGCTCAGAGAACGGATATCGCTTGAACTCTTCCGGGCTTGAAACATCAAGCATCTTGATCGGTCCCAGATTCATCTCCACATCAAACTCCCCAAGCGCACTGTCCAACAGCAGATACCCGATCTGCTGCAAAGTGACATTCTCCGCATGGAAGTTAGGCAAGAAGAGATGAATGCCGGCAATCTTACCGTTATTCAGTAGCGAGAACGAAACATCCTCAGGGTCTACGCTGCACCCATTGAGCTCGACAGAGGGCAGCAGCAATCGACGGGGCCTGAAAGCAGTGATCTTCCACTGAGGACTATTCGGTGCAGCACTCACAAGCGAGACAACCGAAGGAAAGACATCCTTCAAACCGTCGGCGCTGATCACAAACTCTCTAATCGCCTCAGGTGGCCCAATCTCAAACGCAAGCCCCGCGTTCACGAGATGTAGCACCTCCTGTACCTCGTCAAGCAATGCCTCATCGTTGTATGCGCAGCTATGCAGTCGCTCCCGACTGGCAAGAAACCACTTCCAAAAGCTTTCAATCTCTCCCAAGGGTCCTCACTATCCACGATCCATTGCAGCACAGGGCTTTTCTTGCCATACATACATGGCTACGTCCCGCCTGTCCCCAGCTTTTAGATGACTATTGGTGAGATTCAATGCCTGCGGCTAGAGGGAACAGGGCATGTGATCTCGGGAATTTTGCCATCTGTAGTTCCTCTGTCTGGAACTGTGGGAGCGGCGGTATTATGGTCTTCCCTGTTGTATTCGATGCAATCTTGATGGCCTGTCGAGACATTCCTATCCTGCGGCGACGGTTCAATTGGGAATGTCCTGCAGAAGTGCATCCAGTGATGTATTCCAAGTGTATCCGTATAGGTGATGCTTATCAGGATAAGAAAACGCTTTTTGTTGAACATTAGGTCCTGATACTCATCTTGGGTGATCAAATGTAACTTACCGTTATCCTCGGCGAATGGGATACTAGAGGCGCGTAGGCTGGAGGGTTCTTCGCCAGCTGCTAAAAGAGGGGTGACGATTTTTAAAGAGGCTGGCAAGCGATAGACGAACTGCGCTGCATCTTTTTCACCCACCAGCAGCACCCTTGCAAAAGTAACCACATTCTTGGCAGCAGTTTTACCGTCATTCTTCAATCCGAATGGCATTTGGAATGTAGATCCTGGCGATAGCCAAGGATTTGGGCCTTTTATATACGGGGCTATATGGGCCGATTCAGCTCTGGTAGCCACGATCGTTTGAAGCGTGCTGGCTATAGAGGCGGCTCTAGCAACTCGGCCCTGTTCGATTGCTTCGATTAGCGTAGTTCTAGAGATCTGAGTCCCGACACATGCCGCGTAGGCGGCTTCTTCACTCGCAACCGCTTGCCTCCGGGCGATTTCAATTTGACGCCAAGTGAATAAAGCGGCGGCACAGGTGGCGGCGAGAGCAAACGCCGTGATGACGGCCATAGCAATGTTGACCCCAAGCGCTGCTTTGGAAATGCGGTCACTTGGGCTAAGAACCCTGGATTGAAGGTGGAGCAATCGTCTAAGCACGGAGCCAGCCTATAAGAATGTGGGGAGGTGCCGCCCAGCATATCAGATATGTACTACTCGACCCGGGTCAGCTTCTCCACGCATCCCAAAGGCCGCAGTTGTTCGCATGTCCTTGTGAAGGAAGCTCACCTGCCATCCTTTGCCCTGAAAAAAGGACATGTAGATCTAAATAGTGGGAAACCTTGGTTGCCTGGTGGACACCACGGAAGAATTCGAAGAGAATTAGGCTTCCTGCCAATAAAACTCTCTTTGAGGATGTATCGATGGCGGTATCACCGGGTGATATCAAGAATCTAAATGAACGTGCGACTAAAATCGCCGATCGAGCTTCCACGCTCGAAATGCGCGTCACCAAAATAGAAACGGTGCTTAGCGGCGCTAAATGGGTCGCGTCAATCGGCACTATTGCAGTTCTTACTTGGGGTGCCTTTATCACTACAAATGTCATCGCGATGAAGCAAAATCTCGCAGATGGTGGCGCACATCAACTTGTTACGCAACTGCAGAAGGCAGATTCGCCAAAAGCTGTAGCCGCGAATATGAACCTCCTCAAGAGCGAAGTTCAAGTTGAAGTTGTTAGCAACAAAAAGCCAAACCGACAGAAGATCCGGGCAATCTCGGCGGAGGTTGAAAAGACTCTCGCACGGTTTCCAGAGGTGGATGAATCTTGGTCTGCGGCTGCCGAACTCGTCAGCTACAGCACAAGTTCGACGCCTGTATCACCCGAACAGCCTCTATGCGACACCAACGTGGAGGCCGGATACATCCCGCCGCTACCCGAAATTGGCAAAGTGCCATTTTTGGGTTACCTCTTCCGCAACTGCAGACTTCGTTTGAGTTCGCTGCCTTCGGGGAATGTAATACGGGGCGAGAATTATACGATTGGCCGTATGGCATACGCCGTCAATGTGACCATAGTCCTAGATGACAGCGGTATTAGCGAGACAGATATCTCTAACTTAGTAGCGCTAAACTGCCGCTTTGAGTTTTCCGTATCTAAAACTCCGAAAACGAGAGCGCAGAGGCTTCTCCTCGCCGCCCTGCAGAATCCTGATGCGTTGGAGAAGGTCAAATTACCTGTCTGAGCTGTCCCATCGCTTCAAATTATCTGGTTACGTCCCGTCTGTCCCCAGATTTCCTGGCTTCGTCCCGTCTGTCCCCAGGTTTCAAGCTATCGATGCCAAAGTACGTCTGTTGGCGTTTTATAGGCAACAGCATCGACGCCGTCTGGCACCGTGACGTTTATAGAAAACCTTCCCGTCGTCGGTTTGCCTAGACGAAACCCTTTTCTGACAACGATTACGATCAGATTGCCCTTTCTCTGTTGACTAACCCGCGTTATCGAGGCCCCGGGGCTACTGTCAATGATCACTCCGCTAACGCTTATGGTTAGATCCCGATCGTGCATGTATGTTGGTACAACCTTCAGATCCCCAATGCCATTTAACGGAACGACAGTTCCATATCCCCACATAAATGCAGCGCCTCCAAGAAGAACCGCGATTAGGCAAGCGGCGAGGTATAAACTTACCCTTTCCATCTTTATCTTGTCCTCCATCATTTAACTATTTTCTTCAGCGTGAGCCGTTGGACGCATTTATGGCACCCTCGAGATTTTCCGGGCTATTTAGGATCCCATGCCGAGTTGGATCGAGGCTCTCTCCTGGTGTTATTCGGGGTGTTATTCGGGGACACGATACATATTGATCTGGCCCAATAAACTCATTTGCTCGATAGCATCACTGGTGGGTTTTCTGCCTGGCGCTCGACGCGCAATCGGTCTCCCCAGCAACGGTTCAAGTCCCTTGACAAAGTCCTCTGTTCCAACAGGGCGGCCCGTGCTTTCTGAGCGCCGCAGTTCCATATAGTCTTCCCCCGTGCCCTCTGCCAGCCAATCAATAAATTGCGGTGTACGTTTCAACACCGGCTCAACCTTCACCAATCCATCGTCCGAACCCGCCAAATGCGCCTGCACGCTTGACCACTTCCATTCCTCCGCCCGAGCAACCAGCCTCGCGCGTACCGGATTCAGGCTAACGTAACGCACAGCGGACATCAGATGGCCCTCATCCATCGCTACAGAAGAAAATCGGCTCTGGAACAGGTGCCCCGTCCAACGCCCACGGGCATTGATGAAGTTGGTATAGCGCCGATGTGCTTCCCATACAGCTCTACCCAATCCTTCTTCTGTAGCCGGATTCAAAAGCAGATGGACATGGTTCGGCATCAGACAGTAAGCCCAGACCTCCACCTTCCACTTGTGCGTTTGCTCGGCCAGAAGGTCCTTGTAAATCTCGTGATCGCCGTCTTTGAAGAAGATGGCTTCTCGACGGTTCCCGCGTTGCGTTATATGGTGAGGCAATCCAGGAACCACGATGCGGGCTCGGCGGGGCATACGCGCGAATATAGCAGGGAATACGTATCGTGTCCCTCGATTTCCCTTCGCAGAGAAGCGCCTGGCACCGCTCACAGCCAAGCTCGGCAAGTGACCTCGAACGAGGCTCCGGCCCGGCTACTCTCAGTCGGGGCTTAAGAACCGACTTTCATTTTCCTAGGTGTGGGAACTTCCCACGGAGGATATTCCATGCACCACCACTCCGCCCCCTACCGGGTTCGCCGGGAACGTATCGGCCTCAAGCTGGACGCTCTCTGCGAACGCTTCGATCAACTCGCCGTAGATGACCTCGAACGCGACCAACTCCTCAGCCAGATTGAGGCACTGAACATTGCCTACGACGTTGAGCATGCCCAGCCCTCCCGCGTTGCGTATCCACTGGCAGCGTCGGAACCACATAGACCTCGGTTCTTTCAAGAACAGAGGAGCACATGCTCCTCATGACTGGACAACACCCACAGCGAGGATGGCCGTCAAGGGCGGGCGCTCGTCGCCCGCCGCGCAGCGGGCTTGCCCCTTGACGGGCACCGCAGCGGAGGGTATTCCCGCCACCGATATCTAGGCTTTGCCGTCGCGCTTCTGCCAGTCTCTCAGCAGCTCCACCGCTCGCCCTGGCTTGCGCTTCTTGACCGTCTCTTCCAGCTCCCGGTACTGCTCCAGCGTCATCGTCTCCCCAAGCAGCATCTTCGGAAGGATGTTCAGCATGAGCAGCCGCAGCGACGTGATCTCCTCTAGCTCTACACTCGGTCGCGGCGGTTGTTTGTCCGCTTCGATCTCGCGCAACACAAGACCGCGTATCAGCTCTGAAGGCGGCTGCTTGCGCCGCTCCGCCAGCGCTTCGAACTCGCGCAGCTCCGCCTCGTTGAGCTTCGTTCCAACGTGGTTCGTGCGGAACTTCGCCGCGCGTGCCGTCATCGCCAGCAGATTCGATTCATTCAGCAACGCCATCGCTCGACCCTCCTCAAGAGAGCGCGGATGCAGATGGATTCCTAGGTTTCCGCACGGAACCCTCGTTTCCGCTATCTCCTTCGATGCCACCACGTTTACCCAGGTGCACCTCAGGTTTCCGTGCAGGTCCCTAGAAGGGGTGAAGTGTATACCTTCACCCCATGCGCAGCATGGTTCCTTTAGAGCCACAGATGCACGGGGATCAGCACGGCTTCCCAGACAGAGCCGCCGAACGCCCTCGGAGGAGACCTGTGTGCCCTCATGATGCGATGAGATGACGGAGGACTCCCTCTTCGTACTCCCAACGACCCGACACTGCGCCTTCGTCCAACAGCGCTGCCACAGGCTCTATCGCGACGTTGCCGGGGATTTCAACCGCAACAAGCTTTGGGATGTGAGATTGCTCAGATTCACATCCCAACTTGCGGAAGCTCTCCCGCACTGCCGGTACATCAGCGATATCAGACAGGTATAGCCTAAAAACGCTATTCGCCGACGGACGAACGAGCCTCTTATACCGAAGTTCACCTTCATTCTCTTCGGCCTCCACAACATCTTCGCTGCTGATCCCCTTTACGAAGATCGGGATATTGTCGATGCTGTATAAGCCCAGTTCGATCTCTTTGGCCCAAAGACTCTCCCAGTTATCAGGAGGATAGCCGTGCTCGTCCTGCTCTAGCCGGAACACTACCTTTTTGAAGTTCTCATCTGCCATAGTTCGTCCCCATAACATCTTTCCGCTCGGGCCTTACTAAGTTTTAGTTCGGCATCTTGTCCGACTTTTCGCGATTGCAAGCGCGGCAGAGATGTTGAGCATTCGACTGCTCGTTTGTGCCACCCTTTGATTTTGGCACGATATGATCTGTCTGCCCCTCATTAGCCGGTGGCGTCACACCCTTCTGAGATTTCTGAGCTTGTGTGGTTTCTGCTCCACAGTTCTGACACTTTCCACCCGCAGCTTCCTTCACAGCTTCCTTGGTGCCTTTGGAGAAGTTGCCCCCTGCCTTGAACAGTGCCGTTGTCGCAGTTGCAGCACCATGCACCGTCACTGCGGTTGAGACGACATTCGCTGGAACGCCAACCGCCGCGCCAACTCCAGTTGCATCGAGTGCGACACCGACTATATTTCCGCCAGTGCCAACCACCATTTCTCCCACCCCTTGCAGTGCAGCGCCGGTGTCGCCTATCGCTTGACCAAGTTGCCCCGCAAAGGTCGATTGATTCATTCTTCCTGCGCCCGCAAGGTTGTCCGAACCCCAAGCGTTTACAAGACCGCCAACGAAGTCAACAACAGCATTTCCTGTACTGCAATCAGGTGGGCATCCGTGGCCATCGAGGTCAGGCTTAGAGAGAGGATTATTTAGAACATACCCATATAGATTGAGGCTCTGCGGATTGTCGAGGTGACTGTACGGCACAGCCTCCGGCTTCTCCGCCCAATCAGGGCTCATCCATCTTCCCATCGTCGACGCGTAGTATCTGGCCCCGAAGTAGTCGAGCCCTGATTCTGAGTCTCTTTCTTTGCCGGTAAAGTGGCGGTTCGACGGTTCATCACCAGAGCAGGTCTGCCCATCTCCGAAAGGTTGGCTAGAGCATGTCTCCAACACCGCGCCGGTTGAGCTGGCCACCAGACGGGTTGTTCCCAGGTGATCCACAATCGGGAACCGAGGATAGTTGTCACTGCCATTAGCAGTGATATAGGTTGCCACCTGACGACCGCCGGCGAACAACTCTCCGCGCGTCATGTTGAAGTCAGGGCCGATGGTCGTGGTGCGACGCCCCTGTGGGTCGTACAGGTACTCCTCGATTACATTTCCATTGGCATATTTACCGACGCGTTGACCGCTGGCGTTGTACACGTAGCTCACGGCTCCGTTGTCGGTCCACCGAACGCGATTCTCGGCGTCGTAGCCGAACGTATGTCCACCCATGGATGCCGGCACATTCGTGCTCAACATGTTCCCAGCAGGGTCGTACACAAAGCCGGCGGCAGAAGGCATCTGGTTCTGCGCCGTGAACTGCCACGCGTTGGTGGCCGCCGTCATGTTTGTTGGATAGCGATTCCCAAAGGAGTCGTAGCTGTACTGCAACCACTGCCCAACAGGATAGCTTGGCTGCAGAGTGGCGCCGGCATACGTCAGGCGATTCAGCGCATCGTAATAATACCTCCACGTCCCAGCGAGGGAGTCAATCATTTGCTGTACGTTGCCATTCGGCTCGTACGACAGAGACTCGCTGTAGAGCGTGTTCCCTGTGATCGTAGGTGCAGAGGATGGATTGCTGCCAACCACCTGGAATGTATAGATGGGGCCAGTGTTGGTGGACTGAGCGGAGTCTGTCGCAATTGCCGAGATGCGGTGTATTCCGACCGCGATATTTCCAATCGGGATCGAGACGTGCCAGCCGCTCTGGGCCGCGCCCGGGATGCCGGTGGCACTGGCAACATCAGGACGTGAGTCTCCAAGCGTCGCCAGCCCAACCGACTTGCCATCAAGGAAGAGTTCTACCTGGCTTACAGGCGACTGCGGCGAACCGTCAGGGGAGACCGCCCATCCATTAATAGCAAGCGTAGCGCCCTGGTTGACCGTCGGATTAGTACCCGAACCGTCGATCGAACTCATGATCTGCTGATGAGAGGACACAGTTAGTGTGGCCTGATTCCAGCAGGTAGATTGATTCCCATCGAAATCCATACCGCGTGTCGCCAGGGTATGTGTCCCTACCGATAAACTCCCAATCGAGCCGCTGAACAACCATCCGCTATGAAGGAAGTTGGAAGCGTTGGAGTCATAGATGCTGCTGCCGGGCTGGCTGAAGGCAGCGACGACGTCGGGACGATCATGCGTGCCCGTCCGAACGCGCCCGATGACGCTGCCATCGATCAGCACTTCTACCCCCGCGGAGGGCGCGCCGTCCTCATGATCGACCAGCCATCCATCGATGTTCAGCATTCCGTTCTGGGGAAGCGTCATCGAACTCGATGGGCCGCCGCATACAGGAGGCGTATTGGTCGAAGTCGCGCCACGGTTGTCACGGCTAAGAACAATATTCGTGACACGCCCGCGTTTGTCGTAACTGCGTGTCTCCAGAAGACCCGTCAGGTCATTGCCAATCTTGGCCGATGTCATACCGCCCATGGGGGAGTAGACGATATTGCTTAGCAGATGCTCGGGGTGATAGGCATCGTTCCAGACAGAGCGAACGTCGGAGAGCCGGCCCGCGTTGTCGTAGGACATCTGGAATGGTTGGAAGTAGTTGCCATGCCACCAATCGACTCCAAAGCTCCTCGATACTTCATTGCCGGCAAGATCATAGCTGAACTGCGTATCGGAGCGCAGATGACCGCAGCTTCTCGGAGTACACGAACCGATTGTGGTAACCCGACCCATCGAATCATAGCTAAAGCCGTTCCACGTCTCCGGAGTCGTGCCGTCGCCGGTCCACTGATATGTCAAGCGGCCAATCGGATTGTTCGCAGCGAAGAGAGCGCTGGAGTTGTGAGTGTCCTGCGCGACATCATACCGGTAATGCGCTGATGGAGTGTTTGTGTAATCGCTGGTATAGGTGCGATCCGTCAATCGATTCAAAGCGTCATAAGCGTAGTTCGTGATGATGCCACGTGCATCCGTCTTGGAACAAGGCTGGGAAGTGTCTCCCGAACAGACGTGACCAGAAGAATCAAGATACTGATAAGAAAGTGCTCCCACCTCCGGGTTTTGCGAGGAGGTGAGCCGGGACAGCCAGTCATATTCGAAGCTCCGAGTCCGTGCGATCTCTCCGGAGAGGCCAGCTTGATTGACAGAAGCAAGATCCCCGCGCGCCGTATAGGTATAGGTCGTCGCTGCACCGTTCGGCTCCTCGATTTTGGTTAACTCTCCAAGCGCGTTTGAAGTCCGCTTCCAGGCATTGCTCAACTCATCTTTTGTTGTGACCACGTTTCCAGAATAGGAAAAGGTTTGGAATGTTCCATCCGGGTTCGTCTTTTGGATTAGTCTTTCAAGTTCATCGTAGGTATTCGTTGTCACATCGCTGGAAGAGCCCTGGGAGCTTGTATAAGGATTTGAGGTCGTATAGACGTGACCCATCGCGTCATATTGAGTATCGACATTGATGACATCACTGCCGGCGTTCTGCTGAACATTAATCGTTCTTCCGACAAGGTCATAGTTGACCGTTTGCGACATCTTCCCTTGAGGACCGCCGGTACTGACTTCTACGGTTGTCGACGAGTTCATGCCATCCGTGTATGAGATACCGGCGTGACCACTATCGGGGTAGTCGACCGCTGTCACCCGATTGAGTGAATCGTTATAGGTATAGGAGGTCGTCTTTAAATTCGCATCCATGTAAGACGTAACTTTTCCCGTTGCGCAATCGTGAGAATAGACAAACGTCTCGGCAATAGACGTGCCATAAGCCTTCGTCACACTTTTGGGAAAGGCACTCGAGCAATCAAAGGAGTTGGCATGAGTTTTGATACCGTTCGCATCAACCGATTCGGTCCACGTTCCGTCAGAGTTGAAACTGCTATGTGTGTCGTAGTAGTTCGATGTGTCTTTCCACTTCCTGACAGATGTCAGTTCTCCAGCGACGACGCCGGCTGAATAAGAGGCTTCGTCATAGGTATAGTTCGTTTGCGCTACTTGATGTGAACTGCCGTCGTACACCTTGACTTGTGAAGGTAATCCGGTCAGTCCATTATTCTCATAGTCTGCTCCGCCGGTATCCTGAAATCTGTAGGTCGTATCGGTTTCGCGGAGCAGGGTTCCAGGGCCAGAACCTGAGCTTTGAACAAAGTCGTAGACCTGTTCGGCTTTTATCTCTGAGTAGTTAACGCAGGCACAGGTATCGTGAGCTGGATACCAGTAGTTGTCGGGATTCCATCGCTCGATCGATCCTGAAGAAGGCACGGGAGTGGCGTCAGTCTCCTGCGACAAAACCACCTTCTGCGTGGAAGTATCGTAGAACTTTACGATCGTCGACTCGACCGGACCGGGGATTTGTTCAGGAGTGGAATAACCCTGTAGCCACTTCACAATGGGGCCATCTGGGCCAGTCTCTGGGGAAACCAGGATGTCTTGGGTCTGGGTAAACAAGGGGGTGGAGCGAAAGCTGCTTGAGGTTTTAACGATCTTCGAGATCGTGCCTGTGGCACTATAAGCATTTCCACTCGCATGCCCTTTATAAGAGACAACGTACTTGTTCAGCTTTCCGTTGTCCTCCATGCGGCTTTGGTAATGCCACTCGTCGTTCTGATCGGGCTTGGAAACAATTACCGGGATGGCATCTCCCGGCTGAGGATTGCACACGCCGTTGTTTCCCCAGTTGTAGCCCCAGGATGAAACGCCGCCTCCAGTGGTTACAGATCGGGCGGTGACAACCCGCTTCATGGGCTGCGCCGTAGAGCAGAGGTCCCACTTGACGGTTCCCCAGGTGTACACAATCACGCCACCGGTGGGTAGATCGATGCGGGTCAAATCTAGATAGTTGGGATCGTATTGAAAGGAGTATGACTGGCCATTCGGCAAAATAATTTTCGAGAGGAGATACGCATCGAAGGAAGTTTCATCAAGAACGGCACTGTTGACCTGCCCGAGTCTGCCATTAAACCCAAAATGCGTGTTGGCCGTGTACTTCGAAAAGCAGAAGTAATATGTCTGAGAACCACCCGAATCTGACGACGCGGGTACGGTCCAGGTTCTGGTTGCGACAGCCCCGTTATTACAGCGAGCCGTCTCACTACTGGGTACGCCGGGAAATGGATCATCCTCTAAAGGTACGGACCCATTTAGACTGCTGGCTCCGGCCCCGTGACCACTCCACGATCCGGGTATATCGCGATCCATGCTATCGTGCCAGCCATTGAGATTAGTAGTAATGGTGTTTCCATGGGCATCGGAGATGTTCCAGGCTGGCCGACTTGCCGATCCCGGATGGATGGTGAAGCTGTTGTAAGTCACACCCTCCTTGTCTTTTAACCCTCCGGATGCCACAACCCATCCTGAGCCATCAGGAGCCGGAAAATTAACCTGAGGGGCTCCTACCGCACCAGCCCATGCGGAGAGAGCATGATCAGCTCCCGACCGGTCACGTATCCCCCTGAGCTCTGAATAGTAGTCAACCGGATCTCCGTTACCGCAACATCCCGGCGCTATGCGGGGAGTCATATCATACGTGCTCGTAACCGCCTGGTCTCTCACCACATCCACACCCACAGGACGCGGATTGTTGAAGTCCCTAAGCTTCCAATTCCCGGCTACGGTATAGCCACCTATGGTGGAGCTATATGCGGGCGTGCCGATTGTTGATAGCCACTGCGGCTCGTTATATCTGACGATGAAGCTCAGACGAAGCTTGTTGCCCTTCTGGGGAAAGCCTATGAGAGGGATGTGCAAATTGACGTTGCCCGTGTCCAGGTCAACGCTGTCAATGCTTGACTGTTGATAGGTTGCGAAGTCCTTGATCCCTACTTTTGGTAAGTAGTCATACTGAGCTAAACACGTAGCCGAGTAGCCCAAAAGAGAAAGCAAGAATACAAGTCTCGTAGTCCTCACCGGACGCCACGGTATAGAGCTCGTCGTCCCGATGGACGGACCGAATGGGCAAGCAGGAACTACATCAGAGCTCTCGCGAAGAAAAGAGCGCCGCAGGAAAGAAACGAGTTGTAGGCAGATCAAGAACAGTCCTCCAGACGAGCAGGACCCGGGAAAAAGAAAAAACGGTAGTTCTGTATTTTTTTGTGTTGTGGCGTTAGGCTCTCGTCTCCGCCTGTGGAATGTCAAGCCCCACGAATTCATCACCACTGTCCGAATTTGCGACAGTGCGGTAATCCGCCCTGTTTTATTTGTGAATTTGGCTCCGCTTCCCTGGCTCTGTCGCCCTCCTCTCACAAATGTTGTCCTCGCCGATACGCCTGTGGGGCAGAGCAATGGCGGAGCGGCAGCGGATTCACATTTTCAGCAAACACATAGGAGATGTGGTTCCCCACCTTGCACTCGGCGCATCGACGCCGGGTGCCGCCCCTCGCAACGCTAGGGTGCGATTCTTGACACCAACGAAAGGTATGGGTAGAAAAGCAGATTTCTCCACTACCTTTGGTCGTTACGAAATGACAAACGAAAATGGTCGCGCATAGCGCGACCATTTTCGAATATGTCTACACACCCTACTTAGTACTGTTTCGCAAATGCATCGGCTTCGTGGTTCATCTCATCCGAGGTCAGCGGTGAAGATGAGAGCAGAACCCGATAAGTAAAGGTAACGGTCTTTCCCTTCTCCACCGTGTAATTGAATGGCTCCGCTTTGGGATTGAAGATATGCGCTCCCAACGGATTCGCCGCAAATAGCCCGTAGCCGCGTGCATGCCAGTACGTGGGATATCCCGGGTTCTTCGGGTTATCGATGATGGCAATCGCTTCCTTCTTGCCCTCAGGAGTATGCCCACCCAGCACGCACCAGCGACCGCGGGTCGACCATACCTTATCGCCCTCGATACCTTCGCTGGTCAGATACACACCCGTCGCGATGGAGTTATCTACCGCAGCCACCTGCGTCGGATTACCGCTGGCGTCCAGGAAGGTCCCGCCCTTCTCCGTTGGCGACTCGAGCCAGCGCGCCACGCGAATGCCCAGCACGCCTTCCTTGTCGTCGTTGAAGGTGATCTTCTCCAGCGCGGTCAGCTTGCCGATGCGATCAATGTAGCGGACACCGTTCTTCACACCGAAGATGTACTGCGTCGTCTCACGCAGCACATCCTGGCCTGCTCCGTTGGTCCAGATGGACTCGACCGTGAGATCGCCTTTCCCCTGACCGCTGTGCGTGCTGACGATTTTCGTGTGATGCACCGAGCCCATCTTCGGCTTCTGCTCCGGCTTGATGGCGTCAGAGTTATTCCAGAAGTCGAATCCATTGACGTTGCCGTAGTTGAACCACAGACCAGCGTGATGCGGATGATCTGTGCGCTCGTTCTTCTGCGGCTTCAGCGGATATCCGCGGGTCACGATGGTGCCGTCCGGAGCCGTCAGCGGATATAGCACCGGCTTCTCCAGCGTGGTGGGCCACATATAGCTGGTAAAGGGTTTGCCATCGATAGTGATATCGATGCGGCGCTCGCTCTCTACCGGAGTTACTTTTACCATCTGCGCAACCGAAGTAAGTGGAAGCAGTACCATAGCCGCTGCCAACAACTTACGCATAGACCTTGCCTCCGGCGATGATCTGCTGCGTCTTATCGTTGAAGGTCACCTTCTGTCCGGTCTGCATAGCGGCGATGCACATGCACAGAGCGATTGAGTGCGAATAACCGGCCTCAATGCTGGCATTCGGAGTCTTGCGGCTACGCACGCACTCCATCCAGTTATGCATGTTAGCCGTCGTCATCGGGTCACCGCCGGTGTTGGCGTCGGTCGAAACCTTCTCTGCCTTCTCGGCCAGCGAGAACTTCGGCAGTTGGTTCGGCTGCATCTTCATCTCCGCGGCTGCCTTCGTAGTGAGGCCGCCATCCGGCGTGACCTCCTGCGTATCCATGTTCAGGCTGCCGCCGTTGGAGTAGTAGATCTCCTTAATACCGCCGGCCGAGTTCGTCTGGCGCGACGAGTACAGCACCTGGAAGCCCTTCTTCGGATCATCCTGCGGACCGTAGTCGAAGACTGCCGTAAACGTATCCCAGTTGCGGCGGCCGTCATGCCACTGATAGATGCCGCCGTTGGCAACGACCGAACGCGGATGCGGATAGCCGGAGAACCAGTGCACGGTATCGATCTGGTGCACCAGCCACTGATCGGGAATACCCGAGGAGAACGGCCAGAAGAGGCGGAACTCGAGATACTTACGCGCATCGAACGGCTCATACGGACGGTTCAACAGGTAGCGCTTCCAGTCCGTGTCTTCCTCTTTCAACAACGGCACCACATCAGGACGCCGCCAGCGGCCCGGCTGATTCACGTTCCAGGTCATCTCCACCATGTTGATGTCGCCGAACTTACCGGAGCGGATGTACTCATACGCCTTCTGATACGCAGGAGTGGACCGGCGCTGCGTACCCACCTGGAAGACCCGGCCGCTTTCCTTCACGGCCTTCAACAGATCGCGCGCGTCTGACAGCATATCCGCCGTTGGCTTTTCGCAGTAGGCATCGCGGCCGGCCTTCACGGCTTCGATGCCGTGCTGGGCGTGCTGGAAGTCGGCGGTTGCAATCAGAACCGCGTCCACATCCTTGCGCGAGTAGAGCTCGTCATTGTTACGGCAGATGGCGATGTCTCCGCCGGAGAGCTTCTTCAGCAGCGCCTGGCCCGATTCGCGGCGCATCGACCAGATGTCAGATACCGCGACGAACTCGAAGTTGTTCTCCTGCTTGCAGGCCTGGAAGGCAGGAATCAGAGCCTGCCGCATACGGTCGCCGCAGCCGACAACGGCGGTGCGGACACGGTCGTTGGCTCCGACGACGGCAGCATAGCTGCGGGCGTTCATCGAGAGCGCAGAGGTAGCAAGCGCGGCAGTGGAAAGCTTGAGAAACTCGCGGCGATCAGTCTGCGAAGTGGCCATGGATCATCTCCGTACGTCGAAATCGAAAGGTTTTACTGGCGGACCGACAGTGTACAGAGCCAACAGTACTTTTGTCTTGTCTCGAACCAACGCAGGGTGTCTTCTTCCCCGCACAGGTCAAGCAATTCATCGACTTGCAATAAAAAAGGCCGTGATGTCTTCCCGACATCCCGGCCTTTTTCTCGACTTCAGAAGCGTTACGAAAATTACTGCAGATCGCGGTAGATCTTGCGGGCGAGCAGGTTTTCGATCTTCTCCTGGCGGCCGGAGCGAGGCTGCGGCTGAATCGCATCCTTCTCGGCCTTGGCCGCAATCTCCTCCAGGGAGAGCTTGCCGTTGAACATGGCCTGCGCCTCCGGAGTCTTCCAGCCGGCATAACGCTCCGTGAGGATGGAGTCGTACTCGCCCTCTTCGATCAGCTTGGCGGCTGTCAGGAAGGAGCGGGCACACAGGTCCATACCGCCAACATGGGCATACACCAGGTCCTCGGCCGTAAAGCTCTGGCGGCGAACCTTCGCGTCGAAGTTGCATCCACCCACGCCAAGGCCACCGGCCTTGATGACCTGGTACATCGACATGGTCATGCTCCACAGGTCGTTCGGGAACTGGTCGGTATCCCAGCCCAGCAGCGCATCGCCGCGGTTGATATCCAGCGAACCCAGAATGCCGAAGGCGCCCGCGGTCGCAATCTCGTGCTCGAAGGTGTGACCGGCCAGCGTAGCGTGGTTGGCTTCGAGGTTCACACGCACTTCGTTCTCCAGGCCAAAGCGCTTCAGGAAGCCGTAGACCGTCGCCGTGTCGAAGTCGTACTGGTGCGAAGTGGGCTCCTTCGGCTTCGGCTCGACCAGAATCTGCCCCTTGAAGCCGATCTTGTGCTTGTAGTCGACCACCAGCGAAAGGAAGCGGCCCATCTGCTCCAGCTCGTGCTTCATGTCGGTGTTCAGCAGCGTCTCGTAGCCCTCGCGTCCGCCCCACAGAACGTAGTTCGATCCGCCGAGCTTCATCGTCGCATCCATGCAGTGCTTCACTGTGGCAGCGCACCAGGCAAAGACCTCGGGATCAGGATTGGTGGAGGCACCGGCCATGAAGCGCGGGTGCGAGAACAGGTTTGCCGTTCCCCACAGCAGCTTCGTCTTCGACGAGCTCATCTTCTCGCCCAGGTAGTCGACGATGGTGTGCAGGTTCTTCAGCGTGCCGGCGAGCGTCTCTTCAGCAGGGGCGATATCGGCATCGTGGAAGCAGTAGAACTGCACATCGAGCACGCGGAAGAAGTCGAACGCGGCATCGGCCTTCAGCTTCGCCAAAGCAATAGGATCACCCGCTGCTGTCCATGGACGATGAATCGTGGGCCCGCCAAAGGGATCGCTTCCCGTCATCGCGAACGAGTGCCAGTAGGCCACGGCGAAACGAAGATGCTCGCGCAGCGGCTTGCCCAGCACGACGCGGTCGGCGTCGTAGTACTGATAGGCCAGGGGATTGGTGCTCGCGGCACCTTCAAACTTCACCGTAGGAAAGTTGCTGAAGATAGTTTCAGACAAGTGGTTCTCCAATCTGGATCATAGGTTCGGAAACTGAGCTTTGAGTACAGCGTTGTAGCGGTCCTGCGCCGCGCGATAGGCGGTACGCTTCTCCGCCCGGGGGTGAGCTGTCTTCTCCTCATCGACGCTGACAAGGCGCTCGGAGAGCACAGCAAAGGTCACCGGAGTTTCCTGCTGGCTCTTATAGGCATACATGGCCTGAATCGCCGCCCCAAGGCAGCCGGCCTCTTCTTCAATCGGTACCTGGATCACCGCGCCGGTAGCATCGGCAATCATTTGCCGCCACTCCGCCGAACGCGAACCGCCGCCGATCACCTGGATCTTGCTGGCAGGCTGGCCTTGCAGAATGAGTTCAAGGCCATTCAGCACCCCGAAGGTCACGCCCTCAATCACGCTGCGCAGCAAGTTGCCGGCACTGAAGTTCGTGGCCGTTATCCCATGCATGCTGCCCTGTGCCGTCGGAAGGTCGGGCGTGCGCTCGCCGTTCAGGAATGGCAGAAAGGTAATTCCGTCCGCACCGGGATTGGTCGAGGCCAGAATCGGATCGATATCTTCCACGCCTTTGCCCAACACATGCAGAGTCTGCGTCACCACGTTGGTGGCATTCATGGTGCAGACCAGCGGCAGCCATCCGCCCGAAGAGGAGCAGAACGGCGCAACACTCGGATCGACGCTGGCTAACGGCTTCTCCAGAAACGAATAGACCGTCGACGAGGTGCCCAGGCTCAGCGTCACAATCCCGGGACGCACATTACCTGTCCCGATGGCACCCATCATGTTGTCGCCACCGCCTGAGGAAACAACGCACTGCGGCGATAGTCCAAGCTCAGCCGCGACCTCGGGGCAAACTGCGCCGACAAGTTGGTCCACCTTCAGCAGCGGAGGCAGCGCCGCCGCAAGTTGGCCGGTACCGCCGTCAATCTCATCCAGAATCTCGCGAATCCACTCACGTGTACGAATGTCGAAGAAGGCCGTGCCGGAGGCGTCGCCATACTCGGCATACATCTGTCCCGTCAGCCAGAAGTTCAGATACTCGTGCGGCAGCAGAATATGACGGATGCGGGCAAAGTTCTCCGGCTCGTTCTCCTTGATCCACAACAGCTTTGAGACCGTGTACCCGGTCATCGGCAGAATGCCGAAGCGCTCCATCATGGCGCTCTTTCCGCCCAGCCGCTCAATCAAGGCAGCGTTCTGTGGAGCGGTCTCGGTGTCATTCCACAGCTTCGCGGGACGGATCACCTGCTTCGCCTCATCCAGAACCACCAGGCCGTGCTGCTGGCCGCTTACGCCCAGGGCCAGGACCTCGGCGCCATGGTGGCTCACCGCCTGCGTCACGCTGGTACGCAAGGCATCCACCCACCACTGCGGCTCCTGCTCGCGAGCCCCGCTGGCACGCTCAATCAACTGGTGCTTGGCATATCCGCGACCACGGACTGCCCCCGCCTCGGTGATGAGAAGTGCCTTTGTACCCTGGGTCCCGCAATCAATTCCCAAGTACATAAATCAGAGCTCCCATCTGGTTAAAGTTCTAAAGAAAGGAGGCTGTGAAGGGGCCGCAATTTCTTTATTTTCCGTCCAAAAATATATCAACATGTTCTTTCGATGGTCAATGAAAACCATTTTTCAAAATCAGGACCTGCGGGATGCGTCGTGAGTCGAACGGTGATACGAGGCATGACGCTGCATCAGCATTGCGGCGCTTCCGCTCAGGCGGGCTAACTCTGCATCACCGGTGGCGCGCAATAGTGGTGGGGGGCCAGCCAGCATGGATGCCGCCAGCTCCTGCGCGACAACGGGCCCGAAACGATCCCACGAGGCCGTGATATCGCCCACGACCAAAATGAGCTCCGGAGAGATAGTGGCCGTAATCAGCCGCAACCCCCGGCCAAGGGCGCGGGCCTGCTCGGTAAGCGCTTCGATGGCGCTCTCATCGCCCTCTTCGCTGAGCTGTAGCAGCTCATAGATGTCCTTCACCTTGCGGCGGCTGGCGTCGTTGAAGCTCCGGATAGCTGCGCGCGACGAAGCCACCATCTCCCAGCAGCCCTTCTGTCCGCACTGGCACAGAGGCCCATTGGGGTCGATCGAGACGTGGCCGAACTCACCGGCCATACCGTTGTATCCCGAGTGCATGTGTCCACCGGCAAGAATCGCCGCACCGACACCTTCGGCCACAGCAACCAGCACGACATCCCTGGCGCCCTGCAGCCGGCCGAACCACAGCTCTGAGATCAGGCAGACGTTGGCGTCATTGTCGATCTCTACCTGCAAGCCGGAGACATCTTCCAGCGCCTTCTTCAGATCGAACTCGTGCCAGTGCATATTCGGCGCCAGCAGCACGCGCTGCGTCGCGGGCTGGACGCGGCCAGGCAGGCTGACTCCGATTCCCTCGAACGATTTCGTGGAGTGCTCGTCGCGCAATGCCCGCATCCGCTTACCGATCTGCGCCACCGTCTTCTTCAAGTCCGACGAGGTCGTGATGGTCTCTCGCGACAGGAAGCGACCGCTCAGGTCTGCCACTGCCAGAATGGCGCGGTCCGGACGCAGATCGAGCGCCAGCGTCACCTTGTCGCTGTTGACCGAAAGCATGGTGGAGGGCCGCCCGCGCGCGGGCGTGATGACCGCACCTTCCGTCACCCAGTTCTCCTGGATCAACTGCTCGACCATCGCCGAAACCGTGCTCGGACGCAGGCCGGAGAAGCGCGATAGATCGGCGCGCGCCAGCGGCTGCTTGAAACGAATGAGTTCGAGGATGATGTCGCGATTGATGTCGCGAGCCATCTCACTGGAGGCAGGCTGGAACGACGCCAGATCGATCTGGCGCACTCCATGGGTCTGCCGTGCATTCGGTTTTCTGGACTTCGGAGAACTCATCGTACCGATCAGTAGGTTCCACCATGGTACGACAGCAAGTCACATCACCGTAACTACTTAAGCGACGTCCAGGAAGATTGGTTCGCTGAGGAGCGCAATGCCGCCTCAATGAACTTCAGTCCATTCACACCATCCTGGCAGGTCGGCAGCAGCAACGATGCCGGCGCAGGATCTCGCTCTTCCAGCCGGGCGGTAATGCGCTCCGCCAGGTCAGCATAAAGCTGCGCAAAGGCCTCGAAGTATCCTTCGGGATGGCCCGCGGGCAAGCGTGCCGCCGCGGCATTCAGCGCTCCGCCACCGCGACTCAAAATCTGCGTCGGCTGGTTCAGTGGCGTATAGCGCGCGTAGTTCGGGTTCTCCTGGTTCCACTCCAGCGAACCAGCTTCGCCGTAGATACGCAGATTCAAGTTGTTCTCATTCCCGATCGCGATCTGCGACGACCACAGGCTGGCCTTGGCTCCGCCCTCGTAACGGATCATCGCCTGGACGTTGTCATCCAGCCGGCGCCCTTCGACAAAGGTACTCAGGTCGGCAGAGATCGATGCCGGCTCCAGACCGCTGACAAAGTAGGCCAGGTGGTAAGCGTGCGTTCCGATGTCGCCCAGGCAGCCGGCAGGGCCGCTGCGCTTGGGATCGGTGCGCCACTCCGCCTGCTTGTTCGCTCCCGAGCTCTCCAGCGGAGTCGCCAGCCAGCCCTGCACGTATTCCGCATTGATCATGCGGACCTTGCCGAGTACACCACTCTCCACGATGCTGCGCATCTGCCGCACGATCGGGTAGCCGGAGTACGTATGCGTCAAGGCGAAGATCAGGCCGGAACGTTCAACCTCTTCGGCCAGCTTCACCGCGTCGTCCAGCGTGGTCGTCATGGGCTTATCGCACATGACGTGGATACCAGCGTCGAGGAATGCCTTGGCGATGGCATAGTGCGTGTCGTTCGGAGTTACGATCGCGACCACATCAATGCCGTCCTCACGCTTGGACTCCAATTCCGCCATCTCGGCGAAACTGCCGTAGGCACGCGGAATTCCCAACTCTGCAGCAAAGGTCTTCGACTTCTCCGCATTGGAAGAGAGTGCGGCGGCTACCAGCTCATACTTGCCATCAAAGCGTGCCGCAATGCGATGCACCTCTCCGATGAAGGCCCCTGGACCTCCACCGACCATGCCCAGGCGCAGCTTCCGTCCGAGCTTTTTGCTCATGCGTCCTTCCTTCCAATGCCAAGCAGGCTGTCCAGCATCTGCTGATCGGTCGCGGCTCCGGCGAAGTCGTCAAACGCCTTCTCCACTGCCTGAATGATGCAGCTCTGGATGAACGGCGCGCCTTCGCGTGCGCCCTGGGCGGAGCTCTTGATGCAGCACTCCCACTCCATCACTGCCCAGCCGTCAAAGCCGTATTGCGTCAGCTTGGAGAAGATCGCCTTGAAGTCGACCTGTCCATCGCCCAACGACCGGAAGCGGCCTGCACGGTTCGCCCATGACTGGAAGCCGCCATAGACACCCTGCCGTCCCGTCGGCCGGAACTCGGCATCCTTGACGTGAAACATCTTGATGCGGTCGTGGTACAGGTCGATGTACTCCAGGTAATCGAGCCCCTGCAGGATGAAGTGGCTCGGGTCATAGAGCAGGTTGCAACGCTTATGGCCTTTCACCAGATCCAGGAACATCTCGAATGACGAACCATCGTGCAGGTCTTCGCCAGGATGGATCTCGTAGCAGAGATCAACGCCCTGCTCCTCGAAGAAATCCAACAAAGGCAGCCAGCGCTTCGCGAGTTCTCCGAAAGCAGTCTCCACCAGACCGGCAGGACGCTGCGGCCAGGGATAGAGATACGGCCACGCCAGCGCTCCTGAGAAGGTGGCATGACGATCGAGTCCCAGGTTCCGTGAGGCCTTCGCCGCGGAACGAAGCTGCTCGATCGCCCACTCGGTACGCGCGGCAGGCTTGCCATGCACCGATGCCGGAGCGAAGCTGTCGAATAACGCATCGTATGCCGGATGCACAGCGACGAGCTGCCCCTGCAAATGCGTAGAGAGCTCCGTAATCGCCAGACCATGCGATGCCGCGATCCCGCGTATCTCATCGCAATAGGCGGTACTTTCCGCGGCACGCTTCAGGTCGAACAGGCGGCCATCCCAGGTGGGAATCTGCACCCCTTTGAAGCCGATTCCGGCGGCCCATTTACAGATCTCGTTCAGTGAGTTGAATGGCGGTTCATCGCCGGCAAACTGCGCAAGAAAGATTCCAGGTCCCTTGATCGTCTTCATGATTTGCGATGTTCTCTCCCGACCATCTTACTTCTGTGGCGTGGGTTGTGTGCCAGGACGCATCGGCGGCGGGCCATCCATCGGGTTCAGCCCTTTGCTGTAGTGGGGATCCTTCGCCGCCAGATCCGTACGATAGCTCACTGTATTTGCAGTCGGGAACGATGCAGGAACTGGCTGCGTCACCTTACCGGTCGCAACCCACTCCACACCGCGCTGGAAGGTCACCACATAATCCTCAGAGCTGATAGCCATCACATCGTGCCCCAGCGTCGAGTGGAAGATACGTCCCTTCCCGAACTGCGAGACCATCAGCATCGGCTCGTCGAAACCAGTGCCGTGGTTAGCAGGATCAGAGTAGGCCGTGGCCAGAACCGTCATCTTGCCGGGACCGCGCATGTTGGCATACATCTCATCGCCCTGATGCATCCACTGCTTCGGTAGTCCCTTGGTAATGGGGTGGTTGGCGTCGCGCACCGTTAGCTGGAATGGGAGCCGCAAGCCGTGAACACCAGCCCGGCCCGGCTTGTCATCGGCAACCAGCTTGCCATCCTTATAGACCCAGTGCGGGCCGGCTTTCTCGGTACGTCCACGCCATCCGCCGATACCGGTCATCTCGTTGAAAGCAACCCAATCGGGAAAGGCGTTGTCAGCAGCGTGGATCGTCACCAAGCCGCCGCCATTCTTCATGTACTGCTCGAAGGAAGACTTCACATCGCTCGACCAGCGCTCATCCGGAGCGTCATAGTTCAGCACGACCGCCTGGTACTTCGACCATGCCGGATGGAACTGAGAGAAGTCGCCGTCCTTCTGGATTGTCAGTACCTCCACATCGAAGAGACCCGTTTCCTCCAACTCCTGCTTCAGAACCGGCGTCTCCGCCGCCCAGTTGTGATACGGAGCCGCGCTCTCACCGTCGAGGATAAGAACGTGAATCTTCGACGCGGCCATCGCCGCCGGTGTCAGCGAGCCAACGCCAACCGCGAGTGCAAGAAACCATTGCTTCATATCTGCCTCTTCTTATTTCGTTGTTGCTGCAGTTGGAGTATGCTTCGCCGCGGGTGCTGCCGGAGCCTCCGGAAGGCGCCAGGCAAACATCACATTGCCACCGCTGGTCAGGATGTACTGATGCCCGTCCAGTTCGTAGCTGATCGGCGACGACGCAATCTGCCCACCGGCGCCGGCATGCCACAGGGTCTTGCCCGTCGCTGTATCCAACGCCAGGAAGTTCCCGGTCGAATCACCGGTAAAGGTGAGCCCGCCTTCTGTAGTCAGAACGCCAGAGCCCGCACGCTGGCCAAGCTCATGCGACCAGCGGATCTTGCCGGTCTTGTAATCGATCGCGTCCAGGACCCCTTTGCTCCATAGGCCGTAGTCCGCACCGGCCCAGCCGTATGCTCCATCTGCAGGCTTATTGAAATAGAGGCTGTAGCTAGGCGAAGCGCTCACGATAAACAGTCCGGTCTTCGGATCGAAGCTCGGCGAACGGTAGTTGGTCATGCCCCCCTCGTCGGGAGCGATCAGACGTCCATCCGGAGCGGGCTCTTTATCCGGATTCGGAATCGGCCGGCCATCCTTATCTACACCCTTGCTCCAGTTCACCGGACCGAAGGTCGTAGTCAGCAGGTTCTTGCCATTCGTCCGATCGATTACAAAGAAGTAGCCATTACGCGAAGCCTGCATCAGCATCTTGCGCGGCTTACCTTCAAAGACACCGTCGGCCAGTACTGGAATCTCTACCGCGTCCCAATCGTGGGTGTCGTGAGGCGAGGGCTGGAAGTGCCACACCAGCTTGCCGGTCTCGGGATCCAGCGCCAGGATGGTGCAGGTATAAAGATTGTCGCCCGGCCGAACTTTGCCGTTCAACACTGGCGAAGGATTGCCCGTACCGAAATAGATCAGGTTCAGGTCTGGATCGTACGTGCCGGTCATCCACATGTTGCCGCTGTATGCGACACGTGGAGTGTCCACAGTCGGTGTGGAATAAAATGTCCACTGCGTCTTTCCGGTATCCGGATCGACCGCACGCAGGAAGCCCTGCAGGTTATCGAAGTCGCCCGAAGCTCCCACCAGGACGTGATTGCCAACGATGAGGGGAGACATCGTTGCCCACTGCCCCTTCTTCGAGTCAGCGACCTCCACATCCCACAGCACATTGCCGGTCTTCGCATCCAGCGCCTGCAGATGCGCATCCGAGGTCATGTAGTAGAGCTTGTCCTTCAGAATGCTCACACCACGCTGACCGATGTGGAACGCTTTGGTCTGCGGTGCAGCGTAGTGCCACAACTGGTGACCGGAACGCGCATCGATAGCCCACACGTGATCCGGCAGGGTGAAGTACAGAATGCCGTCCGCCAGGATCGGCGTCGCCTTCAGAACGCCGTTCTGTTGTGTCTGAAAGGCCCATCCGAGCGACAGCCCGCTGACGTTGCGCGTATTGATCTCCGTCAGCGCGCTGTGGCGGCGGCCGGAGTAGTCGCCGTGATATCCGAGCCAGCTATCGCGTGGAGGATTCTTAAGCATCGCACTATCAACGTTCTGCGCATTCAAACCCGCAGTGGCTGTCGCGGCAGCAGCCAGCGTCAACACCCGTGCACTCTTTTTCCAATTCATCCGGACCTGCTTCAACGTGCGCTCTCTTTCCTTACTTAAGGGTTTGGATATACGCGAGAACATTGTGAATGTCGTCATCGGTGTACTTGCTCATGGCGGTTACGTGAGCCTCAACCGGCTTATCGAGCTTTGCAGTGATCGCGGTCATCGGCCACGAGTGATAGATACCGGAGCTATCGCGAATGCCGAGCGTGAATTCGTCTTCATACTCGACGGTGCCGGCAAAGGTCTGGCCGGACTTGGTCTTCACCGTGGCCTTCGTCTTGGCGTCACGGGGATAAAGCATCTGCATCTCGAGCCTGAGACCGCTGAACTTTGAGGCAATCCCTGCGAGATCACCCGTCGCCGAGTGGCACTGCGTGCATCCGCCCGGCCCTTCAAAATATTTCTTACCCGCCTCGGCATTGCCGGTGTGCAGGTCGCTCTCGTCGACGCCACGGCGATTGCCGGACTGCGACATGGAGGCATCCTGCTGGGTGTGAATAAACGCTACGAGGTTCAGGATTTCCGTATCCGACAGGCTGAAGCGCGGCATCCCCTTATCCAGACGGCCATTGCGGATGACTGCACCGATCGCCTCGCCGTTCTTATCACCGGTCACCAGCTTCGAGCGTGTCAGGTCAGGCCCGGTCTCGCCACCGCCGGCGTCTTTGCCATGGCAGAAGGCGCAGTTCTGGATGAAGAGCGCTCCACCGCTCTCCGCCTGCAGCGGCGTGAACTTGGCATGCTCCGGCAGAGGACCTTGTGAGCCCACCGTCCAACTGGGTCTTTGAGCAGGAGTGGGTCTTTGACCAGGAGTCTGTGGGGCCTGAGCTGTCATCCGGCTTAAGGTAAACAGCATCACTGGCGCCGCCACAGCAGCGGCCAGCAGGATGTTTCGGGAACGGAGCCTCATCGAACCTTCGCTTCTTGCGCCGCGCAAACCCCATTGGAAGCAGGGCGCAGCCGTAATAGAAATGGATTTATTTTCCGCCTCGAATATAAGAGGCGCGAAAATCGCGTGTCAAGCGGGGTTGTCCAGGGAAAATGCAGGCCCCGGCATAAAGCCGGGGCCTGTTGGAGGTTAGAAATGAACGCGGAGAACGAATTCCATGGTCCGAGGATCAGTCGCGCCGGTGGAACTGGTCACCTGACCAAAGGTCGAAGCCCCCAGTGTGTTAGCGATCGTGAACATGGACATGTGATTGGGCACGTTGAACATCTCAGCACGGAACTCTGCGCCAATCTGCTCGTGGATCGGAATGTTCTTCTGCACCGCAGCATCCCAATTGTTGAATAGCGGTCCCTTGATGGCGTCGTAGCCCAGGTTGCCATAGGTTCCGGGCGCCGGGGTGGCAAACGCAGCAGGGTTCAGATACTGCTTGCCATTCTTGGCGTACGGATTACCAACCAGATTCGGACGCTGGGCAACGTTGGCCGTGGTGACCAGATTGCCAGCAACCGACAGACCAGAGGCCTGGATGACGTTGATCGGAAGGCCATTTGCGATGCGAGTCACACCGGAAACCTGTCAGTCACCAATCACGCGCTTATACCATTCCTTTCCGTTGCGCCAGAACGGAATGGGATAAACATAGCTGGCAACGAAGATCTTCGGCTGGTTGTAGTTGGCCGGACCGTAGTCAGCGGCAAGGTTCGTGCTGTCCTGCGGTTGGTAATCGAAGGTTGAGCCCATTGTCAGAGCCTTTGACCAGGTGTAGGAGATGATTACAAGGCCACCCTGCTTGAAACGGGTCTGCATGCGGAACTGCAACGAGTTGTAGTTCGCATGAGCGCCATTGGTGTACTGGTAGATCTCACCATATCCACGGTACGGACGAAGGGCATTACGCTGCACGCCTGGATTAGCCTGCTCCGTACCGGCAGCAGCTTGATTCAGGTTTTTGCGATAGGTCAGGTTGGCTGCACGCGAACCGACGTAGTTCAGCTCCACAGACGTGTTGTCGAACAATTTGTGTTGGATACCTACGCTGTAGTTGTGAATCCGCGGCGGAGACAGATTCATATCGGCTGAGTTGGTGATGTTGGTCGGCGTTGCCGCCGTTCCAATGCTGCCAAGGTTATCGGCGTTACCCGCGCTGGCCAGTGAAGCCACTGCTACAAACGGCAACTGTGAAGCCGCACCGTAGATGTAGTTACCCTCAACGCGCTCGTACGACATGCCATAGCCGCCGTGGAGCACGGTTTCCTGCTTGCCGCTTAGGTCGTAGGCGAAACCTACACGAGGTGCGAAGGTGTTGTACTTCGTCTCGACAATGCCGCCCGGCTTGTTGCGGAACAGCGCCTGCACCGCCGGATTGTTGTACACCGATGGCGCTACCACCTGCTTCGCCTTGTCGGAGAAGCCGGTGCCAGGCAGCACGAGCCCGTTGTACGGCGAAGGATTGGAGGTAATGCTTCCGTTCGAGCCGATCGTTGCTGCCTTCGTCTGATCGAACAGAGTCGGATCGAAGAAAGCAGTGTTGTTCGGCCAGCTGGAGATCGGAGGCATCAACTGCCAACGAAGTCCCAGGTTCACCGTCAAGCGATGGGTTACAGTCCAGTCATCCTGCACATAGGTTTCGAATTGTGGAAAGCGCGCCTGAATCTGGGGAATGTTGCTGCCTTCGGTATAACTTGCGAAGTTCCCGTTGAAGAGGCTCTTGAGTGTCTCCTCCTTCGCTGTTGTACCCAGAGCTGCATTCGCAGGCGAATTGAAGGTGAACTGGCCATTCAGCGCCGGGGGTGCCGTCTGGTTCTTACGAGCTCTCCAGAAGTATCCGCCAGCCTTCAAGGAGTGGTTCCCGAAGACCATCGAGAGATCGTTCTTTACAGCATAGATGCGCTGGTAATTATCGAACTGACGCGGACTGACATTGGGATTACTGTAGCCCGAGAGGGTTATCTGGGGAATGATGTTCGAGGCGCTATAGAGCGTTTTATACGTCATTCCATAGTCAGAGCGAAGACTCTTTGCTCCCCTGAACTGAGGATTTGCACGAATGTTATTGCCTTCATTGATGATGTTGCCTGAATAAGAACCGGTAAGAACGTTGACGATCTTCGAATTGAACGCATGCGTCCAGGAAGCCGAAGACGTAAGTCCAGGAATCGTTCTGTCGTAGATAACAAAGTTGGTCGGATTGCCGACGTTCAAGACATTGTCGTGAACAAAGCGTCCGCTGATCTGGTTCTTCTCGTTCAGGTTGTAATCGACCTTGATCAGCCACTCGGACTGGTTGTTATTGTTCAGGCTCAGATAGTTAAAGCCGCCAGTAGGGTCAGTCAGCACGGTGGCAGCCAATGCCCGTCCGGTCGCTGTCGAGCCGGCGCTCTGCGCCTTCGCCATCTCCGTCGGAGTCGGTACCGCGATCACTGTCGCTGTTGAGTTCCGCAGCCGCTTGAACTCCTGCGCGGCGAAGAAGAAGAGCTTTTCACGGTTCCGGTTGAAGACCCCGGGAATCCAGACCGGACCACCCAGCGTCCAGCCAAAGTCGTTGTAGCGAAGTGGCGCCTTTATCGGAGCCGTTGTCTGGCTCAGGAAGCGATAGGGGTAAGCCTGAATCGCATCGTTGCGGATGTGCTCGTACGCGCTGCCATGGAAGTCACGGCCACCGCTCTTGATGGCAACAGAGACCGTCGCGCCCGAGGTGCCGCCGTAGCTGGCGTCGTAGCTGGAAGCTACGTTACGGAATTGCTGCAACGAGTCGGGCGAGATGTTGACGAAGTTATTGCCACCGCCGCCGTTGTCCTTGTTGTCGACACCGTCAATGAAGTAGTTGGCCGAATCGGTACGGATACCATTAACCGACTGTGAGCTGCCACTGACACCATAGGTTCCGAAGATATTGAAACCGCTGGCCACGGTAGTGGAAACACCAGGCTGCAACGTAAGCAACTGGACATAGTTGCGGCCGTTGAGCTGAATCTGCGTGGCTTCCTGGCTGGTGATAACGCCGCCGATTTCGGGCGTGGTCGTCTGGATCATGACGACTCCGGCCTGCACTTCGACCGTCTCCGTCGCCTGTCCAAGTTCGAGAGTGATGGGAACGGAGGGCTTTCCGCCCACATCCACCTGGACACCCGCAATCACTGACTTCTTGAAGCCGGATACGGACGTGTTAATCGTGTATTTACCGACAGGCAGGTTCAGAACGACATAGTTGCCGTCCTCGTTGGACTTTACCGAACGGCTATTGCCGGTCGCTTCATTGGTGACTGTGATTTCCGCCTGAGCAATCGCCGCGCCCGAGGGATCCGTGACAGTACCAGTGATTTGCTGGCTGTCCACGGCCTGAGCTGCGGAAATTCCTATTGACGAAATAAGTACTAGGAAAAACATCAGAAGCCTTCGCTTCATATACGCCCCCTGTTTCAATGACTTCCTGTGGCCGCCCTGTGTGGAAGAGGACTTCCCTGCGTTACAAGGCAAACCTGTTTTTGAGTTCCGTCTTTGA
>JABFXN010000112.1 GCA_013361705.1 Acidobacteriaceae bacterium
TGGTTTGCGCGAGCTCTGCGACCGCTTCAAGGCAGACCATGATGACTACAGCGCCATCATGGCGGAGGCTCTGGCCGATCGCCTGGCTGAGGCCTTTGCCGAGTGCCTGCACAAGCGTGTCCGCGAGGAGTGGGGTTATGGCTGCCAGGAGAATCTCACCAACGACGAGCTGATCCAGGAAGAGTATCGCGGTATTCGTCCGGCTCCGGGCTATCCCGCGAGCCCCGACCATACGGAGAAGGGCACCATCTGGAAGCTGATGGATGTACAGGCTAAGACCGGCATCATGATCACGGAGTCGTACGCGATGTGGCCGGGGTCGAGCATTAGCGGGATTTACTTCGCACATCCGGAGTCGCGGTATTTCAGTGTTGGCAAGATCGATCGCGATCAGGCGCAGGATTACAGCGAGCGTAAGGGATGGATGTTGAGTGAGGTCGAGCGGTGGTTGGGGCCGAATCTGAACTACGATCCTGAGAGATAGTGGCAATTGTGGGCGAGAACCGAGGGCCGGGTGCCCCACATAACCGGGGTCCCCAATGAACTTGTTCATTGGGGTGGATACGCGAAGCTTATGTGGGAGTATCGAGCTTCAGCTCGATCCGTTTTTTGTTTTCATTTCGATGGGCCCAATGGAAGGATAAGCGCTGAAGGCGCGTTCTATACCAGCCTGGGGCAACGCCCCAGGTCTCGAGCCCATTGAACGATGAAGGGCTGAAGGCCCGCTCCATAATTCTCAATGTGCGGATTCATTGGTATCCATGGGTATCGGGTAGAGAAGCAGATTTCTTCGCTGCGCTTCGAAATGACAAACAAAAAACATTCGAGCTTCGCTCGAACAACCCACATAAGCTTCGCGTATGTGGGGCACCCGGTGTATGGGTTAATCCTGTTCGGCCAGCCCAGCGAGGCTTCGTACCAGTTTGCTGACTCCGTGGGCAACGTTGAAGGATTGCGGCACTGACTCCGGCTCCAGCAGACCAAGCCCGCACGTCGCCGTGATCATCGCCCGTTGCGCTAACTTCCGCGGGTCGCCGACGCGGGATGCCGTCTCAAGCCAGCGGAGGAAGATCTGTGCCGCGTCCATGGCGTCGAGGTGCCGCTTCGTCGGCACGCGACCGTAGGCGACTGTGCCTCCCTGGTTCACAAAGTCCATCGCCTGCGGATGCGTAAAGAACGACTCCAGACCTTCATGCGCATCGAAGGAGAGAATGTCGGGCCTGACGCGGAACATGCGATCGAAGGGCTGCGATGCGCAGCAATGCAGGCCGGCATAGACGCCGCGCGTGCGGGCGTCGTCGAGGATTGCGGCGAGTGCGCTGAGCCGATGTTCTTCGGGAAGTCCGGGGATCTCGAGACACAGACCTGGCTCATCGACGAACAACAGCACGGGCAAGTTTGCCGCGCGAAGCCGATTGGCCTGCCAGCAGATGAGTTGCGAGACGTGGAAGGCGACCGACGAGAAGAGGACGGGATCAGAGAGGAACGGCCGGCCCTTGTAGAAGAGAAAGGCCGCCAGCGTGATGGGGCCTTCGATCTGTCCTTTGACAGCAGTCGCCTGGGGGAAGAGCCCTGAGGCGAGTGCCTGTTCCAAGGCGAAGAACCCGGCGGCGTTGTCTTCAGTGAGGTAGCCGTCGCCGTTGTGCAGGACGTCGATGACCGCATCGATGCTGCCTTCCGGGACCTGGTAGCGATAGCCGTCGGTGCGCGGTTCGATCAGATGGCGGATGCAGTCGAATCCCTGCCCGATGGCGGCTTCACGTTCCGAGCGTTGCGGAAGCTGCGGCCAGAAGGGTACCTGCGGCGAGAAGGTGATCACCGATTCCAGGGCTTCGGGAAGCGAAGTGAGCGGCAGGCTGCCGACTCCGGTAACAGCTCCGGCGGGATCGAAGGTCGGGCGGCGGAGAGCTGTCTGCGACGTTGCGAATACGGATGGGGTCGACGGCAAGCGCTGAGATTCTCCTTCGCTGATTTCAAGCTAACACGGTGGAGATTTCCAATTTCCAAATTGGAAATTGAGGCGTGTCGGTAGCCCATGCATGGGGTGCCCACGTCGGGAGTCCCCAAGGAACATGGGTTGTTTGAGCGAAGCTCGAATCGTCTTTTTGTTTGTCATTTCGCAGCGACCGAAGGGAGCGGAGAAATCTGCTTCTCTACCCGATCCGCATAGAGATCAACGAATCCCATGTATTCAGAAATATGGAGCGGGCCTTCAGCCCTTTAACATCTTGTGGGCACCGATACCTGGGGCGTTGCCCCAGGCTGGTATAGAACGCGCCTTCAGCGCTTTTCCTGCCATTGAGCCCATCGCTCCACGTCGAAACGGCCAAACAAACATTCGCGCTTCGCTCGAGCTACCCATGTCCCCAGGGACACGGGAACTGTGTGGGAATCAACCAGCCACACGAAAGTGTGGCTTCTTTTATGCCTTTCCGTAGGTGTACGGCCGTTCGTCTCCAGAGTTGAATAGATGCACGACAAGCTGCGCTCAGCCAGCATGCCGTGCCCCTTCAACCGCTAACCAGGAATGGAGACGACTATGAAGACCATCACCGTGAAAGACGGCACCGCGATCTACTTCAAGGACTGGGGCTCGGGCCAACCGGTTGTGTTTTCGCATGGCTGGCCGCTGAATGCCGATGCGTGGGATGCGCAGATGCTCTTCCTCGGCGAGCGCGGATATCGCGTCATCGCGCACGACCGCCGCAGCCACGGACGGTCAGATCAGACGTGGGATGGCAATGAGATGGATACGTATGCCGACGACCTGGCAGCGCTGTTCGAGGCGCTCGATCTGAAGAATGCCGTGCTTGTGGGCCACTCCACTGGAGGCGGCGAAGTGGCGCGCTATCTGGGTCGCCATGGCACCAGCCGCGTTGCCAAGGCCGTGCTGATCGGCGCTGTTCCTCCCGTGATGCTGAAGAGCGACAAGAACCCCGGTGGGTTGCCGATCGATGCCTTCGATGCGATCCGCAACGGAGTGGTGAATGACCGCTCGCAGTACTACATGGATCTAACACTTCCCTTCTATGGCTACAACCGTCCCGGTGCCGCGGTGTCAGAAGGTGTGCGTAAAAATTTCTGGTACCAGGGCATGCAGGGCGGCATCAAGGGACAGTACGACTGCATCAAGGCCTTCTCCGAAACCGATTTCACCGAAGACCTGAAGAAGATCGATATTCCCACGCTGGTGATGCACGGCGATGACGACCAGATTGTTCCTTACCTTGACGCCGGTGTGTTGACTGCGAAGCTAGTGAAGAACAGCCAGTTGAAGATCTACCCGGGGTATCCGCACGGCATGGCGCAGATTCATGCGGATCAGATCAATGCGGATCTGTTGGCGTTTATTCAGAGCTGAAGAGGAATTGAATGATTGAATCATTGAAGGGATTGAGACATGGAGAGGTCCCCAACGGATAAATTCGTTGGGAACTTTTCTAGCCCTTCTTCGGCTACACTACGCGCACGATGTCTACACGGCTTACGCTCGATCTCGATACGCTGCGCACCCTCACCGTTGCGAATGATCTTGGCAGTCTGGCGTTGGCGGCGGAGCGGCTGGGGCGCACGCCCTCTGCTGTGAGCCTGCAGATGAAGCGGCTGCAGGAGGAGCTGGGAGCTCCGGTCTTTCGGAAACGAGGCCGCGGCCTTGCCCTGACAGAAGAGGGCGTGGTGGCGCTCGCGTATGCACGCCGCATGCTGTCGCTCAACGACGAGCTTCTGGACACGATGCAGGGCGCCAATATCGACGGACACATCCGCATCGGCTGCACCCAGGACTTCGCCGCAGTGCTGCCCTCTGCGTTGTCGCACTTTGCCCTGCTCTATCCGCGGATGCAGGTTGAGCTGCGTATCGAAGGCAATGCGGCACTGGCCGATGCGGTGGAGGCAGCGCAGATCGATCTTGCGGTCGCGATCGGACATGAGACACGGGCAGCGGCCCAGACTATTGGACAGCTTGAGATCGTGTGGATTGCGGCTTCCACCTTTGCTCCTCCGCAGAATCATCCTCTGCCGCTGGCTGCGCTTGGACCGCAGTGTGCCTTTCGCCGCTGCGCCATCGAACATCTGGAGACTGCCACAACGCCATATCGCATCGCCGCCAGCAGTCCCAGTCTCGACGGCCTGTGGGCCGCGCTGCTTGCGGGGCTTGGCATCACGGCGCGCACGGGATTGCGGCTGCCCGAAGGCCTGGTCTCTGCGACGTCGCTCTTCGGTTTGCCTGCACTTGGTGCGCTGCCGGTTACGCTTCATCGCAATCCGCAGTCCACTGGTGTTGCTGTCGATCGCATGAAGATTCTGCTGACAGAAGCCGTGCAGGGAGCGTTAGCCTCGCAGGCAAAGGCCACGAAGAAGCATAAGCCGCGCTTAACGGTTGCGTGAGAACAATCAAATTGTCCTTGCTGTGCCGGGTTGTTAGAGTTGCGGCATGAAACGGTATTTGCTTCTGCTCACTGCGCTTCTGCTTGCTTCGCTCTCCGGTGTGGCACAGACCTCTTCCATCGTCGGCACTTGGGCTCTTACTGCGGCGGATAAGCTGATGCCGGATGGTACGCGCGTCTCTGACTATGGGCTCAATCCTCACGGCCTGGTGATCTTTACCGCGGATGGACATTACTCAGTACAGATCTATCGCGGTGACCGTGTGAAGTTTGCCTCGGGCGACCGGCTGAAAGGAACGCCGGAAGAGTACCGTGCGGTCGCGACCGAGATGAGTGTTCACTTCGGTAGCTATACCGTCGATGACACGAAACACACCATCAGCTTTCATATCGATCGCTCTTCGGTTCCGAATCAGGATGACACCACTGCGGTGAGAGCTTATGAACTGCAGGGAGAGGTTCTCTCGTGGAAGGTCGCGGCGCGGCCGGATGGATCGATTCCGATGACGGTGTTGAAGCGGTTGAAGTAGGGTTGGCTAATCAATGCCGGCGTAGGATTTGGTGGGAGCCGTGGGCTTCAGCCCGCCGACAAAAGCGCTGAAAGCGCGCTCTATATCAGCCTGGGGCAACGCCCCAGGTTTCCGATAGTTAAGAGGTCTGAGGGCTGAAGGCCCGATCTATAATCCTCATGCCAAATGGACGAACAGCCCATCTCGGGAAGGAACTCCCAACTTCTTTGGACGGTAAACCGTCGATTAGAGTTCACCGCTCCTACTCGTTCCGCGCATTTGCACTAATCTCCCTTCACTGCAGAGCTATAGAGCGGGCCTTCAGCCCTTTAAGATCGTATGGGCACTGAGACCTGGGGCGTTGCCCCAGGCTGATATAGAGCGCGCCTTCAGCGCTTATCGTGCCTGCCCGAAAGACCGCTGAACACCCCAGCCAGCAAAGCTTGCCGAGCATCGCTGCTCCCCCCCGGTTCGCGCGAAGCGCGAATCTCCTGCTCACGTTCCGAAATGATCCTGCAAAAATTTCCCTGCCCGCTATTGACAGTCCCACTCATTACTCCCACAATGTAGTACTAACGATGCTTGGAGAGTTTGAGTACCTGATCATTACGGCGGCAGCGGGGCTTGGCGAACGGGCGTATGGCGCCACCATCCGCGAAGAGGTTGAGGCCAGCGGCAGAGGCTGTTCGATCGGCGCGCTGTACACCACCATCGATCGGCTGGAGGCGAAAGGTCTGCTGAAGACCTGGATGAGCGATGCCACGCCCGAACGCGGTGGCCGTGCCAAACGCATGGTAAGCATTACGCCCAGCGGTTTGAGCGCGGCGAAAGAGTTCTACGAGACGGTGATGCGGATCAGCCGCGGAGCCTCATGGGTGGCAAACCAGAGCAGGAGTGTTCTATGACGGGCTGGACCGTGGTGGAAGTTGTCGCTTCACGTCTTCTGGAACGCAATGAGTGTGAAGCAGTGCTTGGCGATCTGGCAGAGACACGTGAAAGCACATGGTCGGCCTTGCTGAATGTGATGGGCCTTGCATTTCGTCGTAAGGCAACGCCGTGGCGCACCTTGGCTCCATGGGTTGCGGCCTTCGGCCTGGCGCTGCCGTGCAGCCTGCTGTTGATGGGTTTGTCGGTCTCCATCAGCGCGACCTATGTGCGGCTGTTCAACACCACGGTTCTGAAGAACAGCGGCCTCACGCTTGGTCCTGGTGTCGCCATGCTGATCTGGAATGTGATTCTGCTGATCGGCTGGGCGTGGACGGGCGGCTTCGTGATGGGATCGCTCTCACGCAAGACCATCCGCATCAGCGTGCTGATGTCATCGGTTCCCTGCGTTTTTTGCATGGCGCGTTTTCACGTGGAGTCGCTCTCACGCTTCTGCCTGCTGCTCTTTCTTATTCCCGCGGCGTGGGGTGTCTATCGCGGTCTGCGGCTCACACGTATTCATCTCCCCGCAGCACTGGTACTTGCACTCGGTATCACGCTGCTGACGATTCCCATGTGGCGCAATCCCGGGGCATGGCTTCCGAACTGGGCGCTGAGCTGGCCCGCGTGGTACTTAGTTCTGACTGCGTGGAGAAGCTCCAGACGCGCAGAAGACACACAGCCGCTGGCCACCTGACACACACTGATATCAGGCCGTTTTATACGGCTGCATAGACCGTCACTGCGAACCGGTACGGAATTCCCTGCGTTAAAGTTCGCGATTTTTTCTGAAAGCGCGGAACCATCGTCCCGGATGAAACGTATCAGCGGGCGTACGTCGCAATACCGCGCGGTCGTCTCAGCTCGTAATCAGGATCTATAGGCTTCACACCTTATCTCTGAGGAGCACTCCCATGTCGACTGCTCGCGTATCCCCGTACGTCTTAAAACGCGTGGCGATGATCTGGCTCATCGTCTCGGCACTTCCACTGGTCTTCTTCAATAGCGCTGTCGTGTACGCACGTCCTGCGATGCAATCGAGCCCAGGTGCAGAACATACCGCTAAACCTGTACCAACAACGACGCAGCAGATGTATCGCAAGCTGATTCAAGAGGCTGAACAGAGGAACGATCCGCCTGCGCGCATTGGATATCTGTGGGCCGTGCTTGCCTCGTCGTATCACGATATCGGCAACATCGCTGAGTCTCAGCGAGCCTTTGAATGTGCATTGCCCTTGTTGGCGCAATCGCCACAGTCACGCGGCAACTATGCGACGGCACTCGATAATCTTGGAAGCATTTATCTTGAGCTCGGCAACATTGCCGATGCGGAGAAGGTGAGGACGCAGGCCTTTCATCTTCGCGAAGAGCTGGGGAACCCCATCGATCTTGCCCGCGGCCACGAACATCTCGCTGAAGTGCTGTTGGCGCGGCATCGCTTCAAGGAAGCCGAACGGCATGCTCGCGCCGCATATGACACCCTCTCTGCCAAACCGGAGCCCGATGATCAGGACGCTCCCACTGCCGAACACCCGCAGTTCACGCCCAGGCGCGGCAACACCATGCTTGCCGCATTGATCACACTGGTCTTTGCGGAATGCAACCAATCGGAGCTGCAGGAGTGTCTGCAGGCAGCAAAACAAGCCGATCAGATTGCAACCCAGGAGTTCCCTTCCGGATCGCTGGAACAGGCACACGCCGCCATGGCGCTGGGCTATGCACAGTGGAAGACAGGAGATATCGCCACCGCCGATCTGACATTGCGCAGTGGGATGGCGATGATGAAGTCCAGGCTCGGTGAAGGACATCCTCTCGTGCTTGATTCGATGTATGAATACCGGGAGTTCCTGCAGGCCCAGCACCGCAAGGCGGACCTTTCGTCGCTCGATCATCAGATCAAGGATGTGAAAGAGCATCAGCCGGCGACGGCGTGTGCGAATTGCACGATTAGTGTGTTTGCGTTGCGATAGTGGATACAAGAGATCTAGTCGCAGTAAATTAAAGCGCTGAAGGCGCGTTCTATACCAGCCTGGGGCAACGCCCCAGGTATCAGGTAGAGAAGGATGAAGGGCTGAAGGCCCGCTCTATAGAACGGAACCCATGGAGCGGTCCCAGTGTTTCCAAACCTCGATTATCGTTCGGCGTACCACCGAACGACCTACAACATCTACTGAGGAACTATGGATCGGGCCTTCAGCCCTCTATCAGTTTTTGGTTCCTTATACCTGGGGCGTTGCCCCAGGCTGGTATAGAACGCGCCTTCAGCGCTTTAAGACCTCATCGAAACGTTGCTGCGCTGAGAATTGTTGGCGCGCTTTTGATCACGAAGCTCACCTCTCCTGCATGACGCGGTCGCGGCTCTCGCGTTTCTCCCGCCGCGACCATCCCAGGCGCAGGCCAAGGTAGCCCACAACCAACAGAGCTGCGAAGAGGAGCGCGATCAGGCGATTGTAGTAGACCAGGCTTGCCAGGCAGATGCCTGCTGCGATCAAAGTCCAGATGGGCAGCAGCGGATAGAGCGGAGCGCGGAAGGGGCGGGTCATCGCGGGCTCGCTCTTTCGCAGGCGGAAGAGTGCCAGCATGCTGACGATGTACATCACCAGCGCTCCCAGTACTGACATCGTAACGATGTTGGCGGTCAATGGCTGGCCGCCGAAACGGATCCAGTTGTCACTATAGATCGCGGCGATGCCCACAACACCGCCGGCGAGGATAGCGATGTGTGGTGTGCGGAAGCGTGGATGGATCTTGCCTAGAAATGCGGGGAGATAGCCGGCGCGGGCGAGAGCGAATATCTGCCGCGAATAGCCAAAGACGATGCCGTGCAGTGAGGCTACGAGTCCAAAGAGCCCGAGCCAGACCAGCATGTGCAGCCATCCGCTGCTGCCCCCGACGACGATCTTCATTGCCTGTGGCAGCGGATCGTGGAGTTTGGCCAGCACGCTCCAATCACCGACTCCACCGGCAAAGACCATGACACCCAGCGCAAGGATCAGAAGCGTAACGATGCCGCCGATGTAAGCGATAGGAATGGAACGCGCCGGGCGCTTTACCTCTTCGGCCGCCATCGCAACACCTTCAATGGCAAGAAAGAACCAGATGGCGAACGGTACTGCGGCAAACATCCCGACCGCCGTATGCGCTGAGAGGTGATCGTGGCCTGCCCATCCGTGGGCGAGGAAGTTCGTTAGCCGGAAGCCGGGTGTGACGACTGCCATGAAGACCAGCAACTCCACGATAGCGAGCACCGTCACCATCAGCTCGAAGCTGGCCGCAACGTGCACGCCGAGGATGTTGATCGCCATGAACAGCAGGTAGGCGAGTACAGCGGCGTGCTTGGGAGCGAGGCCGGGGAACTGCACATGAAGATACGCTCCGATGGCCAACGCGATGGCAGGCGGAGCGAAGACGAACTCGACAAGCGTGGCGGCGGCAGCGATGTAGCCACCGGTATCTCCGAAGGCGCGTTGTGCGTAGGCGAACGGCCCGCCGGCGTGTGGGATCGCGGTGGTGAGCTCGGTGAAGCTGAAGATGAAGGCTGCATACATCGTTGCCACCAGGACGGTGACCAGAAGAAAGCCGAGTGTACCGGCGCTGGCCCAGCCGTAGCTCCAGCCGAAGTATTCGCCGGAGATGACAAGGCCGACGGCGATTCCCCAAAGCTGCAAGGTGTTGAGCGTGGCTTTCAGGTGCGAGTGATCTTCCAAGGTCGCCTCGTTGCGATGCGTATGATGTTTGAGCTTATCTGATAACGGAGAAAATATTTTTGTCATCCGGTAGGGATCTGCTTTTGAAGCGCTGAAGGCGGGGATCCCCGATGAACTTGTTCGTTGGGGTGGAAAGGCGCGTTCTATATCAGCCCGGGCAACGCCCCAGGTTGGGGTCTATATAAGCATCTTCAATCTCAGACGCATTGTTCATGGGATGCGATTCCGCACCTCGTGAGAAAGGCGGGGAAGCGGTAATGCGCGGGATTGTGGCATTGCGAGGATTGGGAATTATAGATCGGGCCTTCAGCCCTCTTACCATTTCACGATCCGCAGACCTGGGGCGTTGCCCCAGGCTGATATAGAACGCGCCTTCAGCGCTTTAAAACGGCGCCCGCGATACCATAGCTTGCACATGCGACATGCTGCTCTTCTCTGCTCTTTGGTTGTCAGCTCCTTTGCCTTTGCTGCGGCCCCTGCCAAGCACTCCGCCGGTCCGCGCATCGAGGTTACAGTTACGCCGGCGGCTGCGGGTAGCGCTCCGCTGACTGGACGCATTCTTGTTGCTGTCTCGAAGGCAGCTACGGGAGAACCACGAACGCAGATCGATGAGTCGTATGAGTCGCAGCAGGTCTTTGGCATGGACGTCACCGGCGCTGCGCCGGGCACTCCGATTGTGCTCGACGATGCCAGTGCGTATGGCTATCCCATTCGGCATCTCGCCGATCTGCCTGCCGGCGAGTACACCGTGCAGGCGGTCTTCAATCGCTATGAGGAGTTCCATCTTGCCAATGGCAAGACCGTCCTGCTGCCTCCTGACAAAGGCGAGGGGCAGCACTGGAATACCAAGCCCGGCAATCCGATGAGCAAACCGGTCAAGATGACCTTCGCGAAGAATGGGGCTCTAACGATTACGGCGGACGCGACGATTCCGGAACCTCCGGCTCCCGCGCCCGATACGAAATACATCCGCCACGTGCGCATTCGTAGTGAGCTGCTCTCGAAGTTCTGGGGACGTGAGATGTTCGTCTCGGCCATTGTGCTTCTGCCGGAAGGCTTCGACAGCCATCCTGACGCGCACTATCCCACGGTGGTCTATCAGGATCACTTTCATCCCAACTTCAGCGCGATCGGCTGGCGCGAGACGCCTCCCCCTGCGGACCTGCAGGGACGCGAGGCCAGCCGCGCGAAGTGGCAGTATGCCTTTTACCAGGCGTGGACCAACGGAACTCTGCCGCATGTTCTGATCGTTGAGCCGCAGCATGCCAATCCGTACTACGACGACTCGTATGCGGTGAACTCAGCCAGCATTGGCCCCTACGGCGACGCCATTACGCAGGAGCTGATTCCGGCGGTCGAGAAGAAGTTACGCGGCATCGGACAGGGATGGGCGCGTGCGACCTATGGCGG
>JABFXN010000182.1 GCA_013361705.1 Acidobacteriaceae bacterium
TTGAGCTTCTCAGATGCAAACTTCGCGATAACACCGGAGTAGGGAGAATCAGAACTCTGCCTGGGGCCGAAGACATTGAAGTAGCGCAGGCATACGCCCTCAAGCCCATAGACATGCCAGAAACTACGGACGTAGTACTCGCCCGCGAGTTTCTGTGCCGCATACGGAGAGAGAGGATCCGGCAACATCTCCTCATGTTTCGGCTGCGACGACTTATTGCCGTATGCGGAGGACGATGCGGCATAAACGACGCGGGAAACTCCTGCGTCCCGTGCGGCCAGGAGGACACTCAGTGTTCCATCGACATTGGCAACGTGCGTCGAGAGAGGGTCGCGGACGGAGCGTGGAACGGATGCGAGTGCTGCCTGGTGAAGAACAAAATCTACACCACGGCAGCACTCGCGCAGGCGGCTGGTTTCGTTCACATCCATGACGCGGAAATCCAGGTCCCGGATAATGCCATCAAGATTGTGAACGTCACCGGCAGTAAGGTTATCTACGCCGATCACCTCGTGCCCCTGTTGTAAAAGTTCATGCGCGAGGGAAGATCCGATAAACCCTGCTACACCAGTGATGAGATAACGTGCCATCCTGCCCACTCCTAGGCCATTCTGAGAATCGCGATGGTTGGTGCATTTCAAAGACCATCGCGGGCCTGTCCAACGACGCCCCTCTAAGTTCACGATTTCCGCAACTGGCGTACGGATGCGCAAAGAGCGAAAGGACTTGCGAGACCCGGTAGCGAATAATCCACGGGCAGGACTTTTGTAAAAGTGTGCAAACGGTTGCATCGCAGCGGGAGGTCGCAGGCCCCTGCAAATCCCCGTTTCCTGCCCGTAATCCGTGCATAGTCGCCACTTTGAAGCAAGCTCAGGTTCTGGCTTCCGGCGTGCAGAGAAGCCGGATGAGGGTGACCTGTGCCTTATACGGCCGGCGGATCCACGGGGAGGAAAGAGTCAATGCAGAAGATTCAAATGCTTAATCTGGAGCGCCAATACGCGTCACTTCGCGAAGAGATCGACAGAGCCATTGAAAACGTACTGGAAAAGCAGCACTTCATCCTCGGGCCTGAGGTTGCCGCTCTTGAGTGGGAGGTGGCGAACTATTGCCAGGTGGGGCACGCGGTAGGTGTCGCCTCGGGAACCGATGCGTTGCTCCTGGCCATGAAAGCCGCCGGAGTTGGCCCCGGCGACGAGGTAATTGTTCCGGCTTTTACCTTTGTTGCCACGGCGGACACCGTGAGCTTGCTGGGAGCGACTCCGGTCTTTGCCGACATTGATCCAGTCACCTACACCATGGACGTGAAGGGGCTTGAAGCGCTGGTAGGTCCGGCGACAAAAGCGATTATTGCCGTGCACCTCTATGGACAGGCGGCGGATATCTTCGAGATTGCGAAGTTTGCGCGTGCACACAATCTTGTCTTTATTGGGGACACGGCACAAGCACTCGGCGCCAAATATGCCGGAGACGCGGTCTGCTCGTTTGGTGATTTCGGATGCCTGTCCTTCTTCCCCAGTAAGAACCTCGGCGCATACGGAGACGGCGGCATGATCGTGACCAAGAGCGCAGAACAAGCCGCATATCTGCGAATGGCGCGTGCTCACGGCAGCGCGAAGAAATATAAGAGTGAATTTCTTGGGTGGAACAGCCGCCTCGATGAGATTCAGGCGGCGATCCTACGGGTCAAGCTTCCACATCTCAATCGGTGGAACGAGCAACGGCGTGAACGCGCAGCTCTCTACACCCAAGTGTTACGGGATATCGATGAAGTCGTCCTTCCGGAGACCGTCGCTGGGCGGACGCATGTGTTTCATCAATATACGATCCGGGTCCCGAACCGCCACGCCGTGCAGAACGAACTACGCCAGTTAGGGGTAGAAACAGCGGTTCATTACCCCATTCCGCTGCACCTGCAGCCTATGTACGAGCACCTGGGATACAAAAAAGGCCGTTTACCCGAGGCGGAGAAGGCTGCCGAGGAGGTGCTCTCACTACCGATTTATCCCCACCTGCTTCCTGAAGAGATCCACTACGTGGGTGGAGCGTTGAAGCAGGTCATGGCAAAACCCGAGATGCGAACCAAGGTGACACTGGCACGGGTGAGCTGATTATGAAGATTTGCGGAAAAGCATTGCCTCCTAGGGCGGCGCTACTTCTCTCGCTGGACTTTGTTGTTCTGGTGATTGTGGCGCCGCTGCTCTTTATCCTGCCGCTGGTTGCGGGATCGAGCAACAAGCCCATCGGTTCGGTTTTGCTTGGCCTGTTGCGGCTGATGCTGGTAGGGATTGTCTGTCAGGTTATCTTCTACTATCACGATCTCTATAACCTGCAGACGGTTCGAATTCCCAGAACTACAATCGTGCAGGTTCTACGTGCGTTTGCTCTCTTGTTCCTGCTGCTGGCAGCGGGAGTATTTCTTCTGCCGTGGCTGACACCCGTGCTGTCAAAGGTGTTGCTGTTCGCCAGCTTTCTGGCGGTTGTGACGCTGGTCTCCAGAAGGCTTGCCCTGCCTCGCAACCGGCAGCGAGTTCTTGTGGTTGGGGCCGGCGATGAGGCGGCGGAGTTACAGGCGATTGTTCTTTCAAGTCCGGAATGGAATATGGAGGTAGCGGAAATTACGCCTCCTGCCATGCTGACGAAGGTGCTTCAGGGGCAGAAATGGGCCGGCGAAGGCTTCGAACGCATCATCGTGACCAACGTGAAGGCGCAGTCTGACGACAACCTGGAAACCTTGCTGAGTTGCAAGATGGCCGGCATGGAGATCGAGGACGCTCAGGCCTTCTTTGAGAAGGCGACTGGAAGAGTTCGCGTCGATCACCTGAGCGCGGAACAATGTATCTTTTCAGATCGCTACAGTAATCGAATAGGGAAGCGGTTTGCGAAACGGATCTTCGACCTTCTAGTTGCCGGAATGCTATTGGTCGTCACCAGTCCGGTCGTTCTTATCGTTGCGTTTGTGGTTTACCTGCAGCAGGACGGCCCAGTGTTTTACCGGCAGCAGCGAGTTGGGCTGTTTGGAAAGCCGTTCAGCATTCTGAAGTTCAGAACGATGTCACCGGTAACATCGGTCCAGAAGACCGGATGGGCGGGGAACGAGACACACCGCATTACGCGGCTCGGGAAGTATCTGAGGAAATATCGTATCGATGAGTTGCCGCAGCTCGTCAATGTATTGCGCGGGGAGATGAGCCTGATTGGGCCAAGACCTGAGCAGCCTCATCTGTGTGAGGTACTCGAGCAGCATGTGCCGTTCTACAAACACCGCCATTCAGTTCCTCCTGGACTGACCGGCTGGGCGCAAGTGCGGTACCACTACGGTTCCACAATCGAAGAATCAAAACGCAAGCTTGAGTATGACTTGTTTTATGTAAAACATCTTTCACTGTGGCTCGATTGTGCAATTGCGCTGGAGACAGTGAAAGTGGTCCTGGTGGGGCGGGGCGCTGTCTAAAAGAAAACGGGGAGCGCAGACTTCGCGCTCCCCGGGACAGAGAGGATTTTATTGGTAGGCTCCCATCGACGGGGTAGAGCCTCGAGAGGCGCCTACGATGTCGATGGTGGAGGTTGTGCTTGTAGTTCCAGTCGACTTGGCGGGCGACTGTGACTGCAGCGCGAAGTTGCTGGTTGAGACGAAGAGCGGATTCGAGCTTATTGGCGATGAATCCCAGGATGGAGCTGCACCCGCACCGTACCACAGGTTATGGGAGCCGCTGACATTCGTCGATCCACTTTCGACATAGGGTTGCGAACCAGATGGCTGTGAACAGATATTGTTCGTCATGTGTAGTCCGGCCCCGCTGCTCACTACACCAAAGCAACCGTTCTGGTTTCCAGTTGAGTAAGCTCCTGCATCGACCACGGTGTTGTTATAGACCTCAACGTTACCGCTGCTTGTGCCTGAAGCAGGATCAGTGTTGATGGCGATGCCGGCCTCATTGGCAACTCCATACGGATTGGAAGCGAGCGCAACATGTGCCACGACGTTGTTATAGATTTCAACGGTTCCCTGTGACGGGTTTACAGAGGCAAGTGCAATGCCGTCGCAATAGGAGTTGGTCACGACATTGTCGTGAATATGCAGGTCGTACTGATTGCTGCCGAGGGTGGCGTGGAACATGATGCCGCGGCAATATCCCTTGAAGTTCTGGCCAACATTATTCCAGCCCACGTCGGCGTGATTGACGTTACTCGAGAAGTAGACAGCGTGATAGGTCTTATCGACGTTGCCACCGGTGTCGTGCACATTGTTGCCATGGACGGCCCAGGTTTCGGATGGGTCAGTGGTTTCTCCAAGGAGGCATGCCGTTCCGCCCAGGCCGGAGGGGGGCGCAGGGCAGGAGAGGCTGTTATTGATGATGCGGGCATTTCCAGCTTCGGCATCGATCGCCGAGCTTTGGCCTACGATATTGAGGTTTGCGATAGTGACGTACTTACCCCATCCGTGAACGCCATACGTAATGGAAGAGCTGCCTACGTTCACCGTTCCGCCGGGATAGCCCACGATCGATAGCTGGTTGGTCGGAGAGGAACCGCCAATATCCGTGGAGATCGCCGACTTGTATCCGCGGCCGTCATCGAAGCTGACATCCGTACCCGGAAGCAGATAGATGACCGTCTTGCGTACCGGGGTCATCGAGTCTGACGAAGTGACAGAGTTGAAGGCGGCACGCCACGACTTGAAGGGCGAGGTGAAGCTGCCTGTATTGGTATCGGCCCCATTCGGAGAGACAAAGACAATATCTGTCGGCGTGACCGTGAAGGGCACGCCATTCGAGGCAGCGCCATTTACGGTGACGACAATATTGCCGGTCGTCGCCGCACCGCCGAGTTGCGCAATGATGGTCGTATCGCTCCAGGAGCAGAGGCTGCAATTCGTGACCAACTGTCCGCCGAGGGTGACGGTACTGCTGCCCTGAGTTGAGCCAAAGTTACTGCCGAAGATGCGGACGTAGACGCCGTTTCCGTTGTCTCCACCGGTGCCGCTGCCAACGTTCAGATCGGTGTAATTGATGTGAGGTCCTCCTCCCGACGACCCCGAGGAGGAAGCGGCATTGACCGTCACTACCACCGTGCCCGTGGTGGATGCAGCGGGAGAGCTGGAATCCGCGGCTTTGATGGTGAGTGCGGAAACGCCCGCAGTTGTTGGCGTGCCGGAGAGCGAGCAGTTAGTCAGGGTGAGACCTGCAGGAACTGTGCCGCTACTTAGGGTGCAGGTGTATGGTGCGGTGCCTCCAGAGACACCGATTGTGCCGTTGTAGGCGGAACCCACCGTCGCTGTGGTCGGCGAAGTAAGTGTCAATGTAGCAGTGGCGGCGGCTTTCACATTAACCGAGATAGAGCCGGTCGTCGAGTTCGCAGGATTGCCGGAGTCCGTGGCCTTGACGGAGAACGAGTAGGTTCCAGCGGTAGTTGGTGTTCCGGTGAGAGAACAGCCACTAAGCGTCAGCCCTGGCGCGGAGCCGCTCACGAGCGAGCAGGTATACGGTGCTGTACCACCGGAGATACCAATCGCACCGGTGTAAGCGGTGCCTACCGTGGCGGTTGCAGAGGGAGATGTAATCGTCAAGGAAACTGCAGCGGCCTTGACGGCGACAGAGATAGCGCTGGTCGTCGAGTTTGCGGGGCTGCTGGAATCGGTTGCCTTGACGGAGAGCGAGTAAGTTCCAGCGGTAGCCGGCGTTCCGGTAAGAGAGCAGCCGCTGAGCGTGAGTCCTGGTACCGATCCGCTTACAAGTGTGCAGGCGTACGGTGCGGAGCCGCCGGAGACGCCAATCGCGCCGGCGTAGGCAGTGCCTACCGTGGCGGAAACGGGCGAGCTGATAGCAAGCGTGACAGACGCTGCACCGACGATGTTCAGGGGCACCGCTGCCGTCGTCGTGTTTGCAGGTGAAGCGGAGTCTGTTGCCTTGATGGACAGGCTATAGGATCCAGCCACAAGTGGTGTTCCGCTGATGGCACAGTTGTTGAGCGTAAGTCCGGCGGGCATGCTTCCGCTAGCCAGTGAGCAGGTATACGGAGCTGTGCCCCCCGAGACACCGATGGTTCCGTTGTAAGCGACACCAACATTTCCAGAGGATGGCGCGGTGAGGGCCAATGTTACTGGAGCTGCGGCGATATTGAGTGTGACCGGTCCAGTTGTAGAGTTAGCCGGGCTGCTGGAGTCAGTTGCTTTGATTGAAAACGTGGAGTTTCCGGCAGTGGTGGGGGTTCCGGTCAGCGAGCAACCGGTCAGCGTCAATCCATTGGGAATCGTTCCACTCGCCAGCGCGCAGGAGTAAGGTGCTGTTCCACCCGCAACGCCAATAGCGCCGTTGTACAGTGCTCCAGTGGTTCCTGAAGGTGGCGAAGAAAGGGTCAGCGTTGCCGGTGCTGCGATGACGGCCAGCGTGATGGATGAGGTTGCCGAGTCCGTGGGATGGTTGGAGTCCGTCGCTTTTACGACGAGGCTTGTGCTGCCTGCGACTGACGGGGTTCCAGTAATTGTGCAGTTGCTGATGCTCAAACCAGAAGGAAGCGTTCCGCTGACAACCGAGCAGGCATAGGGGGAAGTTCCGCCTGTGATCCCGATTGTGCCGTTGTATGCCTGGCCGACGGTGGCTGAGGATGGCGAGGTAATGGTCAGTTGTGTCGCAGCACCCTGGACCACGACGGAGATCTTCTTCTTCCCCTGAGCCGCGGGTTTGGAGGAATCCGTTGCGCTGATACCAAGTGTGTAGACACCAGCCGTCGTCGGAGTGCCCTGAAGCGTGCAATTGTTAAGCAGGATGCCGTCGGGCAGTGTGCCGTCGGTCATATTGCAGGTGTATGGCCCCTTTCCACCAGAAACGCCGATGGATGCAGAGTAGCCGACACCTACGGTTCCGGAGGCTGGCGAGGTAATGTCCAACGTGGCCGCGTCCGCGACAGCAAGCGCCAGACTCTTGCTGGAAGCGGATGTGCCGGCCGCATCAGTGACTGAGAACACCAGCGAAGAGTTGGCGGCAGCAGTAGGCGTTCCGTTGATAGCGCAACCCGAAAGCGACAGGCCGCTGGGCAAGCTACCGGATGTAACTGCGCAGGTATAGGGAGATACTCCTCCCGCAGCGCTGATTGCCGCAGTGTAGGCAGTACCGACAGTGCCCGATGGCAATGATGTCGTTGTGATTGTCAGCGTTGATGTTGATGCGGCAACGGTAAGCGTAAGGGGGGTGGATGTCGATGCCCCAGTGGCGTCCGTGACAGTCACTGTAACCTCGGATGTGCCCGCATTGGCAGGCACTCCACTGATGATGCCCCTGGAAGAGAGCGTGAGACCGGTCGGAAGCGAGCCTGATGAGGCAGCCCAGCTATATGAGGAAGAGCCGCCGGAGGCGGAAAGCTGAGTCGAATACTCTGCGCCTACCGTACCGTGTGGAAGAAAACGAGACGTAATGGTAATCGGAGATACTGTCGAGCCGACGCGGATCGTTTTTGGGGTAATAACGTTCGTCTGCGCGTTACTGGCGTCGGTCGTTTTGAACGTGACTGTATATGTGCCGGAAGCGGTGGGGGTGCCTGTGATTTTGCTCGTGGACGGGTCAAAGGAGAGGCCCTCCGGAAGACTGCCAGAGGAGATCGATGATTGAACCGGATTCGATCCTCCTGAAGTTGTCAACGAACCCGAGTAGGAAGAGCCAACTGTGGCTGAATCCAGATTCGCCGTCACCGTCAGCGCCGGATTGACGGTAACTGCGACCGACCCAGCGTCGCTTGCCGTGAGAAGTGTGGCATTGATCGTTGCGTGGAGCTGGGATGATACCGCCTGTGGGGCAGTGTAGTTGATGTATCCAGATCCCGGGGTAACGGTGCCGCAACTTCCATCGGAGCATCCCGTTCCATTGACGGCCCAGGAGATGTTTGACGTAGTTGTTGCCGGAATCTGGATTGATTGACCGGCGTTCAGCGTAATCGTTGATGCATTTGAAGCTGCGTTGACCTTGGATCCTCCCCAACCGCACCCATTGGTGCCCATGAGAAGGAGTGTCAGACTAAAGAGGAGTAGGGGAAACCCGAAAGAACGGGCGCAAGATGCGGTTTGATGTTGCGTAGTTCTTTTAAAACAAACAGAAATTTCCTTGAGCACGCGCTCGTCTCCCTGAAAAAAAGGTGAGGTGAAAAAAATATGTCGAATGGAGCCCGACTTGGTGAACGTGTGCAAAGGCTTGCAATCTTGTCTCCGCTGATGCCAAGCGCCTAAGTCATTGATTTTTCGTTTCTCTTTTACTCGGTGGCAGGAGATTTAATCCCTGACCAGGAAAAAATTTCCGATCCGTGAGCGCGGTGAATGGCCTGCGACGTGCTCGGAGACAAGCGGGGGCCAGTCCGTTGCCTCAACGAGCTGGATGCTGCATTGGTCACAGAGTTCAAAGAAGATTTAGGGCGATATCGCGCCTATGGAGAGTCTTACCGGCGAATCCTGCTCAACCCTGCGGTTTGGTGCATTTTCTGGTACCGCCTGGGCCGCTGGGTATATAGCCCGGACCGGAACCTGCTTGTCAGGTGCCTGGGAAAGCCTCTCCATCTGATTGGGGCCACCTGGATCGAGGCGTTTTTGCAGATGCGGATCAACGTCCGTGCTGAGATAGGCCCAGGTCTCCTGATCGCCCACTGTGGCGGAATCACCTTACATCCAGAAGTCGTTATAGGGCGGCATTGTGACATCGCGCATCATGTCACGCTGGGTACCCGAGGCGGCGGCTCGCACGGAGCTCCCAAACTTGGAAAGAATGTCTATGTCGGTACGAACGCGGTTCTGATTGGTCCGATCCATGTAGGAGACGGAGCCAGGATTGCAGCGAATTCGCTGGTCAATCGGGACGTTCCGGCGGGAGCGACCGTCATGGGAGTGCCTGCTGTGGTCGTAAAACAGAGAACTGTGAAAGAAATCGCCGAAGCGCCAGAGGTGGCTGTATGACGAAGTCAAAACATCCTCTGCTGCTCTTTGCCGCTCCATATTTTGCCCCGGCATATCACGGCGGTGTCGTTCAGATTTATCTCGGTCTGCTAACGCGGCTAAAACGGTACAGAGTGGTTGTCGTCGGCGATCGATGCAATACGTCACTGGCGGCATTGCAGGAATGGGACGCGCTGGCGAAACAACGTTACGGCCTGGATGTGGAGCGTATCGATGCATTCGAGTTCCATATGGGCGATCGAAAGACAGGGCCGATTGGCAGCCTAGTGCAGTTGGCCCGCTTCCTGCGGCAGGGGCGGCGGCAATGGCAGGAGCTCTGCAACAAATACTCCCCTGATGCAGTTGTCTGCGGTGGAACATACTCTGCCGGATGGTTGATGAAGAATCTTCCCAAGCGAACGGCACTGGTGAACTACATTCATGGAGAGGAGTTGACGATGGCGGTGAAGCCCCGCTTTCTGGCTCCATTCATGCATCATTGGCAACACCGCTGTATTCGACGAGCCGATATGAATCTCTCGGTAAGCAGTTATACGGCACACTTGGTATCTCGAATGACAGGAGCTCCCGTGGAAAAATCAAAAACCCTTTCCAACTTCATCGACCTCAATCGCTTCCATATCTCGGGGAAGCGCGCAGAACTGCGCGCCGGTTACGGTTGGCAAGACAAAACCGTACTTCTGACAGTGGCAAGGCTGGAGAAACGGAAGGGAATCGATCAGGTTCTTCGCGGGCTTGAAGTTTTGAGGCGGCAAGAAAAATTGTCTCCGTCATGGCGATATGTGATCGGAGGCAAGGGGCCCGAACGCGATGCCCTGGTGCAGCTCGTGAAAGAGCTGGAACTTACAGAGTATGTCGAATTTCTCGGCTTCGTTCCAGACGAGGATCTCCCCGGACTCTATGAGAGTGCGGACGTGTTTGTGCAGCCCAACCGGGAGATCAATGGCGATACCGAAGGCTTCGGAGTCGTCTTCCTGGAAGCGAATGCGTGTGGCTTGCCAGTCATTGGAGGCGAGGCTGGCGGTACTGCGGACGCAATTGCGCATGGCAGGACAGGATTCCGGGTGGACGGCGAATTGGTGTATGAGATTGCCGCAGCGATCTCCATCCTGATGGAAAACGATGAACTGCGCACACGCCTGGGGCATCAGGCAGTGGAATGGGCAGCTAACTTTGATGTGAACAAAGCGGTACATCGGTTCGAGAACCTGATGGACGAGGCTTTGTTCAAACATGGTGCTGCGCCCAAAAACCTTACGTCAGTAAGCGCCGATATCTAAGTGGCCTTTCTCTCGCGGTTGCCCCAGCAGGTTCCATGTCAGATCCAATGACGTGCCCTTGCCAATAGCGGGGCTTCCGGCGGCTGGTGCAAAGTCGCCGTGGGCAGGATCACGCAGTAACGGATTAGCAACTGTGAAGCCTGCATGAGTCGGTGACGATGCCGCTCCATTGAGCCACCAGACCAGGTTCGACTCCGCTCGCAGCGGCACCAGTGTGCTGTTTGGAGAAACCAGAGGAATCTTCGCATCTAGAACGATCAGGTTATTTCGTAGACGTACGATCTGCCCCGGCGATCCCCGCGAAAAAGAAATTGCGCCAGAGTCCGTACTGCGGCGGCCACCGCATCGGTACATCGTATTGTTATAGATCTCGACGGTGCCGGTGCCGGTCGTCCCGTAATTTGCGCCGCCTTGAACATAGACACACGAATAGTTGGAGCTCCCATCTGGCGGATCCGGCCCCTGACCGACGTTATAGAAAAGATTGTTATAAGCCTCCACCGTTCCTCGGGATGGATCTATGGTCGCGAAATTTATGCCGTCGCATACGACATCGTGTATGATGTTGTCATGCACATGCAGATCGTATTGGTTGCGGCCGGTCCCGCGGTCCGTAGGGGTGGAGTGAAATTGAATGGCCCGGCA
>JABFXN010000051.1 GCA_013361705.1 Acidobacteriaceae bacterium
TCCGGCGAATATTTCTTGTCCAGGTCGAGCAGGAGCTGTGTGTAGGCGTCGGAGGTCTTTACCCAGGCTGGCTGCGTATCCTGTGCAGAAAGGGGGAGGGCGAGGAGGGTCTGAAGCGCGGCGGCTGTAATTTACCTGCTGTTCTCAGTGATGAAGGGTTAGGGTACCGCATCTAATTGTGAGGAGGAAGTTAATGCGAGCACGTGTTTTTATGGGATGGATGCTCGCCTGTCTCATTGCCGGACCGGCATTGGGGCAGGTAACAGACGCCACCCAGCGGGATTTTCATACCCGCGTTACCAATGTCTACAACTTTTCCCCGCACCTGGTAACCCCGACACAGCAGAAGGAAAAGGCCTCCGAGATGGACTCCTTCTGGAAGGACGTGAAGGCCGACCCTGCGGCGATGTTGCCCATGCTGCGCGTGGAGTTGAAGAATTCCGCGACACCGCGTTTCTTCCGGTACGACGGCGCCGCCCTGCTGCTAAGCATGAGCCACTCTCCTGACGACGAGCAGCTTGCCGCCGATTCGCTACCCAGTACCGATCTGGCTGATGTCACCCCGCTGGCGTACTTCAACATGGTGCACCGCTTGGCGGTCGACGGCGCTGATGTGACCCAGGCCGCGCTGCACCTTCTGGACGATCCGAAGTTCTCGGTCACATTCACCCAGCCGAACATGACTCTCAAGCGCCCGATGGCGCTCGTCTTCCTGCTGCTGCCTCTTCCCGAAAGCAAATGGGCGGATGTTCTGGTAACCGAGTTCAACAAAGCGAAAAAGGATGAGACCAAGACCACTCTGCTGACCGCGATGTTCTTTGCGCAGACTCCTCAGACGGATGCGTTAATTGCCCAGGCGGCCCAGGGAGGACAGAGCGCTGCGGTGCAAAGTGAGGCGCAGAGGTGGGTCAATACAACGGCAAACGCCCGGCAGACGAAATACCAGATCAAAGGAAAAGAGCCCGAGATCCGCGAGGCAAGACGGCGACGTGCAATGGAAGTCAGCGATGCCGCTCTAAGCGATATCTCCGCTATGACGGGACGCCTGGTGCAGCTGCGGAAGAGCTAAGAAGATCAGGCGTACCAGAAAGATTTGCCGCGCCGTTTATTACGAATGGCCGTTGCAAGAAAAACAACGAAACAGACGGGTATGGCCAGGGTCGACAAGTATCCAATGCAGAGGAAGATCATGGCCGCCCAGCCCCCATCGCCATGCAAGCTGCCACCTAACAGCCCAAAGGACGCAAAGCTGACGATTGCGACATAGATTAGCGCCACGGTCCAGTTTAGCCAGTGGTTCATGGCAGACAAGTGTATACGGTAGCCCATAATGACATTTGCTTTGAGGGAACCGCACCTTCCAGAAGTGCGTAGAATGCCTTGTACTCAAAACATCCCCCTGGACGTGTCTATGAAACGACTGCTTGTCCTCGCTCTTCTTGCGGCTCCGGCTTTAGCTTTGGCACAGGCGAAGAAACCGGAAGCTCCGCCCACTCTGCGCTCGGTTTTGTTGTCGGAGCTCAAATCTACTCACAACAGCAAAGAATGGTTTGTCCCGGCCAACGATGCCGTCGCTGGCCTGACTCCGGAGCAGGCTGCCTGGACCGACGGCTCCGGCAATCACTCCGTCGGCCAGCTCGCCAATCACCTCATCTTCTGGAACGGGGAGCAGCTTGCAAAGATGACAGGCAAGCCCGTCCCAAAATTCAACGGCAACAACGACGAGACCTTCAACGCTTTCAACGCCGCCAACTGGGCACAGACGCAGAAAGACCTCGATAAGGTCCTTACGGATCTTGAGGCTTATGTCGCGAGCTGTTCTGAGGCGGACCTGCAGAAGCACGCCACTGACATCGCCCACATCAGCACACACAATGCCTATCACGTCGGCCAGATGCTCTTTGTCCGCAAGCTGCACGGAACCTGGAATCCTGCGAACGGCGTGAAGTAGAACATTTTCGTTAAAAACGAAAGGGCTGCCGGCATTAGCCTGGCAGCCCTTTGGTGTTTTTGTCGCCTAGGCGCGGAAGAAGTCCTTGACCTTCTGCACGAAGACGTCGCGGCCGATATCGCTGATGGCCTCGGTGAGCGGAAGCCCCTTGGGGCAGGCCTGGACGCAGTTCTGGGCGAAGCCGCACTCCTGCACGCCGCCATCGCCGGAGAGTGCACGCAGGCGCTCTTCCTTCAGTACGGAACCCGAGGGATCCATGTTGAAGAGCTTGGCCTGGCCAATCGTGGCAGCACCAACGAAGTTGGTCACGTCATTGAACTGCGGGCAGACCTCCATGCAGATGGTGCAGGAGATGCAGTTCGAGAGCGGATAGCGCTCCTCCTGGATCTGCGGAGCCTGCTTGGGGCCCGCGCCCAGATCGTACGTACCGTCGATTGGCACCCACGCCTTGACCTTCTTCAGGTTCTCGAAGAGGACAGCGCGGTCAACCGCCAGATCGCGCACCACGGGGAATTTCGACAGAGGAGCGAGCTTGATCTTACCGCCACCCTCCTCCAGCATCTTGTCCACCAGGGCCGAGCACGCCATGCGGGCCTTGCCGTTGATCAGCATGGCGCAGGAGCCGCAGATCTCTTCCAGGCAGTTCGAATCGTAAGTGATCGGCGTGGTCGCCTTGCCCTCTTTGGTGACGGGATTCAGCGCGATCTCGCCCAGAAGAGAGGTAATGTTCATATTCGGGCGATAGGGAATCGAGAAATTCTCGACAGCGCCTGTGCCGTCCGGACCATTCTGACGCTTGATTTCGACTTCAATCGTGGTCGGCATTCTGTTCTCCCTTACGCGGTGGCGTCGTAGCGGCGAGGCCGCGGCTTGATGTGACTGATATCAACGTCTTCCCACTCGAACTTCGGCGCGTCGCTGTTGTCGTCGTAGAGCGCTTTGGTGGTCTTCAGGAACTTCTCGTCGTTGCGCTCCGGGAAATCCGGCTTGTAGTGTGCTCCGCGGCTCTCGTCGCGCAGCTCCGCGCCCTGAACAATGACGCGGGCGAGCTGCAGCATGTTGTAAAGCTGGCGGGCGAAGGCAAAGCTGGTATTGGCCCATTGGCTCTTGTCCGAGAGGTTGATCTTCTTGTAGCGCTCGATCAGCTCGACGATCTTCTGATCCGCCTCACGAAGACCCGCGTTGTAACGGATGATCGTGGCGTGACGGGTCATCGTATCGCCCAGCTCGCGCCAGATCTGGAACGGATTCTCCGTGCCCTGGTTGTTCAGCAGAATGTTGTTGTACTGCTGCTGGCGGATGAGCTCGGCAGCGTGACCGCCATCGCCCTGCTGCGGCTCCAGGCCCTTGGCGTATTCCATCGCCTTCGGTCCGGCGACGAAGCCTCCGTAGATGCACGAGAGCAGCGAGTTCGCTCCCAGGCGGTTCGCGCCGTGGATGGAGTAGTCGGCCTCACCCGCGGCGAAGACGCCCGGGATGTTGGTCATCTGGTTGAAGTCCACCCAAAGGCCGCCCATGGTGTAGTGCATGCCTGGGAAGATCTTCATCGGAACCTTGCGCGGATCGTCGCCGACGAACTTCTCGTAGATCTCGAGAATGCCTTCGAGCTTGTGCTGGCGCTCCGGGGCCAGGTGCGAGACGTCAAGGTAGACCATCGGCTGGCCATCGAGGCCCATGCCATGCTCGTACACCACCTTGTGGATGGCGCGCGTCGCAACGTCACGCGGGACGAGGTTGCCGTACTTCGGATACCACTCTTCCAGGAAGTACCAACGCTCGGTCTCGGGAATGGAGTTCGGCTGGCGTTTGTCGTTCCGGTCCTTCGGCACCCATACGCGGCCACCTTCACCGCGGGCCGACTCTGACATCAGGCGCAGCTTGTCTTCGCCGGGGATAGCAGTTGGGTGCACCTGGATGAACTCACCGTTGGCGTAGTAGGCGCCCTGCTGATAGAGAGCAGCCTGGGCGGAGCCGGTGCAGACCACCGAGTTGGTGGACTTGCCGAAGATGGCGCCATTGCCGCCGGTGCAGATAATGATGGCGTCGGCGGGGAAGGTCTTCAGCTCCATGGAGCGAAGGTTCATGGCCACGATGCCGCGGCAGGCTCCCTTGGTGTCGAGGATGGCTGACAGAAACTCCCAGCCCTCGTACTTCTGGACCTTGCCCTCAGACTCGAAGCGGCGGACCTGCTCATCCAAAGCGTAAAGAAGCTGCTGTCCGGTGGTTGCTCCTGCGAAAGCGGTGCGGTGATAGAGCGTTCCACCGAAACGGCGGAAGTCCAACAGTCCCTCGGGAGTGCGATTGAACGGCACGCCCATGCGATCCAGAAGATCGATGATGGCCGGTCCCTGCTCGCACATGGCCTTTACGGGCGTCTGGTTGGCGAGGAAGTCGCCGCCATAGATGGTGTCGTCGAAGTGCTTGAAAGGTGTGTCGCCTTCGCCCTTCAGGTTCTTGGCGGAATTGATGCCGCCCTGCGCGCACACTGAATGCGAGCGCTTCACCGGAACGATAGAGAAGAGGTCGACCTTGCCGCCGGCTTCGGCGATCTTGATGACAGCGGAGAGACCGGCAAGTCCGCCGCCAACGACAATAATCCTGGGTGTAGCTGCAGCCATAGTCTTGTTTGTGTCCTTCTTCGAGTTACTGCTGCGGTGGAACCGTGGGTGCGACGACGTTGTCGTACTGCGCCGGCATTACATCTTCGGGCGAATATGGACGGCTGTAGGCCACGGTAAAGATGCTGACCAGGCCCATAATGCAGAGCACTGCTCCGCCGATGGTGCAGACCCAGCCGAAGCGTCTGCGGGCGACATTGCCCGGCGTGATGCCCCATTTGGCGGCAAAGAGCCAGATGCCGTAGGCGAAGTGCCAGCACGTAGCGATCATCGCAATCACATAAACCGGAATCGCATACCAGTGCGACAGCAGTTCGAACTGGACTTTGGCGTAGGCAAGCCCGGGATGCTCCGGAAGGCTCACACCCATGAAGCGCTGGGTCAGCACGTGATAGAGGATGTAGGCGAACGCAATCAAACCCGTGACGCGCTGAGAGAGGTACATCCAATTCCCAGCCCATGGATAAACATTCACGTTGGTGCGTCCTCGAACGGCGATGAAGACGCCGTAAAGCGCGTGGTAAAGCAGCGGAATGAAGATCAGGCCCCACTCCAGCACGCGGACAAGCGGCAGGCCATTCAGAAACTTGACCTGTTGCGCGTAAGCCAGCGGACCGTTGACGACCTCGAAATTCGAAACAATGTGCTCGATAAGGAAGGCCCCGATCGGGACAATGCCGGTCAGCGAGTGCAGACGGCGCCAGAGAAAGGAGTTGCCTTCACCCGCGCGGAGCGGCTGAACGCCCTTCAACTGCGGAGTGGCGGGCGGTGCTGAGGCGGTTGTCGCCATAATGAGAGGTCGCTCCTCTTGATACGAATGTCAGCCTGAAGCTGCGGCAACCGTATTATTCCGCCCCTGGAAAAGCGGGGTCAAGGAAAAGCAGCCTCTCGTGTGCGATTATCGGAAAAATGTGCGAATTTTGTGTTGTACCAATTTTGGTGCACTTTTCATCGACTGTTCTTTTGCCGCTGAACGCCTGTTGACGTATTCCGGGCGACCTTAGGGACGGAGGGCCTGACTGATGTCAAGCGTCATTACCTGTAGCTGGAAAGAACGTGTGAATACCCGGGTGTTCCGGAGCGGTGTCTCGTTGCACAGCCATACGAACCAGTCCAAGGAGACGCTGAACTTTATCGCCGCGATGGGCAACAAGATTCCCTGGCTGGAGAAGTTTGTCCGCTCGCGGGAAGAAAAATGCGCAGGCGAATATGGCCTGAAGCTGGACTTCGACCGTGCCTACTGGACGCCGCCCCTGACGCCGATGCAGTCGCTGGACCTGGAGCGCGGACAGATTGAAAACGGCCTGCAGCTCTCAGGGATGGTCTCCATCAGCGACCACGACGACATCAACGCTCCTCTGCTGCTGCGCGCTACCAATGCGGCTGAAGATCTGCCGATCAGCGTGGAGTGGAGCGCTCCGTTTGGAATCACGACCTTCCATCTGGGAATCCACAACCTGCCGGCGGGGACCTGCCAGCAGTGGATGTCCCGGATGGAGGCCCTGACCGCTACGCCGAACGAGCAGGAACTGCGCTCGATCCTGACGGAGCTGCATGAGATCAAGCAGGTTCTGATCATCTTCAATCACCCTCTCTGGGACCTGTACGACATCGGAGCCGAGCGCCATCTCATCGAGGTTGAGCGGTTTCTGCGTGACTGCGGCGGCTTTGTCCACGCTCTGGAGCTGAACGGTCTGCGCAATTGGCACGAGAACCGGGACGTGATTGCTCTCGCGGGGCGCTGGGGCATGCTCCTGATCAGCGGCGGTGACCGCCACGGTACGGAACCGAATGCGAACGTCAACCTGACGCGCGCGACCAGCTTTGCGGAGTTCGTGCAGGAGGTTCGGGTGGAGCGCGTGAGCCACGTTCACTTCATGCCGCAGTACGCCGAGCCCTGGAAGCACCGCGTTCTGGAATCCACGCTGGCTGCCATCCGCAACTACCCGGAGTTCCCGGAAGGTTCCCGTAGGTGGGATGAGCGGGTCTTCCATCCGGATTCGAACGGTGTCATGCAGCCGGTCTCGGCAATGTGGCAGAAGGGACGGGCTCCCTGGTACATCGGCGCCGGCCTGACGGCGGTGCGCATGATGGGGTCGGCGCCTTTCTGGCACGGCCTGCGCATGGCCTGGAGCGAGGCGGAGCCGGAGTTCAAGCTGGCAGAGTAGGACGCCCCCTAGGTATCGAGTTGCCGCAACAACGACTCAAAGGCTCGGCCGCGATGGCTGAGCCTTTGTTTTTGTTCGATGGGAACCTCCGCCATCGTCTGGTTCAGCTCCGGCAGAAAGAACAGCGGGTCATAGCCGAAGCCGTTCTCTCCACGCGGCGCCTGCAGAATGACACCGTCGACGGAGCCCTCCGCTGTCTGTAACAGCTCTCCATCGCGTGCCAGGGCAAGTACGCACCGGTAACGGCCCTGACGGCAAGTTTCGGGAATGCCGTCCAGGGCATGCAGCAGCGCGGCGTTGTTGCGTTCATCTTTGGTTGAGCCGGGTGTTGGAGGGAAGTGCTGGTCTTCGGCATAGCGTGCGGAGCGCACCCCAGGAGCAGCGTCCAGGCATTGGACCTCAAGTCCGGAGTCGTCAGCCAGTACCAGCAATCCCGGAGCACGGCTGGAGTAATACAGCGCCTTGGAGACTGCGTTGCCTTCGAAGGTCGGCTCATTCTCCGGTGCTTCAGGGATGGAGGCTAGCCCCGGTAAAGTTTCGACGGTCGCGTCGTGCTGGATGGCGATAGCCGCGAAGTCGCGCAGTTTTCCGGCATTGGTAGTTGCGAGATAGATGGTCATGTTTTTTCGGAATGGGGCACCCCCCGGTTGATGCTAAGCGAAGCCGAACATCGGTGCAGGGGACGGATACGCCCCTTGAGTAATAATCGCTCTGAAAGGGGCTCCTGGTATGCGCACGTCCACGATCGAACTCTCGATGATTGTGAAAAATGGTGGAAGCAGTCTGGCGAGATGTTTGCAGAGTGTTCGTGGTGTCGTGGATCGCATCGTCATCGGAGACACCGGGTCCACGGACGACACGGCCGAAATCGCCCGGGCATTTGGCGCAGAGTGGCTGACGATCCCGTGGAACGGTGATTTTGCGGAGGCTCGTAACCTGGTCCTGCAACAGGCGACTTGCGACTGGATTCTGGTGCTTGACGCCGACGAGATGCTGGATCCGAAAGGGGCGCCCGCTCTGAAAAGACTGGTCTCGGAGACAGATAGGTTTGCCTTTGATGTCGTGCGATGGAATTATGTCCGGCAAGCAAATAGTCGAAGCGGCGCCGATGGAGCGATGGCGAATCCTCACGTGCTTCCGGAAGCAGAAAGTTTTCCCGCATACGTTACATCGATCAATACACGGCTGTTCCGGCGGCATGCCGGTATCTGGTTCGAACGGCCGGTCCATGAAACTGTTGTTCATCGCGTCAAAGAACTGGGGCTTGCGATTGGACAGGCGCCGTTCGTCATCCACCACTTCGGTCATGCCGAAGACGATGAGGCTGTTCGAGATGCCAAAAATGAACTATACCTCGAGATCGGCAAACGGCATTTCGAAGCATTTCCAGAGGACAGCAGAACAGCGTACGAACTCGGATGGGGAGAGCTGGAATACTCAAAGAATCCTCAGGCAGCGCTGGACCTCCTGATTCGCGCGATCCAGTTAGATGAATCCAATACTGAGGCCATCATCCTCGGTGGCGTCTGTTTGCTCCGTATGCGGCGTTATGCCGAAGCTGTTCAGTTGTTCTCCCATGCTGTCGAGCGGTACTCATCCAGCATTGTCCTCTACGAATCGCTAGGGGATGCTCATCTGCATCAGCAGCAGTATCAGGCTGCGTCCGAAGCCTACAACACAGCTCGCCGCCTAGGAGGCGCGTCAGCGTTGATTCTCGCCAAATATGGGGTGTGCCAGATTTACCTTGGCCAGATGGATGAAGGGATGGACGCTCTCCGTAAAGCTCATAGGATGGAGCCTGACCATGCGGAGCTGATGGATATCGTGATTGCGGGTGCGGTTACAGCAAATGAAATCGCCTTCGCGGCCGATCTTGCAAAGAAACGCCTTGAGATGGAGGACGCGTCCGATCTGCATCGTTCCATCGCAAGCTACCTTGACCCGCATAACGCGTAGCTCATGAGACCTAGCCAGTTCCAGTCAGTTCCCGGAACCGGTTAGGGCGTGGAGCGTGGTGACGCATCTCTTACGATGTCAGGTTCGCTGGTCGATGCTGTCGACGCGTCATGGTGAACTCGACGAGGAGCTGGGGCCATCGGAGGCGGAGGCGGGGCCGAGGTAAGCTGCAGCACCACAATGTCGACGCGGCGGTTTTGTGCCCGGCCGGCTTCGGTCTCATTGGAAGCTACTGGGTGGTACTCCGCATATCCTGCTGCAGAGACCATCGCTGGATCGAACCTGGCGCGGGTCAACATTTCACGGGCAATCGCGGAAGCGCGCGCTGATGAGAGCTCCCAGTTGGAGGCGAACTGCGCTGTGTGGATGGGGCGGTTGTCGCTGTGTCCTTCTACACGGATCTTCATGTTCGTAGGAAGAGCCGCGATGATACCGTCTAGCATCCCCTGCGAGTCCATCCGAAGCTCGGCCGAGCCGGAAGGGAAGAAGCCTCCCTCCTGCAACGAGATGGTCAAACCGTCAGCCGCCTGGTGAATCGAGATGGCGCCCGCTGAGATCTGCTTGGCAGCAGCACGTTCGATCGCCTTGCGGACCTGCGCTGCAATGTCCCGTCCGTCACCGTTTCCATTGCCGTTGCCACTTCCAAAATCAGGGGCCGTGGGTAGCGGCATCTCAATCGGCTTGGTGTCGACGCTGGCGCCTCCATCGGTCAGGGCAGGTGTCGCCGAGTGCATATCGAAGATACGCGTATCGGAGAAGGCTGCCTTGATCGCGGCGGCCATCTGCTTTTCCTTCTTCTTGTCGCTCTGCGACGAAGCGAAGAGTACGACAAAGAAGGCGAACAGCAGAGTGATGAAGTCCGCGTAAGAGACGAGCCAGCGTTCGTGATTGACGTGTTCGGCGTGTTTCTTTTTGCCCATGGCGTTATGCCTTTTGTTCCGCGTGACCCGCTTCCATCAGGAAGGTGCGAAGCTTGGTTTCCATCATGCGGGGGTTCATACCCTCCAGAATGCTGACGACGCCCTCGAGCATCATCTCCTTGATCATGGTCTCCTCGCGGTGGCGGATCTTCAGCTTGCCGGCGGCAGGGAGACAGATAAGGTTGGCCAGTCCCACACCATAGATGGTTGCGACGAAGGCGACAGCGATACCACGGCCCACCTCGTCGATGTTGTCGAGGTGCTGCATAACCTGAATCAGGCCGAGTACGGCGCCGATGATGCCGACGGTGGGGGCGAAGCCGCCAGCCGACTCGAAGACCTGGGGAATCTTTTCCTCGATCTCGCTCTTGTTGTCGAGCTCGAGCTGCATGATCTTGCGGAGCTCGGTCGGCTCCGTGCCGTCGACGGCAAGCATCATCGCCTGTTTAAGGAAGGGGTCGGTCACCTTGGCCAGTTCTGTGTCCAGGGAAACAATGCCTTCTTTACGGGCTTTGTTGGCAAAATCCACCAGTTGCTTGACCAGGCCCTGGCTGTCCGCACCTTTATGCAGAAACACCGAGGCGACCTTTTTAAGGGCTGCAAGGAAGATGCTGAGGGGAAATTGCAGCATAACGGCGCCGGCGGTGCCGCCAACGACGATCATGGCCGCGGTCGGCTGTGTGATCTGGGCGAGTTGGCCGCCTTCGATCATCATGCCGCCCAGAATGCCGAGTAGGGCCAGAACAATACCTGCAACGCTTGCGATGTCCATATCTATTCCTTTTAGCGAGAGGTCTCTTCAAGGTTGTGGGCGAACTTTGCCGCCAGCGCGTCCGCGGCTGTCGGCCAGGTGGAGCGAAGCAGGCTTGCCTTATATTGATGGGCAAGATCGATGACCTGCTGGCAGCTTTCGCGGACGATGATCTTCTCGTTGGTCACCAGGGTGATGACCGTGTCCGGGGCGGCCTCAATGTACTTAATAAGGTCCGCATTTACGTAGAGAGCGTGACCGTTCAGGCGTGCGAGCTCAATCATGGGGATCTGACTCCGTTATTCCTGTTTGTTATCGGCCGTTGGGGGCAAACGCATTACTTTTGTGTACTTTTACATTTCTGGCTAATGTTCTTTCGGGACAGACCGATGAGGTAGGTGAACGCGGAGCCTTCCGCGAG
>JABFXN010000088.1 GCA_013361705.1 Acidobacteriaceae bacterium
AAGCCGGAGCCATGAACGCCGGGCTGCTGGCGGTCGCTATCCTCGCAACCACCGACGATGCTCTTCGCGAGAAGCTCAAGGCATGGCGTGCTGCACGCACCGCCGCCGTCCTGGCTGAGTCCCTGGAGGACGAGGCGTGAGCGCAATTCTTCCCGGTAAGACCGTCGGTATCTTCGGCGGTGGACAGCTCGGCCGCATGATGGCCATGGCCGCACGCTCCTTCGGCTACAAGATTCACGTCCTCGATCCCGATCCTGCCTGCCCCGCCGCCTATGTCGTCGACAAGGTCATCGAAGCAAGCTGGCGCGATGATTGGGAGGCCGGCAACCTGGCTCGCGGATGCGATGTGGTCACGCTCGAGATCGAACAGATCTCCCCCGAGAGCATGGCGATGGCCTCGCGCTTTGCGCCGGTGCGCCCCGGCGGGCAGATGCTCGCCATCATCCAGGACAAGATCGAGCAGAAGACCTGGCTGCAGAAGATGGGCTTCCCCGTCGGTCCCTTCCGCGGCGTCCGTAGCCTGGAAGAGTTGTCCAGCGCGGTGATGGAGCTGGGCGGCGACTGCTTCATCAAGAGCGCTCGCGGTGGCTACGACGGCCGCGGACAGGCCCGCATGTATCCCGAAGAGGTCTCCGATGGATCCATCCGCGATGCCTGGCTCGCCGTTGGCGAGACCGATTGCGTCGTCGAAAAGGCAGTCGATCTCGAACAGGAGATCTCGGTCATGGTCTCGCGCTCGCCGAGCGGCGAGGTGAAGGTCTTTCCCGCCGCCGGCAATGTGCACGAAAACCAGATACTGGTCTGGAGCGTGATTCCCGCCCCGATACCGCACGAGCTCGACCGCCAGGCACGCCAGATCGGCGAAGCCCTGGCCGACACCTTCCAGTTAGAAGGCCTGCTGGCCGTGGAGATGTTCGTCACCAAAGACGGCAAGCTGCTGATCAACGAGCTGGCTCCGCGGCCGCACAACAGCTATCACCAGAGCGAGCGAGCCTGCGTGACCGGCCAGTTCGAACAGGCGATCCGCGCCGTCTGCGATCTGCCTCTCGGCGATGTCTCACTGGTAGAGCCTGCAGCGATCGTCAACCTGCTGGGCGAGGTCTGGCTCGATGAGCAGGGTAACGAGCGCCAGCCGCGCTTCGATGCCGCCTTAGCCGTACCGGGAGTGCGCCTGCATCTCTACGAGAAGCTGAAGCCCCGCCGCGGCCGCAAGATGGGCCACCTCTCGGCGGTAGGCGCAACCGGAGATGAAGCGATTGCGCGGGTACGGGAGGCGAAATCACGGCTGTGATCGCTGACAGTCCGGTGTACGATCTTCCCTATGAGTAATGATCTTGTTCCCAAAGCACCCGTTCGGAAGACGGGTCTTAGCCCCAAAGAGCAGAAGCTGCAGGCGATGCTGGAGAAGATGAAAGGCAAGGCCGCAGGCGCCAAGCCCGGCAGCAACGGTGCCACCGGCGGTTTCAAAGCAAAGGGCAACGTCGCCAAGAAGACCTCGTTCCAGCGCAAGGCCACGTAGCCGACCCTGAGCCCACACATCGGGCGCCCCATCCATCGCGTATCGGGGTCCCCGGCGAACTCGTTCGCTGGGGTGAAGTATCGGGGTCCCCGACGAACTTGTTCGTTGGGGTGGTATTGCGATGGGTGGGATTTCGGCCACCCATACGCCGGGTGCCCCACATACGCGAAGCTTATGTGGGACATTCGCGCTCCGCGCGAACCGCCTTTGCATCCAGAATCACCATGTCTCTTGACGGTGTATCGACCGATCCGGAAACCCATATGCCGGGTGCCCCATATCTGCGGAGCAGATGTGGGAGTATCGCCCTCTAATTTGTCATCCTGAGCAACGCGAAGGACCCGCTTTCTCCGCTGCACACAGTGCAGCCAGTTCGCACCGAAGGTGCGAATGCCTTGCTTAAGGGGACGGCTTCAGCCGTCCCGTACCAACTGCCAAAGAAAGGGGCTTCAGCCCCTGAGGGCAATCACTTCACCGCCGAACCGACCTCGCCTCAACCCCACGCAAACTAAAACTAGCAACACTCGCCGGATCCGACCCAGCCCGCACCTGCAACGTCCCCAACACCTCAAACGCCGGCGGCTTCTGACTATGCAGCCGAAACACCAGCACCCCAGGCTGCACCTCTTTCGCCGACAGCAGAGCAAACCCACCCGTCTGCTCCCGCAGATCCATCTGCGCCGCAACGACATCGTCGCTCGCCAGCGTGGGAACAGCCTCCGTCAGCGCCGGCGCACTCGCCTGGTTGAAAGCCGCAAGCCACTTATAAAGCAGATGACCTGACGGAGTATCAGGAATAAGCCCCGTCTGATTCCCATAACGCGGCAGATGCACCAGCAGCGTGGGATGAACCGGGCTCACATAATCTCCCTTACGCGCCGGCACCGGAGCCTCCGCCGCATCGGCCAGCACGATGGTATCGATCTGGTTCGGATCGTCGTTGTCGTCGTCGTGCGACCTCGCCGAAGAACCGCCTGCGGAAGCACGCGAAACCTCATCGTCGTCCTGACTGAAACGAGTGTGCCCATTGTGCCGCAGAGCATACGCAACCGCGAAGAGCACAACAACCGCCATCACCATCGCGAGCAGCACAGCAGAACGCCGTATCGGCTGCCGCTCACTGACATAGAACCGCGGAGCATTCGGAATCGCAGGTCGCTCGGAAAGGGGCTGCATAAGACTTGTGTCCTCTGCACGTTCCACAGCAACTGCACTCAAGAAGAACCGCAGCCGCCATCAACAGTCTAGTCGCGAAGGCCGTTCCGCTATGAGTTACGCCAGAATTCCAGCGTGGTGCCTCACAGATATTGGCATCCTGAGCCACAGGCGAAGGACCCGCTTTTCCCGCTGCACGCAGTGCAGCCAGTTCGCACCAAAGTTGCGAATGCCTCGTGAGGTTCGATTGGGTCTCGAGATGGACACCGGGCACAAAAAGCGCTGAAGGCGCGATCTATATCAGCCTGGGGCAACGCCCCAGGTTTCCGGCAACAAAAGAAAAGAGGGCTGAAGGCCCGATCTATAGTTCTCAATTGAAAGCGAATTCGCCGCTATGGTGCTTTCAGAAATTCTTGCCACAAATGTTGTCGTCGCTGAGCCGAACGGGGTCCGCGGCCAGCTTCGCTGGCCGCGGCAGTAGCTGCCCATCACTTCGACTCAAGCAGCAAGGGCTCAGTCTCAATAAGCCGCAGAGACTTCACCATCTCCGCAGTCGCGCCTTTGTACTTCTTGAAATGCGCCGATTGCAGATGCGCCTGATAGGCTGCCGGGTTCGCATACATCTCGAAGAGCCTGATCTGGTTTGGGTGGTCCTTCACCGCAACCGCATATAAGGCGAGAACGCCTGGCTCCACTCGCACGGAGGTCTCAATCTCTTCGCGGAGGGCCGCTCGATAGGCGGCCAACTGTGCCGGATCGATCTCCAATTCGGCCAGCCGCACCAGGCGGTCCGAATGAATCTCAGCGGCCTCGGAACGGGAGTTCGATAGTAGGATCCCGGCGAACACGGCGCCGGCTACAACTGCAAGTGTCTTTGCCTTCATCTTCCCTCCCCGGTCTCTTCTCCGCCTCCAGCAACAAACTCCGCGACTATCAACAGCCGAGCCACCCGCTATCATTATCCCGCCACAACTCCAGCGGAGGCCCAATGAACCGAAGAGCCTTCCTCACCGCCACCACCGCATGGCTTCTAACCACCCAATCGCAATCCCAACTCAAAGACCTCGAAGCCCAAATCCCCTCACTCCTGAAGTCCAACAACGTCCCAGGCCTCTCCCTCGCAGTCTTCAAAAATGGCCAAATCACCTGGCTCCAGGGCTTCGGCATCACCGATCGCGCATCAGGCGCACCTGTCGACAGCAACACGCTCTTCGAAGCCGCCTCGATGAGCAAGCCCGTCTTTGCCTACCTGGTTCTGAAACTATGCGAGCAGGGCACGCTCTCACTCGATACTCCCCTCACCACCTACACCAGCCGTCGGCTCCTCGAAAGCGATCCCCGCATCAACCGCATCACCGCACGACACATCCTCTCGCACACCAGCGGCCTCGTCCCCGACTGGCGCTCGCCGGAGCAGCCGTTAAGAATCGCATCCAACCCCGGCGAGCGGTGGTCGTACTCCGGCGAGGGATACTACTACCTCCAATCGGTCGTCACCGATCTCATCGGCCACACCGACCCAAAGCAGTGCGGCCAGTTCGAAGGCGGAGTAAAGGTCTGCGCAACCGACTTCGGCGAATTCATGGAATCCAGGGTCATCAAACCATTGGGCATGACCTGCAGCGGCTACGTGTTGAACCGGCACTTTGCCAAACGCCGCGCACGTCCCCATGATGCAAACGGAAATCCGTTACCCTATGGAACCAGCCGAGCCACCGATCTCGCACGCTACGGCGCCGCCGGTGGATTGATAACCACTCCCGCCGACTACGCAAAGTTCCTGATGCAGATCATCGATCCCAAACCACAAGACGATCATCACCTCAGTGCAGCCAGCCTGCGAGAGATGACGACTCCCCAGATCGAAGTCAGCAAGGCGGACAACTACACCATCGCTTGGGGACTCGGCTGGCGAATCGCACGCACACCGAAACGCGTCTACTTCGGACACGACGGCGCGAATCCCGGCTTCCAATGCATCGCAGAGGCCTGCGCCGCAGACCGCTCCGGCTTCGTCCTGATGACCAACAGCGACAACGGCATGAAAGTGCTTGAAAAACTAGCTCCCGAAATATCGAAGCGCCTGCATTCTTAGCGTCAGTGAGGTATAGTCTTGCGGAATCTGCGCTCGACAGCAATTCAATTGCTGCCTAAAATCAGTTCCCATCTCTCAAATCCAGGAGTGACATACGGCTCAGCACCTTCTTGTTCGTCTGATGTGCTGATCTCTTTTCACTCAGACGATCGCGTGCGGCCAGCCCTTTCCACTTGTTTTTCGTCATGAAGGATAGCTATCCATGAACACAGAAGAGCTTTTGGAACTTCCGCCAGAGATCGAGGCCGAGTTACAGGCAATCACAGATCTCATGTTCGAGCGTCAGGTAAGCACTCAAGCTGCTATCAATGCCCATAGTCAAGCATGGAAAGATCTGGAGAGGCACCGCTCTCAGGAAGCCGCCGAGGCGTTGTTGCGCGCGGAGGCGGCGATGGTTAGCGCCGGCGAAGCTTTGAATGCGGCTTCGCGCATGTTTGATGAGTTCTTGCTGCGACACGGGATCGATCCTGACACTCTTGAGAAGAAACTACCGTCGCAGAAGAATCGTCTTTGGCAGAAGGATTTGGAACCAGCCACGGTGCCGAAGGATAGCGTCGATATTGAAACGGCGCTCCAACAAAATTTGGAACAATTGCTTGACCTGTTTCCGCCGGCCTGGATTGAGCGTCAATTGGTGAAGGCGATGGCAATTATGCGCGGTCGCACAGCGACGCCGCCGTTTCTCCTCGGACATCTTTCCGCTGATCCAGTCATCGAAGATCGTTTTTCATACGGCTTGGCACTCGCCGTCGCGTTGCTTGTGGAGACTCCTCATTTCGACATATACGAAGCCCCTTCTCTTGTGCCACAGATCGCCATGCTTTGCATGATGCTTCCGGCTCTGGAAAAGGTCGACGGTGGGATTGAAAAGCTACTCGAACTTCGGAAGGCACCCGGACGGGAAGTCGATTCCCGCATCTACGAACTCCTTGTCGCCGCAGGTGCGGCTGACATGGGCCGAAAAGTCTCTTTCATCCCGACTCATCCCGGCTCGAAAACCCCGGACTTGCGAGTGCATGACATGCACTTTCCCGTTGTGATGGAGTGCAAACTCCAGAGTAGACAGTCCGAGGTTGAGAATCAGACCGTGGCCTTGATGCGACCTATTCGTGATTGGTTCCAGATTGAACGACAGAAAGGCAATCCGATCCTTGGAGAACTCCGTCTTTCCTTAACGTCCCGTGTCGGGTCCCTTGATGCTGCGGTTATCTGCGAAGACCTTCGACAACTTTGGAGCAGCCTCAACCCGTTCCAACGTGGTAGCTACGCTTGGGGATCGGCCGAATGGCTTCCTCTCCCAGTCGAAATGAAGCTCTCGACAACAATGAGGGCGTTCTGCCCTGCTTATCTCGAAGAGCTCATGCCAGATGCTACCGAGACAGGTTCGGAATGGGATGGGCTGTTCTTTCTCGTGGAGGGGCAGTTTGGCCCTACAGCGAATTCCATCAAAATGCCGCTTTGCGTTCGTTGGCGTCTCGAGCATCCAGACGATATGTCCGCGGTAGCGCGGAACGTTGTACGCCATCTTGGGGAGGCCATCGAACAGATCCCACACGGTGAAGTCGGGATCATCTACATCGGGTACGTGGATACGTTGCGTGTTGCACTCGCCGACCAAAGGACAGAAGGCATCATCGACGCACTTCCAGAGTTCGGGCACACCAAGCGCGGTGTCCTTGCACCCATGGCGGAAATCAACAGGCTCTATCCGCACGTATCCGAATATGGAGCTCCCGACTTGATTGAGAGCGCCATTCCGGCGACACAGGATGCAGAAAGAGCTCTTCATCGCTATTTCCCGACGCTCGTTTTTACCGCGGGAGATGGTGCGGATTTAGACGATGCCGAGATCCAGAGCTAGTGAAAGTGAGGTGGCATGGAACCGAAACTCTATCTGCGATTCGAAGACCTCTTCGACCACAAACCCACCATGGACGAACTTGTGTCTCTTCTTAGAGGCATCCCGCTTCGACACGCTATGTATAGATTGACGTCGCTGAATCAATGTTTGAGGGTAGTGATGCAGGACCGCTTGCAAGACTCCGGAAAACTCCAGGAAAAGATGCTGGCGATGCATCTGGACGATGAGTGCTTGGCCCGATTGAAAGTCCGATTTCCGAATGCACGATGCGATGAACGTCCCATCATCTTGCCCGAAGGCCTTCTCAATGTCATGCGGATTGTCATCGCAGGCGGAGACCCTGAACCATTTCCTGTAGACGAGGACGACGAGCGCATCCGCTATCTGATCGGACGTGCCTGTCTGATGGTGAACAGTTTGCTGGTGAGTGCAGAGCAAGCTCAAGCCTTACAGGCTGGCACCAAGAATGACCAGCGAATCGAGTTGATGACCCAATGGTTGTCCAGTTTCGAGCTGGCGAACCCACCACGCGCGGAACACTTAATCCCCCGCTTGGAGATCATGTATCGCATTCTGCTTCGTGCCCCTGTAGTTAAGGCGAGGATTGCGGAAAGAACGGGCGGATTCGATCTCGAAGGTGAGTTCGCAAGTCGTCTAGGGATCACTCTAGAGCATTGGCTCTTTATCGTATTCACCTTGTATGCCTACTTCTTGAATATAGGTTCTGCACTGGAGCCGGACCCAAACTACATGATGATTACTCCCAGCATCCTTCGAGGCGATTCTGCTATCAGCCAGGAGGAGCTGGAAAGGGTACTTGCAATTATTGCGGCGGCTCCACAAATCCTCAAGGAGAAGATGGTTTCCGTGAGAGGGACAGATGCGCGGTACGACTTTGTGGAATTTCGCTCAACTCCTTTGGTCGCCCTAGAGGATAACAAGCTCGTACCCACCGATCTGACATTCATGCTTGAGAAGTGCCACACGGGGGTTCAGTGGGCTCTCCACGACGCTCTTCCGATGAAACTACGGCAATCCCTCTTCAATGCCTGGGGAGCCCTCTTTGAAGAATATGTTCACTGGCTTTTGGGCGGAATGAAGACGGATCCTTCCGTAGTTTATTTTCCGGCGCCTAAATGGAAGAAGAACGGGAACGAGTCGTTCGATGGGATCGTGTTGAAGGGCGGCGTTATGATCGCAGCCGAGTACAAGGGGGGCTTTGTGGCGCGCAACGCGCGCTACTCTGGCGATTCTTCTATCTTCCTTGCCGATCTCGACAAGAAGATGACTATTGGCTGTCAGCAACTGGCAGATAAGATCGGAAGCGCATTCGCCGTAGAGGAAACGGATCGGTGGGAGCTGACGGACATGGACACTGCCACCGTTCGAGCGGTTCTTCCCGTCTTAGTCCTTCAAGACCACATCCTGCGTGTACCGTTCCTTAACTGGTATCTCAACCAACAATTTCAACGGTTCTTCGCGGAGAAGAAAATACGTCCGGGAGTTGTTGTTCGATCACTGACGGTTATTCTGATCGACGACCTGGAGAGCATCGTACATAGCGCTGAGAGCGAACAATTCGATTTTATCTACGCGCTGCAGAATCGGACCCTGCGTGATCCCGATGTGCTCGGCGGCCTTCTGGAATGGTTGTCGCAATTCAAAGAGTTTGGTCGGAAACCTTCTGCCCGCATGGCGCAGATCTTGGAGCAGGTGACTGAGACTATCACGACCTTCTTATTTCCGGGATCTCGCACCCATTCCTGACCAGACATGGTTCCTTGACCTGTTCCTAAGCCGATCATTTCCCCAACCTGATACTCTGATGCTCGAAAAGAGGCTTTCACGTATGAAGACACGTTCGTCCCGCCGTTCGTTCCTCGGTTCCGCGTCTGCTGCTGCGCTTGGATTGGGCGCTGCCGCCCTGTCCTCCAAAGACGCCGCTGCGCAGGCCGCTCCTTCAGGACCTCCGGTAGCCTTCCAGCCGATTACCGCGGAGAAGCTGGCGGAGCTGCTGCAGGCCGTCCATCAGAAGCCGGGTAACAAGGACTTGGTCGATGGCAAGGGAACTGCCGTGACCATGGTGCTGACCAACGAGGTCGCCAAGGCCTCTCCCGAGTTTGAGTATCACCAGACCCGTGACCATGTCTTCCAGATCCTCGAGGGCGAGGCGACGTACTATGTCGGCGGAACCCCGAAGAATCCGCGTCAGACCAAGCCGGGTGAGTTCCTCTGCCCCGACTCCGAAGGTGCGACCGCCGTCACGCTCAAGAAGGGCGACTACTTCTTCATCCCTCGCATGACGCCTCACAAGCGCGTCACCAAGACCAGCGTCAGCTTTGTCCTGATCAGCGCGACCACAGCGTAGGGCGTATCGGCATATTCGATTCGAGTTTTGTTAGCGCTGAAGGCGCGTTCTATACCAGCCTGGGGCAACGCCCCAGGTTCGGTGCCCACAAGATTGTTAAAGGGCTGAAGGCCCGCTCTATAGTTCTTCAGTAGAGGCCAATTCGTCGATACGACTAGGTCATGTAACCCGACCGGCGTAAAAGCACGTCGAAAAGAGATGTGCCGTGTACGGCAATAAATTCTGCATACTGAGAGCGGGCCTGTTGCCAGCCAACCGGCCCGCTACTTTTTGAAAGTGTTTCCTGGTCCAGTCAAGAGTGTCCGAATCGACAAAAGGTCGTGGTCGCAAGCAGGCGCCGGCAAAGCCGTCCGTCGCGGGGAAACGCATCAGCCTCAAGGAGCTTGCCGCCTACCTGAAGGTCGACCCCTCCACCGTCTCCGTCGTGCTGAACGACGTCCCCGGCCGCTCCATCTCGCAGGCCACACGCCAGCGCATCAAAGACGCGGCCAAAGAATTCAACTACAGCCCCAGCCTTCTCGCGCGCTCGCTGCGCCAACAGGACACCCGCACCTTCGGCATCCTTCTTCCCCTGGTCGGCGAGGAGTACCACGCCCAGGTGCTCAGCGGCGTCGCCAGTGAGCTGGAGCGCAACCAGTACTCCTACCTCATCGCACAGCACCGCCACAGCGAAGAGAAGACCGAAGCCTACATCGAGATGCTGATCTCGCGCGGCGTGCAGGGCTTCATCGCGATCGATACGCACCTGACCAGGTCGCTGCAGGTGCCCTGTGTCGCCGTCGCCGGCCATGCGCATATTCCCGGCATCACCAACGTGATGCTGAACCACGAACACGCCGCCGAGCTGACCATGCGTCACCTTCGCGACCTTGGCCACAAGCGCATCGCCTTCATCCGTGGACAGGCCTTCAGCTCCGACTCCGAAAGCCGCTGGAAGGCAATGTCGGAAGCAGCCAAGCGCTTCAAGATCTCCATCCCCGAAGGTCTGGTCATGCAGCTCGACCGCGACATCACCTCGCCGGAGCTGGGCTACACCGTGGTGCAGAAGCTGATGAAGCAGTCACGCGACTTCACTGCCATCGTCTGCTTCAACGACATCGCCGCCCTGGGCGCCATCCGTGCGGTAGGCGACGCTGGTCTTCGCGTGCCGGAGGATGTCTCCATCATCGGCTTCGACGACATCCGCGTCTCGGTCTTCGCCCGGCCATCGATCACCACCATCCGCCAGCCGCTGCAGGAGATGGGCGAAACCGCCGCCAAAGTCCTTCTTAATCGTCTCAAAGGCGAGCGCGATGGCGACGACATTGCCGTCGAGCCGGAGCTGATCATTCGCGAGTCGACCGGACGGGCCCCGTACCGGTATCCGGTTGGGCGCGCCTCTGCTAAATAAAGCATTTTTCCTGCTACTGGGAATAAGTGGCAGGTCGAATCTAGGGGCATTCGAGCGAAGCTCGAACCGGTCTTGCTTAAGGGCACGGCTTCAGCCGTGCCGGTGCAGCGCGGAGAAAAGATGCGGCTTTAGCCGCTGAGGGCGATGTATCGGAAACTTGACCTCAGCGGGTAAAGCCGCCGTCTGTGTGGGCTCTGTATGGGACGGCTGAAGCCGTCCCCTTAAACAAGACATTCGCCACCCTTGGTGCGAAACGGTTGCGCGCAACGGCCGAGCATAAGCGAACGACCTGCTTTTTGCATTGGATGGCAACTGATTCTGATATTTATTGCGCGAACTTTAGATTCAGGATGCCAGCCC